>NZ_JAELTV010000001.1 GCF_016429005.1 Pedobacter sp. ASV19
CCCCCCCCCCCCCCCCCCCCCCCCCCCCCCCCCCCCCCCCCCCCCCCCCCCCCCCCCCCCCCCCCCCCCCCCCCCATTTTACTGATCCGCCCCCCCCCGCCACCTACACCGGCTAACGTTCGTCGGCAGCGTCAGATGTGTATAAGAGACAGGTTATGGTCTTACGGGGAGTGATGGTGTGGGCGATTATCAATACATCAGCCAATGGTCTAATATGAATAATGGCGTTCCAGTTTATACCTATGGAGGGGTTACCCCATTGATCAGTTTACATGCAGTGAATCCGAATTTTCAGTGGCAAGTGAATAAAAAGCTGGATTTATCCTTTGAAATGAACCTATTTAAAGATCTTAATATCAATGTGGATTACTATCGGAACCGTTGTGGCAATCAGCTGACCAACTATCCGACGCCTCTGTTTACTGGATATCCTACGGTAACAGCCAACTGGCCGGCAGTGGTTCAAAACAGTGGATGGGAATTTTCAATTAATGACGTGCCGATCAGAACGAACAACTTCAGCTGGAATTTGAGTTTGAACACAGGGTTCAATAAAAACATTTTGCTAAGTTATCCGGATCTTAATCTCTCCAGTTACGCTACACAGTATGTGGTTGGTAAATCGGTAAATGATATTTATTTGCTGCATTATCTTGGTCTTGATCCGATGACTGGTCAATACGTTTATGAAGATCGTAACCGTGACGGAACAGTTGGGCCAAACCCTACTGTACGGCCAGGTACCGGAACTGATGACCGTTATATTGTCATGAACAGGGATCCGAAGTTTACAGTCGGGATGAACAATAGATTTAAGTACAAAAACCTTTCGTTGATAGTCAACTTATATTATAAAAATCAAATGGGTCTGAGTGCGTTTTATTCAGGTGTGCCCGCAGGCAATATGCTGAATATACCAACTGAGGTTTTTAATAATCGTTGGCAAGAGCCTGGACAGCCAGGTAAATATGCTGCGCTTACCTCTGTCACTGGTTTACCCTCAAATTCAAATATATTGAGTTCTGATCTGGCCTATACAGACGCTTCTTTTCTGAGGTTGCAGACGGTGAGTTTAGGTTATATGCTGCCACAGAAATTTCTTAAGGGTAAACGCCTTAGCTTTTCTATAGATGCACAAAATCTATGGGTATTTACCAAGTATAAAGGAATTGATCCGGACACGCAAAATTTTGGATCACTGCCACAGGCAAAAACGATTGTTGCAAGCCTTTCACTGACCTTATAAAACCATGACTATGCTTAACCATCATTCAAATAAATTATTGCTGCTGATATCAGTATTTTTATTGTTTTCATGTAATAAACTGGTAGAAATTCCAGACCCTAAAAATACCCTTACTACCGATAAGGTTTTTAATAACGATACACAGGCCATAAGCGCTATGGCTGGTATATTGACACAAATGATCAATACAGATGCAAGCTCTTCTTTTGCCAGTGGACTGACCAGTCAAAATGCAAGGGCTTCTGCGGATGAAATTAACTTAGCCTTTAATTTAAATAATAACATTGGAAATCTTGCCAGGAATTCACTCACTGCAGAGAGTGGGGAAGCCAATAATATTTGGTCTTCAGCTTATCAGACCATTTATGGTGCCAATGGGGTTTTGGAGGGAATTGGGGCATCAAAATCGACTTTACTCCATGCAAAAACCAGAACAGAGCTGATCGCTGAGGCTAAATTTCTTCGAGCTTTTAGCTATTTCTATCTGGTGAATTGCTTTGGTGATGTACCACTATTGCTCTCTACAAACCTTGCTGAAAATTCTAACAAACCCAGAACAGCAGTCACTATTGTATATCAGCAGATCATCAACGATCTGATCGATGCAACCAATGGACTGCCGGCAGATTATTCGGCTGGTGGTGGAGAACGGATCAGAGCCAATAAGTGGGCGGCTAAAGCATTGCTTGCCAGGGTTTATTTGTATACTGGAGACAATAGTAAAGCCATTCAGGAAGCTACGGATGTAATCGGACAAACAGATCTTTATCAGCTGGAGACGGCTGACCTGAACAAAGTTTTTTTGAAGAACAGCTCAGAAACCATCTGGCAGCTGCAGCAAAATGTAAATAAAATATTTATTGGTAATGCAGTGCCAGAGGCGATTGGGATGCTTCCTTCTCCACTTCACAGCGGAGCTTCGGGTGATCTTTCTTCCTACTTGCTTAAAGCATTTGAACCGGGTGATCTTCGTAAAGCGGCCTGGATAGACAGTACGGATTTCACACAATCAGGTGTAAACTACCATGCGAGATTTATTTATAAATATAAAACAGGGTATCACAACCTGGTTGTAGGTGGCGTTGCTACAGAATATTATATGGTATTGAGATTCGCTGAAATGTACCTCATCAGGGGAGAAGCCTTTGCACTCAGCGGACAGTTGTCTGCGGGCATTGAGGACCTCAATATACTGCGTCGTCGCGCCGGGATAGTGCCATTGCCAACTACCCTGACCAGAGACCAGACCCTGGCGGCCATTGCGAAAGAAAGGCAAACAGAACTTTTTGGAGAATGGGGTCACCGTTGGTTTGACCTAAAACGAACTGGAAAAGCAGAGCAGGTACTTTCGGCGATTCCAGCTAAACAACCATGGCGGGGTAGTTACCAGTTGCTGTATCCAATCCCGAAAACGGAGCTACAAAGAGATCATTTCCTAACTCAAAATCCAAATTATTAGAACCAGACTATCACTAGAAATTAAACATCATGAAGAATCTGTTTTTTCCATATATTTTGGCCGGGCTTTTTTTCTCAGTAATTATTTCCTGTAAAAAAGACGTGCAGCCTCAAACTTTAACAGCATTGACCATTGTCAATGCCTTGCCAGGGGGTGATTTTCTGGCTGCTAACTTTAACGAGCAGCGCCCCAGCGCGGGATTAGAAAGTACGATGTGGATTAAGTATCGTGTTTACGTGCCTAATAATCACGTTGCGCTTCCTTCCAAAACGCAACCCCTCCTCATTTATAAGATTCCCGATACCAACGCAAAAGATAAGCCTGTTTATCAGCTATCGCTTAATCTCGGTGCCAAAGAGGCCAGTACCTTGTTTCTCTTTGGAACGCTCTCACAGCCAGAAATGCTTATGGTGAATAAAATGCCCCCTTATCATTCACTTACAGATAGTGTTACGGGCCTACGCCTGATCAACCTTTCTCCGGATAAAAAACCGGTAAGGGTTCATATCTCTGGTAAAGGGACTGATAAGTCTGTTAGTAACCTAGCCTACAAACAAATTACAGATTACATCATTGTAAACGCGACTTCAGAGGTTACAGATGTTCTGGTTGAATTTTATGATCAGGCATCGGGTAGCCTGTTAACCCGCTATACTTTAAAGGATTTTGGAACCACAACAGCTGAGGTGAACAAATGGCGCTACCGAAACTATACGATGGTATGGCTGCCGAACGATGCCCTTGGAAACCTGGCTGCTGACCCGTTTCTAGTCTACGATTTTTAATTTTTAAAGGCTCATACAGCTTTCTTCTCGAATACATACCTAACATACATTTAAAATATGGAACCAATCGTTCGTATTATTGGACTATCGCATCGCTATAGTACCAGCTGGGCTATCCGCGACATTAATATCGAGATCCCAAGAAGCGGGATCCTGGGCTTGCTGGGCTCTAACGGGGCCGGTAAATCTACTACCATGAACATTCTTTGCGGGGTGCTCACTGCAACTACCGGCGAAGTGATCATCAACGGAATCGACCTGCGTAAAGAGCCGGAACGCGCCAAACAGGAGATTGGCTTTTTGCCGCAGACTCCGCCTTTATATATGGATTTAACGGTGGATGAATACCTGAAACATGCCGCCATTTTGCGTTCCGTGGAAAAAGACCAGTTGAAAAATGCCCTGGAAGAGGTGAAAGAACGCTGCGGTTTGACCCATATCAATAAGCGGTTGATCAAGAATTTGTCAGGAGGCTATAAGCAACGTGTGGGCATTGCCCAGGCCATTATCCATAAGCCAAAGCTGGTGGTGTTTGATGAACCGACCAATGGGCTGGACCCGAACCAGATCCTGGAAGTGCGTGCACTGATCAAGGACATAGCTACCGACCGTGCAGTGATCCTTTCTACACATATCCTGACCGAGGTACAGTACCTGTGCAGGGACATTGTGATGATTGAAAGCGGCAGGATTGTTTTTGCAGATACCATGGAAGCCTTTGACAATTACATTGCTCCGCACAGTATGCTGGTGGTGATGGAAAATGCACCTCCTGCAGAAGCTTTTCAGGCTATTGAAGGCATTACCAGGGTAGAATACCTGACTGAAAAGCAGCTACGGATCTATTTCAATGGTGACAAAAGCATCTCCGAAGGCCTGGTGCTGGAAAGCGCAAGACAAGGCTGGCGGTTGCGTGAGCTGAATATGGAAAAGAATTCCTTAGATGAAACCTTTGCCCAATTGTCCAGGATCTCTAACTAAACCAGACGGCTTAAAATCAATAAATAACTGATGAAAAAAATCATTCAAATAGCCAGGCTGGAACTCAGCCTGCTATTTTATTCGCCCATAGCCTGGCTGCTGATCATGGTCTTCTTTGTGCAAATGACCCATGCTTTTATACCGGGGTTAGCAAAAATGCTGCAACTGCAACAATTGATTGGAGACAACGGGTTTTTAACAGACCGACTGTTCACCACCTCCTCAGGATCCACTATGGGTATTCTGTATACCATGCTTGGAAGTTTATACTTATACACGCCGCTGCTCACCATGGGGCTGATCAGTCAGGAGATCAGCAGTGGCAGCATTAAGCTGGTGTATTCTTCTCCGGTAAAACTCAGGGAACTTATTTACGGGAAATTTGCCGCTATGCTGGTCTATAACCTGGTGATTATCCTGGTGATCTCGGGCCTTTTCTTTATCCTTGGTGCCAGTCTCGTTGATCATTTTGATTATCCGCATGTGCTGGTGGCTATGCTGGCCTGTTTTTTACTTTTAAGTGCATATTCGGCCATCGGGATCTTTATGTCCAGTCTCACCAGCTACCAGATCGTAGCTGCGCTTGGCACTTTCGGTGTGCTGGCCTTTATGAATTATATCGGAGGCTTTGGACAAGGAATAGACTTTGTCCGTGACCTGACCTATAGCCTTTCCATGCCCAGTCGCGCAGAAAGAATGGTGAAAGGATTACTCAACAGTCGCGACGTGATCTATTATGTAGCCATCTCGGGGATCTTTTTATCCTTTACCATTACAAGACTGGAACTGGCGCGTACCTCCAGATCTTTTTTGTATCAGGTTGGCCGATATTTGACCATTATAGTAGTGGGTCTTGCGGTAGCTTATCTCAGTTCCCGCCAGGCGGTGATCCTGTATTATGATGCGACAGACACCAAGGTCAATACGATCGTAAAACCAGTGCAGGAGATCTTGAAAAAAATGGGTAATGAACCGGTGGAAATGACCGCTTATATTAACGGCCTGGATAACAGTTATTCTGTTGGTGCTCCGGTTGCCCGGCTTTACGGGATTGCCAAATGGGAGCCTTATCTGCGTTTTAAAGGGGATATAAACCTGCACTGGGTGTATTATTACGACATTACGAACCCGCAGTTCTATGCGGCTAATCCGGGTAAAAGTATAAAGACTGTATTCAAAGACGTGGCGAAGACCCAGGATATGGATACCAGCCGTTTTTTAAGTCCCGAGCAGATCCGCAAGCAAATAGACCTTCGCGGGGAAAACGACCGGATGGTGATGCAGCTGAAATACAAAGGGAAAACAACCTTTTTAAGGACCTTTGATGATGGTGACCGTTGGCCGGGGGAAGCAGAGATTGCTGCCGCTTTAAAACGATTGGTGGTAAACCCGCCTAAAATTGTCTTTGCGACGGATGCTTACCAGCGCAGCGTAGACAAAATTGGCGACCGGGACTATAAAATGCTCTTCAATACCAAACAGTCCAAGACCTCACTGATCAATATGGGTTTCGATATTGACAGTGTGTCTTTGGAGCAGGGTGCAATTCCTAAAGATATCGCCGTGCTGGTGATTGGTGATCCGAGAGCGGCACTAAGCCCTGCCGCACTTTCCAATTTACGGAAATATATCCAGGAAGGTGGAAATACACTGATTGCCAGCGAACCAGGAAAACAATCTATTGTAAATCCTTTACTGGATTCGCTTGGCGTTGAAATGCTGAGTGGAACACTGGTACAGCGGAGCAGGGATTACTCTTATGGTCTGGTTACCCCAAATCTTACTTCAGGAGCTGTAGTCATGTCACCAGCACTCAAAAAACCATACGAGGAAAAAACGGTAGTTTCTATGTCAGGTGCAGCGGCTCTGAGGGATCAGCATCAGGGGACTTTTAAAGTTGAACCAGTTTTAATGACCAATGAAAAGACCAGCTGGATCAAAAGAGGTTCATTTGTACTGGATTCGGCGGCACTGGTCTTTGATAAAAAGACGGGTGATGAGCATGGATCCTTTCCGACAGCGCTGATGCTGAGCCGCAAAATAAAAAACAAAGAACAGCGGATCATGGTTACCAGCGACGCCGATTTTTTCAGCAATAAGGAGTTGACCAGGGCCAATCTGGAAACAGCGAACGGCTCTCTTTCGATCAGCATCTTTAGCTGGTTTTCCAATGCCGAATTTCCGGTAGATATGAGCCGTCCAAGTCCGAAAGATACGCATCTGAAGCTAAACAAAGCGGGGATGAAAACTTTAAAAGTATTGTATTACGCGGTCATTCCGGCAGTCATTATTTTGCTGGGTATGGTGCTTTTGATCCGCAGAAAACGTAAATAATTATGAGCTTTATAACCGATAAACAAACGATCGACGATCTGAACGTTTTCTCCAAATCGGGGAGCGATTCTATCTATCATATTTTCAACAAGACCTTCACGCAGGGTGGTGCGGCCCTGCTGGAGGAAATGTTCCGCGGCCCGCTTTCCGACCATCAGGCGATCAATGAGCGGGTGGCGGTACTACGTTATTTCCAGGAAAGCAAAACTGAATTTCCTTTGCAGGGCAACCGTTTTGAGGAGGCCGAAAGGTACCTTTCCAATACTGATCCCAGAAGCCGCCTGTCTAACCAGGGCTTTAGTATGGCCGATTTTAATGCCGCCGGACAAAGTGTAACGGCACTGATGGAGATCCTGCAGGGACTTAAAAAGTTTATGCAGGATATTGAGCCAAAAGTAGCCGGTAATCCTTACGGGAAACAGGTAGCCGCTGTTTTAGCCTTACTGAACGCCAAGGAGCTGGAGCTGATCTTTAAGGACCATGGCAAAGGTAAGATCTCCTCAGGCAAGATCGTGGAATACGATAATATTTTGCGTTTCCAGCAACGCGGCTTGCTGGAGAAGATCCTTCAGCAGATCTACCACCTGGATGTATGTATTTCCCTCGCAAGGGTAGCTACCGAGCGCAATTATATTTTTGCAACGGCCTTACAGCGCGATGAGAACCGCCTTCGGGTGAAGGGCGTCTATCATCCGCTGCTAAGCCGGGCAATTCCCAATACTTTAGAAATGAACCCCGACGGAAATATTGTATTCCTGACCGGGGCGAATATGGCCGGTAAATCCACCTTTATGAAATCCCTTGGGATCTCGGTTTACCTGGCCCACCTGGGCTTTCCGATCGCTGCAGCAGAAATGGAATTCTCGGTTTGCGATGGAATGTATACCACCATCAACCTTCCGGATAACCTGGCTATGGGCGCCAGCCATTTTTATGCTGAAGTGTTGCGGGTAAAAAAGGTAGCGGTAGAGCTGGGTGCAGGAAAGAATCTGTTTGTGATTTTTGATGAGCTGTTCCGCGGCACCAACGTGAAGGATGCTTATGAGGGTACCATCGCCATTATGGAAGCTTTTGCAAAGAAGCCACATTCTTTGTTTGTTGTTTCTACGCATATCATGGAAGCCGGATCAGTGTTAAAGGAGCGTTGCCCTAACATGAGCTTCCGTTATCTTCCAACCCGTATGGAGCAAGGGAAACCGGTCTATACCTATACACTAGCGGAAGGAGTTACGGATGACCGCCATGGAATGATTATCGTGAACAATGAAGGGGTACTGGACCTGATCAAAGATAAAAAGGGGGCAAAACCCGGATATCAACACTTTCAAGCCGATAAGCAAACCATAGAAGACCTGAATCTGCAGGGCAAGTTTAAACAGCAGTCAATCTATAGCTTGTTCAATCATTTACAAACACGGGGCGGAGAGAAAGTATTGGATGGGATGTTTGCCAGGCCACTGAATATGCCTGTAGAAATTAACCACAGAAGTTTGCTGTTTGCCTTTTTTCAAAAAAACAGTCTGATCTTTCCTGTGATCCGCTCGCAAGTGGAATCGATGGAGGATTACCTGTCTGGCGGTGCCGGTGCGGCTTTGCCAAGGGTGGCCTGGGGCATCTTTACCAAGAAATTTAAACAAGTACTTTTTCACAATGCAGAGCTATTGCAATTGCAGGCCGGGCAATCGGTTACCATTGAAGTACTTCAGGCCTTTAGGGATTTCTTTGCAGAGCTGAAAGGAAAAGATGGAATATCCATATATGAAAAAGATCTGGACACTGCACAAAGGATTCTTCAAGACTCCAGACTTCAGGGAATCTTGAAGGCAGGAGAAGAACAGCCTTCGCTGGCACAACTGATCCGCAACGATTATACCATCCGCCATGCGATGATGCGGGAGATGGAAACCTTGCTGAAGCTGATCTATGAACTGGATGTATATATAGGAGTAGCTGCCGTGGCGCGCGAAGAAGGCTTTGTCTATGCGAAGGCCTTACCTGCGGCGGACATGCGGTTGGACCTGGAAGGTTTCCGCCATCCGGGCTTAAGAAAAGGAGTGAGCAATAACCTTCATTTAACTAAAGACCGTAATGTGTTGTTTTTAACAGGTGCGAATATGGCGGGTAAATCGACCTTTATGAAATCGATGGGGATTGCGGTTTACCTGGCGCATATGGGCTTTCCGGTGGCCGCTAAGCGGATGGAATTCTCTGTCAAAGATGGCTTGTTTTCCTCAATCAATGTTTCAGATAACCTGGATATGGGGTACAGCCACTTTTATGCAGAAGTACTCCGTACCAAGACCGTAGCTAAAGCGGTGAGTGAATCTTTGGATCTGTATGTATTGTTTGATGAGCTGTTCAAAGGAACGAACGTTAAGGATGCCTATGATGCCACCCTCGCAGTGACCGAGGCCTTTGCGGCAAACCGGAACAGTTTTTTTGTGGTCTCTACACACATCATTGAAGTAGGTGAGGCCCTGGGCAAAGCCTGCGATAACCTGCAGTTCTCTTATCTGCCAACGGTGATGAAAGACGGCATACCAACTTACCCATATACGCTTTCCTCCGGAATCACAACCGACCGTCAGGGCATGATCATTATTGAGAATGAAAAGATTGTAGAGATCATCCAATCCGGTAGTTCAACTCATAAACCTCATTTACAGCTGTAACATGTTAAATAAATATAGATTTTTAAGCTTTTTTGGAATAGCCGCGCTTTGTATCCCTCTGGGATGCAAGACCCAGCTGAGCACGCAGCCCTTACTCCTGGATCCAGCCGTACGAACAGGGAAACTAGCCAATGGCTTTACCTATTACATCCGTAAGAACAAGACCCCTGAAAAACGGGTAACCATGTATCTGGCTGTAAAAGTCGGGTCCATTCTGGAAACCGATCAACAAAGAGGCGTGGCCCACTTTGTAGAACATATGAGTTTTAACGGGACCAAACACTTTCCTAAGAAGGAGCTGACCAATTATCTGGAAAAATCCGGAGTACGCTTTGGTGCAGACATCAATGCCAATACGGGCTTTGACGAAACGGTATATCAGTTACCATTACCATCAGACAATCCGGAGTTGTTGGCTAACGGTTTACAAATTATGCGAGACTGGGCACAGGAAGCCAATATCGAGGCCGAAGATGTGGAACGTGAACGTCACGTGATCCTGGAAGAGAAACGCTATCGCGATGGACTTTCTCAGCGTTATCAGGAAAAGGCTATCCCATTTTATACCAATGGGTCTCGTTATGGCTCCCGTTTACCAATCGGTACAGAAGAAGTCTTGTTGAAAGTTACCCCACAGGAGATCCGCAGTTTTTATAAGGACTGGTACCGGCCAGACCTGCAGGCCATCCTGGTGGTCGGAGACATTGATCCCGATCAGATGGAAAAAGACATCAAAGCGAAGTTTTCAGACCTGAAGAATCCAAAGCCAGAAAAAGAACGGACGGTTTACCAGGCTAAACTGACTGGTAAAGGCCAGTATATGCAATTTCTGGACCCGGAAATACCCGGTATATCTGTGGAGGTCCTGATGAAGGAATACACCGATAAAATAGTCACGACGACCGACTACCGAGCCTTCCTCTTGAAAACCCTGTTTGGCCAGCTGGTCAACAACAGGTTCAGAGGAATATCTCTTGCTGGTTTTTCGACGCTTTCGGGTGGATTAGGCTCTTTTTCAGTTGGTGTGAGCACCAAGCCGGCAGAGACCGAACAGGCGCTGAAAAGTGTATGGCTGGAATTGCGTAAAATGCAGGAACAAGGGTTCACTAAAGGAGAACTCGAAAGGGTGAAAAAGAGTCATCAGCAAAAAATGGCCGATGCGCTGAGCGAGAAAGACAAAACGGCCTCAGAGGTGCTCATTAAACCCTACCTGCAGCACTTCCTGACCGGTAATGTACCGCAAAGCATCGAAGAAGAATCTAAACTGACTACCGAGTTGCTTCCTGACATTACTTTAGAGGAGATCAATGGCCTGATGGGTACTTATCTGAAGTCTAAAGACCGGGATATCATCGTCAAAGGATCTGAGCATAATAAAGGGTTCCTGCCCGACGCGACAACAGTGGATCGATGGATAGAAAATGTTTATACGCAAAGCCTGCCTGATGCAGAAGAAGATACACAGGATCTTCCTCTGCTAAAGGTTGAGCCTACACCCGGAAAGATCAAATCAACTGAAGAAATTAAAGCTGCCGGTATACAAAAGTTAATGCTAAGCAATGGAATGACCGTACTGTTAAAAAAGACCAATTTCCAAAATGACCAGATTTTGATCAAAGGTATTGCGGCAGGGGGGGCGAGTTTATCTTCAGATGCGGATTACCTAAGCGCCATCAATGCGGCTAAGTTAACTATGGCTGCAGGAGCGGGAAATTATGATGCGCTGCAGCTGGGCAAGTTTCTGGCAGGTAAAAAAGTACAGGTCAGTCCGTTTATAGTGGACGAATACCAGGGCTTTAGCGGGATGACTACTCCACAGGACTTGCAGACCACAATGGAACTGTTGTATGCTTATTTTGTTGAACCCCGTAAGAATGAGGAAACCTTCACCACACTGATTGAGAGGACTAAAGAAGAACTGGCGACCACCGGAAATGACCGCTCTAAAGTGTTTATGGATACGGTAAACCTGGTTTTAGGAAATTATCACGTGCGTAAAAGGCCACAAAATACAACGAGCCTGGCACAAATTAAACTGGACAAGACCTTTGAGATCTACAAAGAGCGTTTTGCTGATGCTTCCGGATTTACCTTTCTTTTCGTCGGTAATCTGGATGAAGGAACTCTAAGACCTTTAATCGAAAAATACCTGGGCTCTTTACCTGCTAAAAATCTACAGGAAACTGCGCGGGACGTGGGTATTCATATTCCGGCAGGCCAGATTTCTAAAACTGTGTACCTGGGCAGTGAGCAAAAATCAAGTGTCGTTTTGACCTATTCAGGCGATTTTGACTATAACTTTCAGAATACGGTCAACATGAATGCTGTGGCCGATGCACTGAAGATCAGCCTGACCCAAAGGCTAAGGGACCAGCAGGGTGGAACCTATACGCCCAATGTACAGATGAACATGTCTAAATACCTGAAAAGCAGATTTAGCCTGATCATTACATTTGATTGTGCACCGCAGAATACCGAAAAGCTCATTGCCTC
This sequence comes from Pedobacter sp. ASV19, assembly GCF_016429005.1. Classification (GTDB taxonomy): domain Bacteria; phylum Bacteroidota; class Bacteroidia; order Sphingobacteriales; family Sphingobacteriaceae; genus Pedobacter. The sequence goes on from NZ_JAELTV010000001.1 coordinate 11,971, forward strand.
AGCCAGAGAAGAAGTGAACAAGATGAGGACTTCGGGACCATCGGCAGAAAACCTGCAGAAGTTTAAGGCTGCACGAAAGGTAGGGCTGCAGACCGGCTCGACCAATAATGCTTTTTGGCTGGATTACCTGACCTCTCAGGTGATGAATAAAGAGCCGCTAACCCAATTCTATGATTACGATGCAGCACTAAACGGCGTTACGGTAAAAACCGCACAGCAGACGGCGGCAAAATATATTCAGGATCAAAACTATGTGAAACTGGTGCTGATGCCAGAAAAAAAATAAATTTTTATAGAGATGAAGAAAATCATACAAATAGCCAGGCTGGAGCTCAGCCTGCTATTTTATTCCCCGATTGCCTGGCTGCTGATGATCATCCTGTTTGTACAGGTCAGTCTGAGCTTTACGGGTGCTATGCCGGATTTAGAACGAACAAAAGGCGGTCCTTTTTTAACCAGTAATCTATTTACCTCTCCTGATAACCTGGGGCTTCTTGTCCATATTTTGAGTAGTTTGTACTTATACATTCCATTGATTACCATGGGGATCATCAGCAGGGAAATCAGCAGCGGCAGTATCAAATTACTCTATTCTTCCCCAGTAAAGCTCAGCCATGTGGTGTACGGTAAATTTGTGGCCATGATGACCTATAACCTGGTCATTATAGGTGTTTTGAGCCTGTTTGTTATAGGTGTGGCTGTCCTGATCCCACATTTTGATTATCCGCATATTCTGGTGGCTCTGTTTGCAGCTTATCTGCTCATCAACGCCTACGCAGCGATCGGGATCTTTGTGTCCAGTTTAACTTCTTACCAGGCTGTAGCGGCCATCAGTACCTTTGTGGTGCTGGCCTTTATGAATTATATTGGGACAGTTGGACAAGATATGGATTTTGTGCGCGATCTGACCTTTAGTTTATCAATGCCCAGTCGCGCGGAACGCATGGTGGCCGGATTGCTCAATACCCGTGACGTCATTTATTACCTGGCTATCACCGGGATGTTCCTGGCCTTTACCATTACTAAACTGGAAATGGAAAGGGTCTTAAAATCTACCTTCAAACAGGTTGGGCGATATGCGCTGATTACAGTGGTTGCCTTAAGCATCACTTATATCAGTTCACGCCAGCCAATGATCGGTTATTATGATGCTACGGCCACCAAAACAAATACGCTCACTAAAGCCAGCCAGGATCTCCTTAAAAAATTAGGTGACGGGCCGATTGAAATGACAGAATATGTCAATGGAATCGAAGATTCCTATAACAGGGCAAGCCCAAGTGACCGGATTGCAGATATTGCCCGTTGGGAACCTTATTTAAGGTTCAAGCCTAACATCAACCTGAAATGGGTTTATTATTACGACAGTATTCCTGGCATGACTGAAAACCTCATCAAGTATAATTCGACTTTTAATAAGTATGTCGTGTTTATGTCGAATGCCAATCAACTTGACCTTGATAAATTTTTGACGCCCAAGGAAATCCATAAGCAGATTGACCTGCGCGAGGAGGGTGCACGTACGGTCATGCAGTTGAAATATAAAGGGAAAGCAACTTTTTTACGCACCTTTCCTTATGAGCGGAATATGTGGCCTAAAGAAGCAGAGACCGGGGCGGCTTTAAAACGATTGCTCGTGACTCCTCCTAAAATTGTTTTTGCGACAGATGGTTATCAGCGGAGTATGGACAAAATGGGCGACCGGGATTATAAAAAGTTGCTTAATGAAAAAATCACCAGGGGTTCACTGATCAACCAGGGATTTGATATGGACAGTGTGTCTTTGGAAAAAGAGGAAATTCCGAAGGAGATTTCGGCCTTAGTGATTGCAGATCCAAAGGTTGCTTTCAGCGCGTCAGCATTGACGAAGCTCCGGAAATATGTTGCTGAGGGCGGGAACCTCATGATTGCCGGTGAACCTGGCAAACAAAATGTTGTGAACCCTTTACTCGACTCCCTTGGGGTCCAAATGTTAAACGGGACCTTAGTTCAGCGTAGCCGGGATTATTCCTATGGCCTGGTCACCCCATTACTGGCTCCGGGGGCAGTAGCCATGTCACCTTGGTTACAGCCTTATTATGCATACAAATCTGTGGTATCGATGCCAGATGTGGCCGCATTAAGTTATAAGGATAAAGGACCTTTTGACGTTCATCCAATTTTGATGACGGATGCTCAAACCAGCTGGCTTAAAAAAGGCAAGTTTACCCTGGATTCAGCAGCATTAACCGTGGAAGCAAAAAATGGTGATGAGCAGGGCTCATTTCCGACAGCATTGACACTGACCCGAAAGGTAAATAACAAAGAACAGCGGATCCTGATATCCGGCGATGCTGACTTTTTCAGTAACATGGAATTGGCCAGGGCCAACATGCGCACTGCCAACTCAGGTCTTGCGGTCAGCATTTTCAGCTGGTTTGCTTATGGCGAATTCCCGGTAGATGTAAGTCGGCCGGAATCTAAAGACAATACCATCAAGCTCACCAAGCCCCGTGTAAAAATTATACAGGTTGTATATTATGGGGTGATTCCCGGAACACTGTTCCTGATCGCGATGATTTTGCTGATCCGCAGAAAACGGAAGTAAAGTTCAGAATTTACGATAAAGAGGCTGATGACCAATTCAAAAAGGGGATCAGCCTCTTTTTGTTTAAGGTGTAAATGGCATAAAATTATTGTTTGCAAAATTATTTACATATTATTGGATGGAATTTTCAAAAGACTAGGGATAGATAAGTTTACAGGTCAGGGATCCGTATCTGAAACGTCTTCCTTCAAAGCGCATCATACATGGAAAACTACGCTAAGCGCTCGGATATGGAATTGTTGCAATTGCTCCAAAACGGTGACCGTTTAGCTTATGCTGAAATATTTGAAAGGTATAAATTTATCCTGCATCACCATGCTTTAAAGAAATTGCCCTATAGAGAAGAGGTTCAGGACATTATACAGGAGGTGTTTGCAACACTATGGACAAAAAGGGAAAGTATACAGATCCATACCAATCTTTCCGGATACTTATACACCTCGTTGAAACACAGCATTCTTGATCATTTTTCCCGTCAGAAGGTCCGTACAAAATATGTAGAATCAATGAAAAGCTTTTCTGCCCATGAACAGGTGCAGTTATTACCCGATCACCTGATTCGCGAAAAGCAATTATCTGTGGTAATAGAGGCTGAGATCAACGCGCTACCGGAAAAAATGAGGATGGTTTTTGAACTGAGCAGAAAAACGTACCTCAGTCACAGAGAAATTGCAGAACAATTGGGGATTTCTGAAAAAACAGTTAACCGGCAGGTATCTAATGCTTTGAAGATACTCCGGTCCAGACTAGGCCTGCTGACTTATCTGATCTTTCTGATCAAACATTAAAAAAATAAAATATTTTTTGATTTCATCTGCATGTTGGGCCCGACTTAACCGTCTTGGTATCGGATTTGGAAAAAAAGCCAGGCCCCAAAAGATATGCCCATAGAAGATTATGAACAATTACTGGAACGGTATAAGGCCAATCAATGCACCGAAGAGGAAATCGCTTTCATAGAAAGCTGGTATATGACCTATCGGGAAGGTAACCTCTATGAAAGTTTATCTTTATCCGACCGGGAAAAGGACCTTAATACTGTAGGTGAAAGGCTTGGATTAGAGATCCCAAAGAAAAAGCTACAGCTTTGGCCACGATTAGCAGCCGCCGCAGCGATTTTTGCGGTTATAGGACTTGGCTTGTACTTTTATAGAAGTAAAGACCATTACCCGGTTTCTGAATATGCAAATGATATCGCTTCAAAAGGAAAAAATACAGCAACGCTCACCCTCGCCAATGGAGAGCGGATCGAATTGTCGGATGCCAAAGTAGGCAAGCTGGCAGACCAGGCTGGTATTCAAATTTCCAAAACCAAGGACGGACAACTGATATACGAAGTAAAAGCATCTGCCGGGCAAACAGCCAGTACCTGGAATACACTTTCTACAGCCAAGGGGGAACAATATAGCGTTGGATTGCCGGATGGCACAAAAGTATGGCTAAATAACGTCTCTTCTCTAACTTATCCCGCTTCATTTGCTTCATCAAAAGAACGTCGTGTCCAGCTCAAAGGAGAAGCCTATTTTGAGGTAGCAAAAGACAAGCTTCATCCCTTTGTTGTAAAAACACAGCAACAGGAAGTGACTGTATTGGGTACGCATTTTAACATCAATAGTTATACAGAAGACAATCAAACGACCACTACGCTCCTGGAAGGATCGGTAAAAGTGAGCGCTCAGAATGGCCTTCAATCTAAAATCATAAAGCCAGGAGAGGAAGTATTGAACGCAGGCCGTGATTTGCAGGTCAGGCCCGCCAACCTGAAGGCAACTATGGCCTGGAAGGAAGGTTATTTCCGCTTCAATAATGAAAATCTAGAAAACATCATGAACCAGGTTTCCAGGTGGTATGATGTAGATGTCGTTTACGCAGGAAATCGTAAAGAACTTGCTTCGCTCACCTTCTGGGGTATTGTTTCCAGGGATAAAAATGTATCCGAAGTCTTGAAAATGATTGAACGCGCAGAGAAGGTTAAATTCAAAATAGAAGGCAGAACCATCACGGTGATGTCTAATTAACAGATAAAAATCAATTAAACCGATAACCAACAACCAACAAACCACATGAAAAGAAATCAAAGAGATCCGTAATGCAGGGATAGCCAGTATAAAAACAGGAACGCTACCAACGTCCCTGTTTTAAATGCTGATGAAATAAAACAATGAGTTCACACCATTTTATCATTACCGGGAAATGCCCTTAGCCTCTGAAAGCAAAGCATTTTCCGGTCTAGACCAGTATTTCAAATGTATAAAAATTTTACAAAATATTTTTGTATGCCTCCGGGCTGCAAGGATAAATCCCCTCGGTTGACCAGTCCGCATCGTGTTTTAGCGATGGACCATCCGCTGAAGGGGCTAAATATAATTCTTGTAATGAAACTAATTACAGCTTTATTGATCTTGGGCATTATGCAGGTGAGCGCATCAACTTTTGCGCAAAGAATCACTATTAACCAAAAAAATGCCAGCATAGAGGCCATCCTCGAAGAAATTGGAAAACAAAGCGGTTACGATGTTTTTGTAGGGGTAAAAACACTGCAGAGCTCAAAACCCGTGAGTATTAATGTTAAAAATGCGGGAGTAGAAGAGGTATTGAAACTCTGCCTGGAAGGACAGCAACTGGATTTTAGCATTGAAAATAAGATCATTGTCATTAAGCAAAAACAGCCCTCTTTTATTGAAAAAGTAGTTGCTGCTTTCGATGGAGTTAATGTCTTTGGTAACGTGGGTGATGCCGAAAATAAGCCTCTGCCCGGTGCGACAGTAACCGTAAAAGGTACAAGGCGTACCACAATGACAGACAATAAAGGACAATTCTCAATATCTAATGTTCCAAAGGATGCTATTCTACAAATTTCTTTTATGGGATATATCAACAAAGAAGTTAAAGTCAGTTCTGATTTTTTACAGATCAGATTGGAGTTAAGCACTTCCAAACTGGACGAAATCCAGGTAATGGCCTATGGCACAACCAACCGTCGTTTGTCTACAGGAAATATCACCACCATTACTGCTAAAGAACTGGAAAAGCAGCCTGTTATGAATCCTTTACTTGCCCTTGTGGGCCGGGTTCCGGGGATGACGGTGATGCAGACAAACGGATATGAAGCAAGTCCGGTCAAAGTGGAAATCCGGGGAAGAAAGACGCTCGGCTCGAGTTTTGTGTCTGACCCGATGTACATTATAGACGGTGTACCCCTTACCAATTTGGATCTTGGAGCTGGTTCTAACTATAATTCAGGTTCGGCAGGGGTGGTTCAAAACGGATTTTCTGTAACTGGTGGACAAAGCCCGCTGTTTAATTTAAGGACCAGCGATATTGAAAGTATAGAAGTACTAAAGGATGGTGATGCAACCGCGATCTATGGTTCCAGGGGTGCTAATGGAGTCATTCTGATCACGACAAAAAAGGGAAAACCAGGTGCCTCAGGCTTTTCAGTAAATGTTGCGCAGGGTTTAAATTATATTGCACAGCGCCATGAGCTGCTCAATACCCAGCAATACTTGCAATTGAGAAAAGATGCTTTTAGAAATGATAACATTCAGCCAGATGTGAACAATGCACCTGATTTAATGTTATACGATACCACACGTTATACAGACTGGCAGAAAAAACTTTGGGGTAATATTGGGAAAAAGACTGACGTTTCGATGAGTCTATCCGGGGGAGATGACCAAACTCAATTCAGGATTGGTGGTAATTACTCCAGATCGGCTGAGATCCTAACCAAAAGTGGCAGCAATCAAGTCGCCTCTGTATCCCTGAGCCTGGGGCATAGCACTGCAGACAGGAAGTTTAAGATCCAGGGCAATGTAATGTATTCTTATTCTTCTATTAATACACTGACCACACCAAATGCTTCAGGTGCACCTCCCAATGCGCCAGATATTTATGATGCCGTAGGGAATTTGAACTTTAATGCGTGGGGACGAAGCAGTCCTGAGAATACGTATTATCCCTTCGCCAACTTGGAAAGCAGATACTATTCTGATACGCATGCAATGACGAGTAGTATGCTTTTGAGTTACCAGGTAACTAAGAACCTCGATTTTTCAACCAATTTGGGATTTAATACCACCTTAAATTTTAACCGTAATTATAATCCCGTTTCCAGTATGGATCCAATGAATAATCCATTGGGAACTGGATTTTCAGGAAGCAGCAATAATTTTAACTGGATCGTAGAACCTAAAGTAAACTATAAGATAAATTTATTTGGAGGAGAAATCAGTGCATTATTGGGTACTTCTTTACAAAAAACAACAACGAGTACAGCTGGTGTTTTTGGACTGGGGTATGAAAATGATGATTTTATTGAATCTATAAATCTTGCACCGATTAAATATAATATTAACAATAAAGGTTATTATAGATATGCGGGTGTGTTTGGACGGCTAAGTTACAACCTTCATGATAAGTACATCATCAACCTTAACGGTAGAAGAGATGGTTCTTCTCGTTTTGGACCGGGAAATCAATTTGGTAATTTTGGATCCATAGGGGCTGCCTGGATCTTATCTCAGGAAAATTGGATTAAGAATAAGCTTCCTTCAATGATCAGCTTTCTTAAGCTCAGGGGAAGTTATGGGCTTACCGGAAGTGATGCGGTTGGCGACTATCAATACCTTACCCAGTGGGGGAGAAATGTAGGGCCTTCCACGGCATTACCCGATTATAATGGCGTTTCACCCTTGGTCAATCTAATTGCAGCTAACCCAAACTATCGATGGCAAGTGAACAAGAAGCTCGAAGTTGCACTGAATGTTGGGCTTTTTGAGGACAGGATCAATTTGGAAACCACATTCTACCGTGATCGGTCCGGCAATCAGCTTACCCAATTTCCAACACCTATTTATACCGGATTTCCAAATGTTTGGGCCAATTGGGCAGCTATGGTAGAAAACCGTGGATTGGAATTGAGTGCAGAAGCAAGGTTAATTACAACGGATAAAATAAATTGGTCAATGAACTTTAACATTGGTCGGAATACCAATATACTGGCAAGTTATCCTGATATAGAGCATTCTCCTTATTTCAATATTTATAAGGTCGGTAAGTCTATTAATACACAATATCTGTTACACTATACAGGAATAAATCCACTAACAGGTAACTATACATTTGAAGATTATAACCATGACGGTGCGATCAGTCTGGAAAATACCGGGCCAACCGGTACTGGTAGAGATGACCGGTATGTTGCCATTGATCTCAGTCCGAAGTTCTCTGGGGGCTTTGGTACTTCTTTTACGTATAAGGGCTTTAACGTCAGTTGTTTTTTTGATTTTACAAAAAGAATGGGCCTTAATCCATACTATAATAGTCAATTTCTGTTAGGAAATTATGGAAATCAACCAGTTGAGGTATTTGGGAATTATTGGAAAGCTCCTGGTGATCATGCTTTATATCCAAAACCGACAACGATTCCAGGAAGTGAAAGTGCCGGCAATTTTGCTCTTTCAGATGGAAGGTACAGAGATGCTTCCTTTCTTCGGATGAATAATCTGTCTTTTAATTATCGGCTGAATGAAAAATTGGTCAAAAGGATAGGGGCAAAGTCAATGAGCGTGTATGCGCAGGCACAAAATATTTTTGTGTTGAGCAAAGCGAATGGCATGGATCCTAATATAGATAATTTTAGTGCACTTCCTCCGGCAAAGACGTTTTTGTGTGGTCTCTCCTTAAATTTTTAACTCATAATGATATGATAATGAAAGCTGCATAAGCGTACTGCTTACAAAATACAATGAATAAGTTTTGCAAGCTTCATTACCGATAAAAACAAATTATACTCCAATGAAAACAAATCTAAAATTATACAGTCTTACCCTGGTCGCTATTGCTGTTGCATTTTCTTCTTGTAAAAAGCTGGTCAGTATTCCAGAGCCAACGGATACCATCACTACGGTCAAGGTATTTTCGAATGATAACGAAGCCAATTCAGCCATGGCCGGAGTATATACACTGATGATTAATAATGATTCTAATGGAGCAACAGGGTTGCTTGGTTTTGCCACGGGCATGTCTACTCTTTATGGTGCGATGTCTGCAAACGAATTAATTGCCAGCACGACCAACGGCCAGGATTATTTATTCAATCAAAATAGGCTAACAGCTGATATCGGATCAACAGCTATTATCTGGAAAACAGCCTATACTGCAATTTATGGTTCTAATGCAGTTATTGAAGGGGTTGAAGCCTCTGTTTCTCCTAAGTTACATGATGAAGTAAGGAAAAAGCTGACCGGAGAAGCAAAATTTGTGCGGGCATTTACGTATTTCTATCTGGTAAATTTTTTCGGTGATGTACCTATGGTGCTTACGGTAGACTTTAATAAAACGGCTACCATGAAAAAGACACCTAAAAATGAAGTGTATGCACAGATGATCAAAGACCTTCTGGATGCGAAATCCCTTTTGTCTGCCGATTTTTCGGGAGGGGGCGGCGAAAGAATTCTTCCAACTAAATGGGCTGCAACGGCACTGCTGGCTAGGGCTTACTTGTACACCGGTGATTATGCCAATGCCTCGGCACAAGCCAGCGAAGTGATTGGTCAAGCCGCTCTTTTTAACCTCCCGGCAGATTTAAATACGGTCTTTTTATCTACGAGCCAGGAGGCAATCTGGCAATTAAAGCAAAGTACGTTGCCTGCCAATAAAAATGCGACTCCAGAAGGCACCACACTATTTTCGAAACCGGCTTACTATTATGTATCAAAAGAGTTGGAAAATGATTTCGAAATGGAGGATCAGAGAAAAGAAGCATGGTTTCACCGAGACAGTTTACAGGGAAAGCCGGTCTATCAGGCGTATAAATATAAAACCGGACAGGCGAATTCTTCGATAACAGGAACCGTTACGGAGTATTCTGTAGTTCTAAGGCTTGCGGAACAATATCTGATCCGTGCCGAAGCTCAGACCCTTGGAGGTCTGTCCCTAAGCCAGGCTATTGCCGATCTGAATGTGATCCGAAAACGGGCAGGTTTGAATAACTTGCCAATCACGCTCTCTAAAAATGAAGTAACCAAGGCTATTGAACATGAAAGGGAGATAGAGCTTTTTGCAGAGTGGGGGCACCGGTGGTTCGATTTAAAAAGAACAGGAAGAGCGCACGATGTACTCTCTGCTGTACAAATCAAACAGCCATGGACGGGCGATTATCAGTTGCTCTATCCAATTCCAAGATCAGAAATTATAACGAATCAGAATCTGATTCAAAATCCTGGGTATTAAATTCTTAATTAACAAAGAGATGAAAAATTATATAATGAGTTTCATTGGAGCGGTATGCCTGTTTTCCATAGCTCTTATTTCCTGCAAAAAAACGGAACAGCAAATCACCACTTCTTCCCTAACTGTGGTCAATGGTATTATGGATGTTAACCGAATGGTGCCGAACTTTAGTGGTACTACGCCGATAAAATATTACAGTGGGTCAATCCCGTTGGTGTATGGTGCTTTTGCCGACAACTGCAAATTTTCTATAGAAAAGACGGAGCAGCCATTGGGAATTTTCAAATACCCCGATACGTTGCCCGGCAGCAAACCGTTGTTTAACCTGATGCTCCATTTAAAACCGGGAAGTATCAATAGTTTATTCCTTGTAGGAACCGCAGCCAAGCCAGATACGATGATGGTAACTACGATCCCTCCTTATCACAATGACCGGGACAGCACATTTGGCCTTCGTTTTGCAAACCTTTCTTACCTAAGCAAACCTGTAAGCATTTATCTATTATCAGAAAGCAGCCGTAAAGAAATAGATGGTCTGCCGTATAAGGGAATCTCTGGCTATAAAAACTACTATGCCGGGCTGGAAACAGGAAACTATACGTTTGAATTCCGGGATAAAGAAACTCAGGCCCTTCTGGCTACTGCCGTGGTCGATGGAGTTGGAGGGGGGACTGGCAATTTACGCCGTTACCGCAATTTCACAATTGCATTAAAAGGGCTACCTGGTGTAACCAGCGGAGATCAAAAACAAGATGCTTTCCTGATCAACGATTATTGATAACATTAAAAGTCTTTTAGACTTTCTTCCCGAATACACATTTTAATCCAATTTAAACTATGGAACCAATCGTTCGTATTAGCGGCTTGTCGCACCGTTATAGTACCAGCTGGGCTATACGTGACATCAATATAGAGATCCCCAGAAGTGGGATTGTAGGTTTGCTGGGCTCTAACGGAGCTGGCAAATCCACCACAATGAATATTCTTTGCGGTGTGCTTACACCTACCGCAGGTTCGGTCACCATTAATGGCATTGACCTGAGTAAAGAGCCGGAGCTCGCCAAACAGGAAATCGGCTTTTTGCCGCAGACACCGCCTTTGTATATGGATTTGACAGTGGATGAATACCTTAAACACACCGCGATTTTGCGCTCTATAGAAAAAGCACAATTGAAATCAGCGATGGAGGAGGTAAAAGAGCGCTGTGGCCTTACGCAGATTAGCAAAAGACTCATTAAGAATTTATCCGGAGGGTACAAACAAAGGGTAGGCATTGCCCAGGCGATTATCCACAAACCAAAGCTGGTGGTGTTTGATGAGCCGACCAACGGGCTGGATCCTAATCAGATCCTGGAAGTACGCGGTCTGATCAAAGACATTGCTGCGGAACGTGCGGTTATTCTGTCCACCCATATTCTGACCGAGGTACAGTATCTCTGTAAAGATATCGTAATGATAGAAAGCGGCAGGATCGTTTTTGCAGATACCATGGAAGCTTTTGACAATTATATCGCCCCGCACAGCATGCTGGTCATCATGGAGAATGCCCCTCCGGCGGAAGTGCTGATGGCGATAGAAGGCGTGATCCGGATTGAAACCCTTACTGAAAAGCAATTGCGGATTTATTTTAACGGTGACCGCAGTATTTCCGAAACGGTAGTATTAGAAAGTGCAAAGCATGGATGGCGCTTGCGTGAGCTCAATATGGAGAAAAATTCTTTAGATGAAACTTTTGCCCAGCTATCCAAAATCTCGAATTAAATAGAATTATGAAACCATCATGAGTTTACACTCACAAAACACAATGAATAAACTCATGATAGCTTCATCTCCATTAAAAAAATATATACTGATGAAAAAAATCATTCAGATAGCAAAGCTGGAACTGAGCCTGCTGTTTTATTCCCCGATTGCCTGGCTGCTCATTCTGGTGCTTTTTATACAGATGGCACTGGCAAATTTATCGGCAATAGCAGATCTACAATATTTGCTGGGATTGAAGGTGGAGTTTACGGATCTGACAGATAAACTATTCACTACAAGTATAGCCATGGGTACGCTACCCGCGGGCATATTTTTCACTATTCTTGGAAGTTTATATCTGTATACACCGCTCATTACCATGGGTATCATTAGCCGGGAACTGGATAGCGGAACGATAAAACTGCTCTATTCTTCACCTGTAAAACTGAGCCAGATTATCTATGGAAAGTTTTTGGCGATGCTCACCTACAACCTGGTGGTTGTGACCTTAATGAGCCTGTTTGCCATTTTGGGAGCATTGTTTATAAACCATGTTGATTATCCTCATATACTGGTGGCCTTGCTGGCTTCTTTTTTACTCTTATGTGCCTATTCAGCGATAGGAATCTTCATGTCCAGTCTGACCACGTATCAGGTCATCGCAGCTATCGGTACTTTTGCCGTGCTGGCCTTTATGAACTATGTTGGCAACTTTGGACAGGGGCTGGATTTTGTACGTGACCTGACCTATAGTCTTTCCATGCCAAGTCGTGCTGAGCGGTTGGTTGGAGGGCTGCTCAACAGCCGTGATGTGATCTATTACCTGGTGATCACCGGAATTTTTCTTGGTTTTACCATCGCGAGGCTGCAATTTACAAGAGTATCAAAATCTATTGCGCAACAGGCTTTAAGGTATGTACTTATTTTAATTGTTGGCTTAACTGTAGCATACATCACCTCGCGCCAGCCCATGATTGTCTATTACGACGCAACCTATATCAAGGCGAATACCATTACTAAAAATACGCAGGATATACTTAAAGCAATGGGGGATGAACCTATTGAAATGACGGAATACATCAATCTCATGGACGACAGTTATGAGCGGGGTGCACCGGTTAACCGGATTCCATCTATGTTGAGGTGGGAGCCCTATTTGCGTTTCAAACGCAATATCAAATTAAACTGGGTATATTATAACGGCAGTTTTGATCATCAACTTTTTAAAGAAAGGGCTAAACAATTAGAGGTAGATACGGCTGATTTTTTAAGCCCGGAAGCTTTGCGCAAGCGGGTAGACCTGAGAGGTGAAGATGGTCGATTGGTTGTACAGCTTAAATATAAGGGCAAAAGGACTTTTTTACGGACTTTTGGGGACAGTGATTTCTGGGCTAAGGAACCCGAAATTGCGGCTGCCTTGAAGCGACTGCTGGTCACACCGCCTAAAATTGTGTTTGCAACAGATGGTTATCAGCGTAGGGTAGACAAGATTGGCGACCGGGACTATAGATTGTTCTTTAATGTCAAAACCTCGCGTTCAGCTTTGATCAATCAGGGCTTTGATATCGACAGTGTTTCCATAGAGAACAGTGAGATCCCTAAAGGAATTGCGACATTGGTGATCGGTGATCCTAAGGTGGAGTTTAGTAAAAATGCGCTGGCTAAACTTCAGAGATATATTGCTGAAGGAGGGAATCTGCTGATCGCAGGAGAACCTGGTAAACAAAGCGTGCTTAACCCATTACTGGATACACTCGGAGTTAAAATGCTGAACGGGACCCTTGTTCAGCGCAGCAGGGATTACTCTTATGACCTTGTTACGCCAAAACTTACTGAAGAGGCCCTGGTCATGGACCGCGGATTAACAGGACTCTATCAAAATAAAGGTGTGGTCACGATGCCTGGAGTTGCAGCTTTAAAAGAGGAAAAGAAAGGTGGTTTCGCCGTTCAGCCCTTGTTGATGACTGATGCACAGCGCAGCTGGATCAAACAAGGATCTTTTGTTTTAGATTCCGCAGATTTGGTTTTTGATGCAAAAACCGGGGACCAGCAGGGGGCATTTCCAACTGCATTAAAACTTACCCGAAAGCTGGACAAAAAAGAGCAACGAATTATCGTATCCGGGGATGCGGATTTCTTTAGCAATAAAGAAGGATGGAGAGATATGCCAAAAATAAACAGCGCATTTACACTCAGCATATTTAAATGGTTTGCCTATGGAGAATTTCCTGTGCAGATGATCAAAATTGACTCTATAGACAATACAATGAAGCTGAACGAGGCCGGAGTGGAAACCTTACAGATCTTATATTATGGGGTCATTCCGGGCGCAGTATTACTGCTTGGAATCACTTTGCTAACCCGTAGAAAACGTAAATAAAATGAGCTTTATAACCGATAAACAAACGATCGATGATCTGAATATCTTCTCTAAATCGGGAAGCGATTCTATCTACCATATTTTCAACAAGACCTTCACGCAGGGTGGTGCGGCCCTGCTGGAGGAAATGTTCCGCAGCCCGCTTTCAGATGAGAAAGCCATTAATAACCGAGTGGCGGTATTGCGGTATTTTCAGGAAAGTAAGACCGCCTTTCCATTGCAGGGCAACCGCTTTGAAGAAGCAGAAAGATATCTGTCCAATACCGACCCCCGAAGCCGGCTGTCTAACCAGGGCTTTAGTATGGCGGATTTTAAAACCGCTACACAAAGCGTGACAGCGCTCATGGAAATCCTGCAGGGCTTAAAGATCTTTCTTTCAGCTATAGGAAAGGAAGTAGAAAGTAACCCGTACCACAAAGAAGCAAATGCGGCATTAGCCCTGCTAAACTCTAAAGAGCTGGAACCCATTTTTCTGGATCATGGAAAGGGTAAGATCTCCTCGGGAAAAATTGTAGAATATGATAATATTTTGCGGTTTTTACACCGGGCGCTCCTGGAAAAAATTCTCGGCCATGTGTACCAACTTGACGTATATATCTCTGTTGCTCAGGTAGCCACTGAGCGGGGATATGTTTTTCCAACGGCCTTACAGCGTGATGAGAACCGCCTTTGGGTGAAGGGTATCTATCATCCGCTGCTAAGCCGTGCCATTCCCAATACTTTGGAGATGAATCCGGATGGCAATATTGTATTCCTGACCGGGGCGAATATGGCAGGTAAATCCACCTTCATGAAATCGCTTGGGATCTCGGTCTACCTGGCACACCTGGGTTTTCCGATTGCTGCAGCGGAGATGGAGTTTTCCGTCTGCGACGGGATGTACACCACCATCAACCTGCCGGACAACCTGACTATGGGTGCCAGTCACTTTTATGCTGAAGTGTTGCGGGTAAAAAAGGTAGCGGTAGAATTGGGTGCTGGAAAGAACCTGTTTGTGATCTTTGACGAACTCTTTAGAGGTACCAATGTGAAGGATGCTTATGAAGGCACGATCTCCATTATGGAAGCCTTTGCCAGTAAGCCGCATTCTTTATTTGTGGTCTCCACCCATATTATGGAGGCTGGAGAGGTGCTGCAAAAGAAATGCAGCAATATGAGTTTCCGTTATCTCCCGACACGCATGGAGCAGGGCAAACCGGTATATACTTATACACTCACTGAAGGCATCACAGACGACCGCCATGGGATGATCATCATCAACAATGAAGGTGTCCTGGAATTGATCAATCATAAAAAAGAGGTAAAGTCATCCTCGCAAAATCTGCTGGCCGACAAACAAACCATAGAAGATTTAAACCTGCTGGGTAAATTCAAACAGCAGTCTGTTTATGGAATGTTTAACAAACTGAACACCCGGGGAGGTGAAAAAGTATTGGAAGGGATGTTTGCCAGGCCATTAAATTCGCCTGTAGAGATTAACCACAGAAGTTTGCTTTTTGCCTTCTTTCAGCGGCAAAGAGTGATCTTTCCAGTGATCCGGTCGCAGGTAGAATCCATGGAAGACTATCTTTCGGGAGGAGCGGGGGCTTCGTTGCCAATGGTCACCTGGGGGATTTTCTCTAAAAAATTCAAACAAGTGCTTTTTCATAATGCCGAGCTGTTACAATTACAGGCCGGACAATCGGTCACAATTGAAGTACTGCAGGCATTCAGGGATTTTTTTAAGGAATTGGCTGGAAAAGAAGGTATCTCGGTTTATCAGAAAGACTTAGATCGGGCACAAAAAATTCTGCAGGATCCAAAGCTGCAGGGGATTTTAAAAGCTTCTGAGGGACAGCCATCATTGATGCAGCTGATCCGCAACGATTATGTGATCCGCCATGCGATGATGGATCAGATGGAGATCTTATTGAAACTCATCTACGAACTGGATGTATTTGTTGGTGTTGCTGCGGTGGCTGCAGATCAGGGTTTTGTTTATGCCAAAGCCTTGCCGGCAGCAGAGATGCTGCTGGATATTGAAGGTTTCCGCCATCCAGGATTAAGGAATGGCGTAAGCAATAACTTGCATTTGACCAGGGATAGAAACGTCTTGTTTTTAACCGGTGCGAATATGGCGGGTAAATCGACTTTCATGAAGTCGATGGGTATTGCCGTTTATCTGGCGCATATGGGGTTTCCGGTTGCGGCAGAACGCATGAAGTTCTCCGTGAAAGACGGATTATTTTCTTCCATTAACGTCTCGGATAACCTGGATATGGGTTACAGTCATTTTTACGCAGAGGTACTGCGGACCAAAACGGTAGCCAAGGCGGTTAGCGAATCTCTGGACCTGTATGTCTTGTTTGACGAGCTGTTCAAAGGAACGAATGTCAAGGATGCCTATGATGCAACTCTTGCTGTGACTGAGGCTTTTGCAGCAAACCGAAATAGTTTCTTTGTGGTTTCCACCCACATTATCGAAGTCGGGGAAGCCCTGGGCAAAGCCTGTGATAACCTGCAGTTCTCCTACTTGCCAACGGTGATGAAAGATGGTGTGCCGACTTATCCATATACCCTGGCCAGCGGAATTACCAGCGACAGGCAGGGTATGATCATTATTGAGAATGAAAAGATTGTAGAGATCATTAAAGAACAGCACTATGTTAATTAAATATAAATTTTTAGGGTTCCTGTTTTTGGCGGCACTATGTCTGCCATTAGCCTGTAAAACCCAACTGGATACACAACCATTAGCATTGGATCCGGCCGTGCGGACTGGCAAATTGCCTAATGGCTTTACCTATTATATCCGCAAAAATAAAACGCCGGAAAAGCGGGTAACGATGTACCTGGCTGTTAAAGCAGGATCTATACTGGAAACCGATCAGCAAAGAGGCGTGGCCCATTTTGTAGAACACATGAGCTTTAACGGGACCAAACATTTTCCGAAAAAAGAGTTAATGGACTACCTGGAGCGATCCGGGGTACGTTTCGGCGCGGATATCAACGCCAATACGACACCTGACGAAACGGTATATCAATTGCCTTTGCCATCGGACCACCCGGAATTGCTGGCCAATGGTCTGCAAATTATGCGTGACTGGGCACAAGATGCCAATATTGAGGCGGAGGATGTAGAACACGAGCGCCATGTGATCCTGGAAGAAAAGCGGGTCCGAGAGGGACTTGCGCAACGTTTTCAGGAAAACAGTATTCCGTTGTATACCAATGGCTCCCGCTATGGTTCCCGGTTACCGATCGGGACGGAAGAGGTGCTGCTAAAAGTCACACCTGAGGAGATCCGCAGTTTTTACAAGGATTGGTACAGACCGGACCTGCAGGCTCTGATCGTTGTGGGCGACATCGATGTAGATCAAATGGAAAAAGACATCAAAGTCAAGTTTTCAGATCTGAAAAATCCTGAAAAGGAAAAAGAACGTACAATTTACCGTGCAGAACTGACCGGTAAAAACCAATATATGCAATTTATAGATCCTGAATTTGGCGGTATCTCTGTTGAAATCAGTATGAAGCAAAAAGCAGACACCGTTATTACGGCGGCAGATTACCGGGCCAATCTGCTGAAAAACCTTTTTGAACAAATGTTGGCAACCAGGTTCAGGCAATTGCCTCTTGTTGGCATTGCGCCTATAACGGGTGGATTGAATTCTTTTTATGTGAATGTGACCACTAAACCAGCAGAGACTGAACCGGCATTGAAAAGTGTATGGCTGGAACTCCGCAAAATAGAAGAACAGGGATTTACCCAGGCAGAACTGGAGAGGGCCAAAAAAAGCTATTTGCAAAAAATGTCTGAAGGCTTAAAGGAAAAAGATAAAACAGCCTCAGATATACTGATCAAATCGTATCTCCAGCACTTTTTAACAGGCACGATTGCACCTGGAATAGTTAAAGATTATGAATTGACCAATACGTTGCTGCCGGATATCGATTTGAAGGAAATGAACGCGCAGATGAAGACCTATTTGAAAAATACGGACAGGGATATCATCGTAAAATCATCAGCAGCCAATAAAACATTTTTGCCAACTGAGGCGGCAATATTGAGCTGGATTGAAGACGTTTATGCCCAAAACCTCCCGCCATTTGTCGATGACGCACTTGATCTTCCTTTACTTAAAAACGAGCCAAAACCAGGAAAGATCACTGCTGAGGAAGATATCAAGGCAGGTGGACTACAAAAGATTACACTCGGTAACGGGATAAAGGTGATCCTGAAGAAAACAGACTTTCAAAATAACCAGATCCTGTTTCACGGTTTTGCAGAAGGAGGTACTTCTTTAGTTAGTGACGCAGACTATGAGAGTGCAATTTATGCCGCAAATATTATCGCTGCTGCGGGTGCGGGTAATTACGATGCCTTACAGCTGGGTAAGTTAATGTCGGGTAAACAGGTGCAGGTCAGTCCGTTTATTGCGGACAATTACCAGGGATTTAATGGCAATACGACAAAAGAAGACCTCCCAGCTGCACTGGAACTGATGTACGCTTATTTTACGGAGCCGCGTAAAAGCGAGGAGTCCTATCAAACGCTGATCGGCAGGAGCCGCGAAGCCCTGGCCAATAAAACGAATGATCCCAATCAGGTTTTTACAGATACAGTAAATTTTGTGCTGGGGAACTATCACATACGCAGAAAACCGCAAAGCCTGGAACGCATCTCTTCGATTAACCTGGATAAAGCTTTTAGAATTTATCAGGATCGGTTTGCTGACGCGTCCGGTTTCACATTTTTCTTTGTAGGGAATCTGGATCTGAAGGCTATTAAGCCTTTGCTGGAGAAGTACCTGGGTGCTTTACCTGCTAAAGGGTTAAATGAAAAGGCCCGTGACCTGGGAATGAATATTCCTGCAGGTAGGATTACGAAGACAGTTTATAGCGGCTTTACTCAAAAAGCAAGTGTCATGCTGGTGTATTCAGGTGATTTCGATTATAATTTTGAAAATACGATTCAGATGAATGCCATTGCCGAGGCATTAAAAATTAGCCTGAACCAACGTCTGCGGGAAAAGGAAGGTGGTACTTATACGCCGAATGTGCAACTTAAGCTTTCCAAATATCTGAAAAAAAGGTTTAGCCTGATCATCTCTTTTGATTGTGACCCGCAGAATGTAGAGAAGCTGATTGCCTCTGCACAGGACGAGGTAAACAAGATGAGGGTCTCGGGGCCATCGGCAGACAATCTGCAGAAGTTTAAGGCAAGCCGAAAGGTTGGCCTGCAAACAGGAGCAACAAACAATGGATTTTGGCTGGATTATCTGGTTTCTCAGGAGATGAACAAAGAACCGCTAACTGAATTTTTTGATTACGATACTGCATTGAATAAAATTACAGTGAAATCGGTTCAGGAAGCTGCAGCCTCCTTTATTCAGGATAAGAATTATATCAGGCTGGTACTGATGCCAGCAAAAAAATAACGATTTAAATATGAAGAAAATCATACAAATAGCCAGGCTGGAGCTCAGCCTGCTATTTTATTCCCCCATTGCCTGGTTACTGATGATTGTGCTCTTTGTACAAATGAGTGTAGGCTTTACAGGTGTTATGCCCGGATTAGAAAGTGCAAAAAACATTCCTTTTTTAACCAGTTTTCTGTTTACCGATCCGCAGAAGATGGGGCTTCTTGTGCATATTTTGAACAGCTTGTACCTGTATATTCCATTGATCACCATGGGGATCATCAGCAGGGAAACGAGTAGTGGGAGTATCAAATTATTGTATTCTTCCCCAGTAAAACTGAGCCAGGTCGTGTATGGAAAATTTGCTGCAATGCTGGCCTATAATCTGGTAATTATAGGGGTTCTAAGTCTTTTCGTACTGGCGGCGGCCTTTTTTATTCCACATTTTGATTATCTACATATTCTGGTGGCCTTGTTCGCTGCTTTTTTATTGTTAAATGCCTATTCAGCGATCGGAATTTTTGTATCGAGTTTAACGACTTACCAGGCTGTAGCGGCTATTGGTACTTTTGTGGTGCTGGCCTTTATGAATTATATAGGAACAGTTGGACAGGGAATCGACGTGGTGCGCGACTTAACCTATAGTCTTTCCATGCCCAGCCGGGCAGCAAGTATGCTCGCCGGGTTGCTGAATACCCGTGATGTGTTGTATTATCTGGCCATTATTGGTATGTTTCTGGCTTTTACCATTACGAAGCTGAAATTGGAAAGAGTATCCAGGTCGGTCTTTCAGCAGGTATTCAGATATGTGCTTATTGTGTTGATTGGTTTAAGTGTGACCTATGTCAGCTCCCGTCAGCCATTGATTGCATATTATGATGCCACAGCGACTAAAACAAATACCATCACCAAAACCAGTCAGGAGATTCTTCAGAAAATGGGGAATGAACCGCTTGAGGTGACAGAGTACATCAATGGGATGGAAGGCTCTTACTGGGAATCAACGCCAAGTCAACGTATTGCAGACATTGCCCGCTGGGAACCTTATTTGCGTTTTAAACCCAATATCAAATTAAAATGGGTCTATTACAACGATACCATTCCTGGTATGGCAGCCGTACTGGCCGAGAGCAAAAAGACTTTTGAGGAGCTGGTTATTCATATGGCTAAATTGCAGAAGTTAAATCTCCGGAAATTTTTGAAGCCGGAAGAGATCCGGAAACAGATCGACCTGAGCGGTGAAAATGGGAGGTTAGTGATGCAGCTAAAGTATAAGGGCAAGGCGACTTTCTTACGGACGTTCCCGCCGCCTGATGCGGGTTTTTGGCCGCAGGAAGAGGTAAAAGCGGCGGCATTAAAAAGACTGATGCAGACCGCACCTAAAGTTGTGTTTGCTACAGATGGTTATCAGCGGAGTATCGGCAAATTGGGGGAAAGAAACTATAGGACTTTGGCCAATGAAAAGCTATCCAGCACTTCAATGATCAACCATGGTTTTGACATAGACAGTGTATCCCTGGAGCATGGCGAGATCCCAGCAGATATTGCTGCACTGGTGATCGGAGATCCTAAAGTGGCTTTTAGTGCGGAAACTAAAGCAAAACTGGAGAAGTATATTGCCGAAGGGGGAAACCTGATCATCGCTGCCGAGCCTGGTAAACAAAGTATTGTTAACCCCTTATTGGAACCGCTTGGTGTTAAAATGCTAAACGGAACAGTGGTTCAGCGGAGTAAAGAATATGCTTTCGACTTGGTTGCACCGGAACTAGCGGCCGGATCTGTGGCCATGGCTCCGGCTCTGCAGTTCTTGTTTCAGCAGAAAGCAGTAGTGTCTATGCCAGGTGCCGGGGCTTTAAGTTACGTCAATTCCGGGGCTTTTGCTATCCACCCGCTTTTGATGACAGATGAGCAGAACAGCTGGATTAAAACGGGAAAATTTGCAGTAGATTCGGCAGCTTTAAATTTCGATGCCAAAGCAGGAGACCAGCAAGGGAGTTTTCCAACTGCATTAATGCTCACCCGGCAGCTGAAAAACAGAGAACAGCGTATTGTGGTAACCAGTGATGCAGATTTTTTTAGTAATGGAGAGTTGGCAAGGGGTAATATGAGCACGGTCAACGGCTATTTTGCCATGAAAATCTTTAGCTGGTTCACCTACGGCGAGTTCCCGGTAGAAATGAGCCGGCCGCGGCCAAAAGACAACAATACGACCTTAACCAAGGCCCGTGTAAAAATCATACAGGTCTTGTATTATGCTGTGATCCCGGGAGCAATGTTCCTGATTGGAATGGTGGTGCTGATCCGCAGAAAACGTAAATAATAGGCTATCCGGATTACCTCTTTTTCAAAGAATAGTTGTCCATAGTAGAAAACATACTATATGAACATTAAAAAAATCATTCTGTCTATTCCTGTGGGTTTATATTGCCTTACGGCCTTTGGCCAGCAGTCTTCGGCAACATTACCAAAATGTAAAAATGGATTTGTGGTTGTTGCACACCGCGGAAGCCATCTGGTTAAGCCGGAAAATACCGTTGCAGCCATTGAAGATGCCATTCGGCTTGGGGCAGATTATGTGGAGATCGACCTGAGAACCACTAAAGATGGTCATCTGATGCTGAGCCATAATGAAACAGTAGACGGCAGGACCAATGGAAAAGGCTTGGTAAGTGAGATGACCTGGGAGGAGATCTCAAAGCTCTCTGTAAACAGTACAGATGGTCAGATGTATAAGATTCCGACCTTCAAAGAAGCCCTGAAAGCTTGTAAGGGAAAGATCAATATCTATCTTGATTTTAAAGACGCGGATGCCGCACAGGCCTATCAGGAAATTGCAGAGCAGGGGATGGAAAAGAGCATCCTGGTTTATTTAAATAAAGCTGGTCAATATGAAGCCTGGAGAAAAACAGCTCCTCAGATGCCACTCATGGGGCGTTTGCCTGAAAATGTACATACCAGAGAAGAGCTGAAGGCCTTTCTGAGCACGACCTCTTTGAAAGCGGTGGATAAAGCATCAGGCGCGGAGCTTTTGGCGGCGCTGAAAGCAGAGGGCGTTAGTGTTTTCCTCGATGCGCAAAGCAAGGATGAAAATCCGGCAAAATGGAAGGCGCTGATGCACGAAGATGTACAGGGGCTTCAAACAGACCATCCAGAAGCATTGATTGGTTATCTGAACCAGAACGGATGGCGCAACGGTCTTAAATAATAAAATACTGAGCTTTTATAGCTGCGGTGGAAGCGATTTCTGCCGCAGCATTTTTAGGTGCAAACGTTTGTGTGCTCATTCTGCATCTTTCAGTCCAATCTTAGTGGAGGCCGGCCCCGGTATCTGGTCATTCGAGGCATAAAATGAAGATATGTGTCCGTTTGGTCAAACGTTTGCGTAGTATTCTTTCCATTGCTTTGTTTTATATTGGGGCAATTATCCCTACTTTAAAGGATTATCCGTTTTAAACCCTGAAATAGATCGGAAAAACTGAATATATTTGAATTCAAGAACCTAAACTTAAAAATGATACCTAAACCAACAACCACCAAAACAGCTCCGGGCTTTACATTGAACCCAATCGTTATCATTGGCGCCTTATTCTTTATTTTCGGTTTTGTAACCTGGCTCAATTCCGTATTGATCCCTTACCTGAAACTGGCCTGCGAACTCAATAACTTTGAATCCTATTTGGTGGCCTTTGCTTTTTATATTTCTTACCTGGTGATGGCCATTCCATCTTCCTGGGTATTGAAAGCAACGGGATTTAAAAAAGGGATGGCTGTTGGATTGGTGGTGATGGCTGTGGGGGCACTTGTTTTTATTCCGGCTGCAAAAACCCGGACCTATGAATTGTTCCTGCTGGGGCTGTTTATCCAGGGTACAGGCCTTGCGATCCTTCAGACCGCATCTAACCCCTATATCACGATCCTCGGTGCACCTGAGAGTGCGGCAAAGCGGATCAGTATCATGGGGATCTGTAATAAAGTTGCTGGCGCAATAGCGCCGATTGCACTTGGAACGGTAGCCTTGAAAGATGCAGACGGAATTAAAGCTAAAATTGCCAGTATGACGGCCCTGGATAAAGCGACTGAGCTGAACACCCTGGCCGAACGCGTGATTTTACCTTATATCATTATTGTTGTTGTGCTGATCATTCTTGCGGTATTGGTTTATCTGTCCAGCTTGCCGGAGATTGATACCGATAAAGAAGACGAGGCTGTGGCAGCAGCAAACACCAATAAAACCAGTATTATGCAGTTTCCGCACTTGTTGCTGGGTGTATTAACCGTATTCATTTATGTTGGGGTAGAGGTGATGGCAGGAGATACCATCATCAGTTATGGTGCTTCACAAGGCATAGCCTTATCTACAGCCAAATTCTTCACAACGTGCACCTTAGTGGCCATGATTGTGGGTTACCTGATTGGTATCGTCTGTATTCCAAAATATTTATCGCAGGAAAAGGCCATGAAGGTTTTTGCCCTGATCGGTGTAGTTTTTGTATTACTGGCCCTGTTTACACACGGCTATGCTTCTGTATTGTTTATAGCCCTTTTAGGTTTGGCCAATTCACTAATGTGGCCGGCCATCTGGCCTTTAGCCCTGGCTGGCCTGGGAAGATTTACCAAAATCGGATCTTCTTTGCTGATCATGGGGATCGCCGGAGGAGCCATTATCCCTTTAATTTACGGTCGTCTGGCAGATGTCGTTAATCCTCAGCAAGCCTACTGGATCATGGTGCCTTGCTACCTGTTTATCTGGTACTATGCAGCCAGAGGCCATAAAGCCAAATAAACGGCTGCAGCGATGGCTGCTCCGATAACAGGGCCAGCGACAGGGATCCAGGCATAAGCCCAGTCGCTGCCACCTTTGCCTTTTATAGGTAGGATGGCATGCATGATACGCGGGCCAAGATCTCTGACCGGATTGATGGCATAGCCTGTGGTTCCACCCAGGGAAAGACCAATGACCCAAACCACGAAAGCGACAGGAATAGCGCCAACTGAACCCAGGCCAATGGGCGTTTTCTGCGGGGTAATCTCTGCGCCTGTTATGTAGAAGACTGTAAATACCAGCACAAATGCCCCAATAATCTCACTGATCATATTGGAGGTGTAATTGCGTATCGCAGGACTGGTGCAGAATACTGCCAGGATAGAGGCCGGCGGATTATCCCGGTTGAAATGATCGCGGTACATGACCCATACCAGGAAAGCACCAGCTGCAGCGCCCAGGAGTTGTGCGGTTACATAGGGCAATACAAGGGCCCAGGCAAATTTGCCAGCGATGGCCAGCCCAATGCTGACGGCAGGGTTTAAATGGGCGCCACTATAAGGGGCTGCAACAGTAACTCCAACAAAAACAGCGAGACCCCAAGCCGTGGTAATGACCATCCAGCCGCTGTTATTGCCTTTGGTATCTTTTAAAACAACATTGGCGACTACGCCATCTCCAAGTAGGATCAGCAGGAAGGTGCCTATAAATTCGGCAATAAAAGGAGACATACCTATAGAATTTAATGATAATACCTAAACTATTCTGAATCCGGAAGCTCGTCTGTCCAGGATTGTGCGGTGTGGATTGCTCTTTCCCATCCTTTTATCCCTTTTTTGATCTGCTCCGGATCTCCTGCTGGCAGGAATTCTTTTTCCGTGGCCCAAAGCTGCTGGATCTCTTCGACGCTGTTCCAGTAACCCACGGCCAGACCTGCCAGATAAGCGGCGCCCAGCGCTGTAGTTTCTACTACGGTGGGCCGGATCACTTTACAGCCCAGGAGATCGGCCTGGAACTGCATCAGCAGATCATTGGCTGTAGCGCCACCGTCTACCCTCAGCTCTTTAATTTCCATCTCCGAATCTGCTTCCATTGCCTTAAGTACATCCCTGGTCTGGTAAGCAATAGCCTCAATAGCCGCGCGGGCAATATGTCCAGCTGTGGTACCCCTGCTCAAACCAACTATGGTTCCCCGAACGTCCGGCTTCCAGTATGGAGCGCCCAGTCCGGCAAAAGCAGGCACAAAATAAACGCCTTGTGTATCGCCAACCCCTAAAGCCAGCCGTTCTACATCTGCGGCGGTCTTAATAATGCCCAGGCCATCGCGAAGCCACTGAACTGCGGCTCCGGCAATGAAAATACTGCCTTCAAAAGCATACTGGATCTGGCCGTTGATCTTCCAGGCAACGGTGGTCAGCAGGTTGTTCTTTGAGGCTATGAATTCTTTTCCAATGTTCATCAGCATAAAACACCCGGTACCATAGGTGTTCTTTACCATGGCTTTTTCAATGCACATCTGGCCAAAAAGAGCAGCATGCTGATCCCCGGCTATGCCTGCAATTGGAATCTTTGAAGCAAATATAGTGGTGGCCGTCTGACCATAAATCTCGCTGGACTGCTTCACTTCCGGGAGCATGTTTTTTGGTACATCCAATAAAGCCAGCAATTCATCATCCCATTGCTGGGTCCGGATGTTAAACAACATGGTCCGGCTCGCGTTGGTCACGTCTGTAACATGAGTTCGGCCCCGGGTAAACTTCCAGACCAGCCAGCTGTCTACCGTTCCAAAAGCCAGTTCACCAGCTTTGGCCTTATCCCGCGCACCTTCCACGTTGTCCAGAATCCATTTGATTTTGGAGCCGGAGAAATAAGCGTCGACGACCAGTCCGGTTTTAGAACGGATCAACTCTGTTTTGCCCGCCTCTTTTAATTCATCACAAAAAGCAGCAGTGCGGCGGTCTTGCCATACGATGGCATTATAAATCGGCTCTCCCGTAGTTCTGTCCCAGACAATCGTCGTTTCGCGCTGATTGGTGATGCCTATAGCTTTGATATTGGTTCCGTTGATGCCCAGTTTTACGGTCGCTTCAGCCGCTACTCCGGCTTGCGTAGACCAAATTTCATTGGGGTCATGTTCCACCCAACCCGATTGGGGGAAAATTTGTCTGAACTCTTTCTGAGCCACAGATTTGATCTGGCCATTGTGGTCAAAGACAATGGCGCGGGAACTGGTTGTGCCCTGGTCCAGGGCCAGAATATAAGATTCCATGATATCAGGTTTATACAGGTTAAATGATTTGTTTATGGGGTATAAGGTTCCAGTAAATAAGACTGAGCCAGCTTTCTGAAGGCGGTCACCTGGTGTTGCTTCCACTCTTCATCCCGGTTCAGTTCTATGGCCATCAGCTCTGCTACAAGCGGTGCGGCATCTATAGCTGCTCTTGCATCCAGGAAAAGTGCCCTCACCCTTCGGGCCAGGATATCTTCAATGGTCCGGGCCATTTCATGTCTTACACCCCAGATCACTTCTGCCTGGAGAAAGGGCAGGCGGGGATGCAGTTTTTCCATCCAGGATGGATGTTCATTTCCGAGCTCCAATAATGCCTCCTGGTCACTTCCATAAATATAGAGGTGGTTTCTTCTGTCTACATTTTCCATACTGCCATGAATAGATAGTTGTTTTGTCCTGGTTTCTGCAGGGTTTAGTTTTCCAACTTCTATGGCCTTATTAATGGTATCTTCCCCCATTCTCCGGTAGGTGGTCCATTTGCCGCCGGTAATGGTGATCAGGCCAGACTCCGTTACGATTAATTTATGGCTGCGGGAGATCTCTTTGGTTTTTGAAGAGGCATTTTCTGGTGCGGCCAGTGGGCGCAGACCTGCAAAAACACTGAGTACATCTTTCCGGGTTGGCGCTTTGCTGAGGTACCTTGCCGCTGTGCGCATAATGAAATTGATCTCTTCTTCCAGTGCTACAGGTTCCAGGCTATGCTCGTTGAGTGGAGTATCGGTGGTGCCGACCACCAGTTTGTCATGCCATGGCACCACAAAAAGAACCCTTCCATCATCCGTTTTAGGGATCATAATGGCATCTTCACCCGGTAAAAAAGATCTGTCCAGTACCAAATGTACGCCCTGACTTGACCGGACCAGAGGTTTCTTTCCCGGTTTGTCCATCTGTAAAAGATCATCTACAAAGACTCCGGTGGCATTAATAACTGTTTTGCCTTTAATATGGTAGGTAATCCCTGATTCTATATCTGTTGCCGTAACACCCGCAGTTTTCTGCTGGGCATTTTTGATCAGGTTAACGACTTTAAAATAGTTGAGTATCGTTGCACCCTGTTCCAGACTGGTCTGCATCAGGTTTACCGCCAGACGGGAATCGTCAAACTGTCCGTCGTGATAAACCACACCGCCATAGAGTTTCTTTTGCTGAATGGTCGGAAGTCTTCTGACCACCTCTTCTTTAGAAATATGCTTTGCACGGCCAAAACCGAGTTTGCCAGCCAAAAGGTCGTATAAGGTGAGTCCTATAGTATAAAAAGCGCCACCCCACCATTCATAATTAGGAATAATGAAAGATTCGTTTTTAACCAAATGGGCAGCATTTTTCAGCAATAAACCCCTTTCGTAAAGGGCCTCCCGAACCAGACCAATGTCACCTTGTGCAAGATAACGTACGCCCCCGTGCACCAGCTTGGTACTGCGGCTGGAAGTGCCTTTTGCAAAGTCAGCTTGTTCCAGTAACAGTGTTTGGTAACCTCTGCTTGCTGCGTCCAGTGCCGCACCCAGACCAGTGGCACCGCCGCCAACTACTATAACGTCCCAGAGTTGCTCTGGATCATTGAGCTTACTGATCAGTTCCTGCCTGTCCGTCGTCATAATTTTCACTTCTTAGGTTGATGAAAAAACGAGTTTCGTTTCCTTGTTTCAAAGCTATAAAATAAAACAATTCAAAACAAATAAAAAACAATCATAACTGTATTTTGCGTTTTGGTTCCTGTTTTATATAAGTTATTCAGTAAAATTGTTTCGGGTTTTGTTATTCGAAACAAAACGAAAGTTTTTTGTCTTTGGTCAGCAAGGAAGCGATTTAAATACAAAGAAGCTAAGAGATTTGTTTATTTTTGAAACAGGGATTTTGTGTCGGGGGGTGAGCCACTGAGTGTTCTCCGCAGGCAGCCCATAAAATGATCCGTAATAAAATGAAGAGTATTACCCAAAGACATCAGTTGATTTTAAAGAAGCTGGAACAGACCGGTCATGTAAATGTTCAGGAGCTTAGCACTCAAATGAAGGTTTCTGATGTGACGATCCGAAAGGATCTCAAACTTTTGGAAGATAAGAAACTGCTTTTCCGTACGCATGGTGGGGGGTCAAAAGTGAACCCGTATGCCAATGACCGTCCTGTAGCCGAAAAAGAGCAATTGCATGCGGAAGAAAAAAGACTGATTGCCCAGGCTGCTGCAGATATGATTGGCCATAATGATTCTATTATTATCGCCTCAGGAACAACCATGCTGGCGCTGGCCAGGTCAATACATGCAGAAAAACACCTTACGGTAATTACCTCTGCTTTAAACGTTGCCCTGGAATTGTCGCACCATCAGCACGTGGAAGTATTACAGCTGGGCGGGCAGCTCCGTCAAAATTCATCTTCAGTAATGGGACCGTATGCGGAGCAGATCCTCGCAGATGTATCCTGCAGTATGTTGTTTATGGGCGTAGATGGTATTGATATGGAAATGGGACTCACCACCACGAGTTTGATGGAGGCCAGGTTAAACCAGCGAATGATGACCGCAGCACAGGTTACGGTTGTGATGGCCGACAGTTCAAAGTTTGGTAAAAGAGGGTTAGGTAAAATCTGTGCACTGGACCAGATCCAGCATATTATTACAGACAGTGGAATCTCACCTGCACTGGTTGAAATGCTGGAGGATAAAGGCATCAATTTAACTATTGTGCAGCAATAAAGCCTCACAAAGGAAAGGCAGTATCGTGTTTGGCTTGAGAAAGTACCAGGTAGCTGTGCACATTTCCAATATTGGGCAAGCTGGCCAGTTTTTCTCTCAGAAAGTTATTGTACGCATGCATATCCGGTAAAACAATCTTCAGCATAAAGTCTACATTTCCCGTTAAATGATAACATTCTAATACCTCCGGGAACTGTGTAACCTGGTCCTGGAACTGACGTAGAACCGCCTCTGTGTGGCTGGTTAAATGGATGTGCGGGAAAGCAATAAAAAGTGGATTGATCTTTTCTTGATCCAGAAGGGCAACAAATGCTTTGATGTAGCCCAGTTCCTTCAGTCGTTTCATTCTCTGAAAGATAGGTGTCTTGGACTTTTTTAATTGTTTGGCAAGCTGGTCAATTGTTAAATGAGCATCTTTCTGCAATAAATTTAAGATCCCTTTGTCTGTTTCGTCAAGCGTGGAAATATTCATAAAAACCTATGTTGGTTGATGGGTTAGTGTATATAAGCAACAGGATAAGGTTAATAATGAGTGGTCAAATATAGAGAAAACAAATGTTAAACTGCAAATTTTTTAGGGCTTTGCAAGGTGTTTTGGAAAGCCGATGTAAAATAGCATAGTGTACTTTCTGTTTCCATCTGGCGGATCTGACTTCTCTTTTGGTCTATTAGAATAAAATTTTGTATGTAAAAAAAGCAGGGATTTAAATGAAATTATATTCGGTAAAGTGGATCGAAACAAGTCGTTTTTTCTAAAGTTTTCCATTTGTTAGGCAATACGTTCTAAACCCCGCAGATTTGTTGCAAGATTAATTACTTGATAATCAACAGAACCATGAGAGATCTTAAAATTGAAAGGTCAATAACCAACCGCGATTCAGATTCTTTAAACCGTTATTTTACGGACATTGGTAAAATTGATCTGGTCACTGTACCGGAAGAAGTTCTGCTTGCTGCTAAAATCAAGGAAGGCGACCAGGCTGCTTTAGAAAGACTGGTCAAAGCCAATCTGAGGTTTGTGGTCTCTGTCGCTAAAAAGTACCAGAACCAGGGCCTTACGCTTGGCGACCTGGTCAATGAAGGGAACCTTGGTCTAATTAAAGCAGCACATCGTTTTGACCATACCAAAGGCTTTAAATTCATTTCATTTGCTGTGTGGTGGATCAGGCAAGCCATGATGCAGGCCATTGCAGATCAAAAACGGATCATCCGCTTACCCCTGAACCAGGTGAACGGAATTATGCAGGTCAATAAGGCGGTGGCAGAACTGGAGCAGCGTTTTGAAAGGCTGCCTACTCTGGAAGAACTGGCAGATTATACCGAGTTGGGTACAGATAAGGTGGTAGATTACATGGAAAATGCAGGTTTATCCCTATCCCTTGATGCTACGGTAAGTGAAGAAGTGGGTGTTTCCCTTTTAGATACCTATGTAAACAGGGACAGTCCTGCGGCCGATGCGGAAATTCAGGGTGCTTCCCTTTCTCAGGAACTGGCCAGAATGCTGGGCAAGCTGCAACAGCGCCAGGCTGAAATTCTCAAACTGTATTACGGGCTCGACGGGAGGGAAGTGACTGGAATGGATGACATCGCACAGATGATGAAAATTTCCAGAGAGCGCGTACGTCAGATTAAAGATACTTCTATCCGCAGTTTGAGGGAAATGCTGAACAAGAAACTCATGATGGAATACAGATAATGATAAAAAAGGGCGTTACGCCCTTTTTTATTACTGATGAATCGTAATGGCTTTTCCTGATCTGCCTGTCAGATTAAATACCGCCATTTTGATCGTGCCTTTTTCCTTAACCGGACCCGTATAGGTTTTGCTTTTCCAGTTTGGCTGACTGCCATCTGTTGTGTACTTGATCAGGAAGCCAGGAATCTGGCTATTCGCCTCTACGGCACCGTCCCGAAGCACGGCCCCCGGGCCTGGGATCCTGTATTTAAAGCCGCCGGCATAATAATCCAGTCTTGGCAATTCTCTTTTACCGGTTGTATTCATAAATGAAGACCAGGCCTCCTGGTATAAGCGTGCTGATTTTTCAGCATCCTGTTCCTGTGCCCATTCCGGATCCTTGGCCCAGGCACGTTCTGCCAGGCCCAGTAGTTTTGGAAGGATCAGATATTCCATCCGTTCGGGTCCTTTACTCACTTCACTGAATAAAGCCGCCTGCAGACCAACAATATTTTCCTTGCCCTTTTCGCTCAGCTTTTCTTTGCTGTCGAAAAAATCAGGTGGAAGTACATTTCCCATGCGGTCTGAAGTGGTGTTCTTGTAATAGTTATAAGGTATAAAGCTGAAAGGCTTTTCTACATCGATATAGCCGCCCCAGTAATAACCAGGTTCGTCAAAAGACTTCTCATAAGCCATATCAAAATACATATTGCTTACCCCAGACAACACCACCTGAAAACCTTTGTTCGCAAATTTGTAAGCCAGATCTTCCTGTCCCCAGCCAATCATGTTGTTCCAGATATCCAGATGTACGTTTTTACCCAGCATTTCCTCATTAAATACCGTTTCTTTTTGGCCATCTTTCATCACTTTGCGGGTGGCTACCTCCTCCCAGGCACTGAGATAGAGGCCTTCAGCTTTTAAGATCTGGTCTACCTTTTTGTAATAATAGCCCCAAAGGTCATCAGTGGTTTTTATAGTGGTATCCTGTTTCATCAAAGCCTGTACAGCAGGTGATTTCTCCCAAACACCGGCAGGAACTTCATCGCCGCCATAATGGATGGTTTTTAAAGGTGCGCCGGCCTCGGAATACATGGATTTAATTTCCCTGCTCAGGGTTTCAATAAAATGATAAACAGAAGGGAGGGCTACGTTCATTACATTGTCGTTCCAGTATTGAACAGAGCGGTATTCAGACTGGTCTTGCGGATCGTGAAGTAAATAATCTGGATCATTTCTGGCCGCCATGGCCTTGATTGCCGCCCGCGCATGACCTGGTGATTCAATTTCCGGAATGACCTGAATATGTCTTTCTGTTGCATATTTTAGAATGTCCATGAAATCAGCCTTGCTGTAATATCCGGTTCCATAAGAACCTTCGGTTTCCGGGCCGGAACCCAGAGAAGGCTGTAAGTGTGTTTTTTCATCTAAAGTATGGCCTCTCTTGCTGCCAAAAGTAGTGAGCTCGGGCAGGGCAGGAATTTCCAGACGCCAGCCCTCATCGTCATTCAAATGAAAATGAAGTGTGTTCAGTTTGTATAAGGCCATCAGGTCCAGCAATTTTAATACTTGCTTTTTTGTCTGAAAATTACGGGCAACATCCAGCATAAAAGCACGGTAGCCAAAACGGGCCTGGTCAGAGACCTCAACACCCGGAACAAGAACTTCTGTTTGTTTTCCTTTAAATGCAGCCGGAGGAAGCAGTGTTTTTAAAGACTGGATGCCATAGAAAATGCCGGCCGGGCTGGAAGCGGCAATGCTGATATTCTTGTTTTTTACCGATAACTCATAAGCCTCTTCGGGCAGTTCCTTTTTATTTAAATGGATACTGGTGCCGGTTTTTCCTCCAACATTGAATAAGTCCGTCAGAAAACGTTGCAGATGGGCAGACTCAGACCGGAAAGCGGGATCGGCTACTACAGTAGTGCCCGCACTGAGCTTAAATACAGCAGAAGTCTCTTCGTAATGCGCTGGTGTAGGGAAGATTTTGATCTTTGGTTCCAGATTTTTGATCTTCCTGTTCTCCTCAAACGTAAGGGCTGGTGTGCTAAAGGGCACATGATCAGTCGCATTTCGCATGATCTGCTTGTTTTGCGTAGATGGAATGGCTTTCACAGAAGGAAGTGCATAATATTTTGCAGGTTCATTGTCTCTGATGAGGTAAAACCCAGCAGGAGCATCAGTGGCATTCACCAGCCAGTCGCCCGATACAAATTCAGTTCTTAAAGAGGTGCCTGGTTTCAGACCTTTGAAATCAGGCAAAGGTTCTATCAGGAAAAAATCGCCATTGATATGTTTAATAGAAACCCCGCCGGTTACAGGCTGCTCTTTTATCGGACGTGCAAAGTTGAAATAGATCTTCCAGCCTTTTGAAGGCAGGGTTTCCTGGCTCGAAGTGCGGATGGTGAGTGCAGATCTGGTTTGGTTAATACCTTTATAATTGTTTTCCAGGATTTCCCAGGTCAGGTGCAGATCCTTAAGTTTTTTTTTTGGAGTGGTTTGCGAAAATAGGGGACTTGTGAAGCAAATAGACATCAAAGTCAGGTATACAGTCTTTAGCATAAAGCAAATTTAAATAAAGGAAGGTAAAAAAAATCCCCGCCTAAGCGGGGATTTTTTAGATCATATTTTCATTATTGTTTATCCCACCATACTCTGGAGGTCAGTAAATCACCACCCGGAACAGAGTTGTGTGCTTTATTGTAGTTCTCTGTGTTGGAGCCCGCCTCTACAATCGGATAAGGAAAGCGTCTTGGGATCGTTCCTCCTGTAGAGTTGCCCGGATACACTACTGGTGTCAATACCGGGAAGCCGGTCCTTCTCCAGTTTGCCCATGACTCATAGAAATCAAGCATGGTATTGGTCAGGATCCAGTATTGGGTATTGATCATTTCCAGTCCTTTTGAGGCATCGTAAGGATGAGCCGTCAGATAGGTTTCGGCTGCAGCTGCACTTACGGTTGCCGAAGCATCGTACTGACTTAAATAGGTCATCGCAGCAACCACACCATCATGGTAATGGGTTGCAGCACTGCCTCCAATACCAAAACGCTGTGCAGCATCTGCAAGCAGCAGTTCTGATTCTGCATAAGTCAGCACAAAGGTGGGTCCGTTTCTTTTAATTAAAGCCGGGCTTGGAGAAGAATAATCGGTAAAGGCGGTAAAGCTGGGATCTAAAGTAATTCCAAGACCTGGTGTAGTGGTCAGGTCTTTTCCGTTAGGCATCCCTTTTTGAACCGCAGGTGTATGGTCTGCATTTGGATTTTGATCCTTGGTTTCATCATTCAGATAAAGTTTGGTTACAGCCACTGCACCCAGGCGTGGGTCATTTGTATTCTTTAACTGATCTATGAACGTTTTAGACCAGCGGGTGTAGAAATTTTCCTGACCCCCGTCACCAAGCAAAATCTGACTGTTTCTGTTCAGCGTAGTACGGCCCCCGGCAACATCCCCAAGGATATACGCGTTATCAGCATTGCTGGTCATGGTGTTTCCAATCACCTTTTGAACATAAGATTGTGCCGTAGCCGGATCAACTTTGCTCAGGCGCATGGCAATCCTCAGCAGTAAAGTATTTCCAAAACGTTTCCATTTGGAGATATCCCCTCCGTAAAACAAATCTCCGGTCACTTTATCTCCGGCAGGGTTCAGCTTGCTGGTGGCATCGCTTACTTCTTTAAGAAGATCATTATAAATGTCCTGTTGTTTATCGTATACAGGAAAATAGGTCTTCTCATAATATCCTTTCCCTGCCTGGAAATAGGGGACATCCCCATAAAGATCCGTTATACGTTCAAAGATCAATGCTTTTGTGATTCTGGCAATTTGATAGAGGTTATTCAGCTGAGGTTTATCTTTTGTTGATTCCACTATGTCTACAATTGGCCTTACCTGCTCCGGATAAGCACCGTCCCCAGCAGTTGGTGTACTGGCAGAAAATCCCCAGTATGCTGCAGTGTAACCTGCATTCAATACATATTTATCCCCTGCATTCCAGTAGCCGATCACAGAAGAAAAACCCTGCATCATGGTAGAACAATGAATTAAGTTAGCACGCCAGGTGTCATAGCTAAAATCCATACTTCCTGAATACCCAAGTTGTGCACTGGTGAGTACATAATTGGGATCGAAATTGGAGGGGTTATATGTAGAAGGATCTGTATTGATCTTGTCGAAATTTTTTCTGCAGCCCATACTGCTCAACAGAAGGACTGATAATATGAAGCTATATTTTGAAATCTTTTTCATCTTAGTAAGGTTAATCGTGTACACTGGGTTAGAATTTAACACTAAGGTTTAAACCAAAGGTCCTGCTTGGTGGAACGCCTCCTAATTCTAAACCTTTTGCTACTGGACTGTAATCAGATTCCGGATCTATGTTGTCCGTTTTCTTCATCAGGTAAAATAAATTGCGACCAACCAAACTTAAAGTTGCACCCTGAATAGCATTCTTGAACATTTTTCCGGGAAAAGTATAACCGAGCATAATCTGGCGGAATTTGATGAAATTTGCATTTTGAACAAATAAGCTGGATACATTATTCGCTACAGCAGTATAATAGGTTGCCGCGTTTGCACCCAAAGCATCTCTGTTTTCAAGTGTACCTTTATGCAGTCCGAGAACATAGGCGTAATAATCCGTGCCAGAAAAGATCTTGCCACCGAATTTACCGTCGATGAGAAAAGAAAAATTGAAGTTCTTATATTTGAATTCATTGTTCCAGCCCGCTACATATTTAGCATAGGCAGAGCCATAAGGTTTTAAGTCACCCTGAACAGGAGCACCTGTTGCATCTTTAATGATATTTCCGCTTGCATCCCGTTTATAGTCAAATGCCATAACCTGGAATGCAGGTAAACCAACAATCAGCTGAGTAAAGCCATTACCCGTTCTGGAAGTTGATCCTGGCAGGCTTTTTTGTCCATCGGCCAAAGCAACGACCATATTGTTATTAATGGATACGTTTAGAGAGCTTGTCCATTGGAAATGCTCTGATTTAACTGGTATGCCGGAGATCAAAGCTTCGATGCCCCTGTTGCGGAGTTGTCCGATATTTAAGATAGCACCCGAATAACCCGAAGCGACAGAAGCAGGAGCACTTACAATTTCATCTTTTGAATTTTTATTATACCAGGTAAAGTCAAGTGTTAAGCGGTCTTTTAAGAAGCGGAGTTCTGTACCAATCTCAAACTCTGAAGCGATAGAGGCCACCAAGCTGCTATTTGGAACAAGTTGGTTTGCAATAATTCCCAACGGCTTTCCATTAAGGGTGGCATTGTTGAAATTGTAAGCAAGTTGTGTTTGGTATGGTGTTGTAGCCTGCCCAACCTGGGCAAAACCAGCGCGTAATTTTCCAAAACTTAGCCAGCCTTTGTCCATTAATTCTGAAAAAACAAATGAGCCGTTAACAGAAGGATATAGTGCATTCAAAGCATTGTCTTTGCCAGGTGTCGCCAGGGTTGAAAACCAGTCATTGCGGAGAGACCCATTTAAAAACAAGTAACTTTTGTAACTAAGATCCAAGGTTCCGTAAATAGAAAGAACTTCAAGGTCACTTGGCGTATAGGTTGGAGTTGATTGATTTTTTGCGTTAGTGATTACATATACATACGGTACTGCAAAAGAAGTTCCGTTTAAAATAAACTGTTCAGATTTGGTCCTTCTAAAACTTCCCCCTACGTTTGGAGTAATGCTGAAATCGCTAGCTTTAAATGACTTTCCGAAGAGCACATCAGTATTTAAATCGGAAAATTTGGTTGTCGATTCAGACATGGAGCCATCTAAACGATAAGCAGTCCCGGTAGGTACCACAGAAGTATACCTGTCTGTATAAGCATCTCTTCCTGCCCGGCCCTGGATAAAAGCGCCATTGTCAAAATTATACCTCAGATTGATAGATGAAAGTATTCTTTCCCTTTTTGTATTATTGACGAATTTTTCGGCAGCGAACCAAGGGTTTGTGGCAAAGGTATTGCCAGAATAGGCATATTCTGTACCGTTATCATTAACTGCTTTCTTTAAGGTCAATACGTCGACACTGGTTGGAAGCAGGGTTACGTTATAACTCGAATTACCCGCTCCGTCGCTTAAAAAAGGTCTGTTTTTAGCCTGTTCTAAAATGTAGTTTACTCTGGCGTCAACAGTTAAATGTTTATCAATATTGTAATTTCCACTTAAATTAAAAGACTGTCTGTTTAAGCTTGATCCAGGTGTTATTGCTTTGTTACTCAGGTCGCTGGC
The DNA here is from genome assembly GCF_016429005.1 of Pedobacter sp. ASV19. Classification (GTDB taxonomy): domain Bacteria; phylum Bacteroidota; class Bacteroidia; order Sphingobacteriales; family Sphingobacteriaceae; genus Pedobacter. Next base: position 48,975 of record NZ_JAELTV010000001.1, read on the forward strand.
AGAAAAACGGATAGACCCCCCGTCAAAGCTCTTGTTCAGGGCGAGGGTATTGGTTGCGGTTCCTCCTGTTCTGAAAAAGTTTTTGATATTATTGGTTTGTGCAGTGTAAGGACGTGAAACACCGTCAAACTGAACCACGCTGGATCCATCTAATTTGGCACCCCAGCTGGACTGGCCACTTTGAAAAGCATATAGTGTATTAGTTGGCTTTATTCCATTTGCACCCTGCCCATAAATGTATTGCCAGTCTGTTGGATCAGAAACCTTCTCCATCACATAATTAGAATTAAATTCTATGCTGTTTCCTTTGCCGCTTTTGGTGGTAATTAATATAACACCAGCTTTACCACGATAGCCATACAAAGCAGACGCTGCCGCTCCTTTGAGTACAGAAACGGTCTCTATATCATCAGGATTAAGATTCCCAATGGCGTCCCCAAGATCTGGTGCATTGTCGTACTGATTACCTTTTAAACTATTCGGTTGACTTTCCATTGGAATACCATTCACAACGTACAGCGGCTGGTTGGTTTGCGATATACTGGATACGCCACGGATCACTACGTTGGTTGATGCACCAACGCCGCCCGCAACAGAATTCACATTCAAGCCGGCCACCTTGCCGATCAATGAATTCATTACGTTGTTTTCTCTGGCCTGGGTTAAGGTTTCTCCTTTTACCTCCGTTACAGAATAACCCAAGGCTTTACGTTCTTTTTTTACACCCAATGCGGTCACTACCACCTCACTCAGTAGTTTGGAGTCCTCGTCCAGCAAGACAGAAATAGATGGTGAAGTAATTGTAACTTCTTTTTTGGTGTAGCCGATATAGCTGAAGACCAGGACGTCTCCAAGATTCGCTTCTATGGCAAACTGTCCGTTGCCATTGGTGGTCGTTGCATTTTTGCTTCCTTTAACAGCAATGCTAACGCCAACAAGAGGCTGCCCTGTGGCGTCCCGGACGCTTCCGCTGATCTTAATGGCGTTGGTACTTCCGCCTGATGAAAGACTTAAAGCAGGCATGCTTTCACGGTTTTGCGCTACGCCGATGTAATTTCCAACCAGTTTAAACTCGAGGGAAGTTTTTTCTCTCAACTGGTTGAGTACTTCTGAAAGCTGTTGTTTCCGGATGTTCAGGGACAAAGAAGGCAAATTGCCCAGTACCTGTTCATCGTATACGAAGGTTACATTGGCTTGTTGTTCTATTCTCTTAAAGACTTGTTTTACACTGGCTTTAACAAGTTTAAAGTTCATTTCCTGGGCTTTAGTAGCCTTTGCTGCCAGGATGGTGGTAAAACAGATTTGTATGCCGATAATAATTGTAGAAATGCGCATGCATTTTCGGAGTATGGGCAATACTTTGCCGTAAAAATTTATCATATTTGTTCTAGGTTTAATTCGGTTAAACTGTAGCCTGCTGTCTATGGGTCTCAAGCATATATGCAGAGGCTAAATCATTTCCGGGGACACCCTGTGTTCCCGGTTCTTTCCTTTTCTTAGCTGCTAAGTAAGGTTCATCTATTTAATTACGGTTATGCTGTCATTGGCCATTTGATATTTAAAATGTTTGGTGAAACTTAAGATCTGCATCACCGTATCCAGGTGCTGATTGCTCAGGGTAATGGAAATGCGTTCATTAAGCAGGTTTTTATTGTCGACTGATATTTTGGTATTGTATTTTTTCTCAAGTACATGGAATACATTGCCCAGGTTTTCCTGCTCAAAAACCAGCTGGCTTTTGCACCAGGCGTTTACTGCAATTTCCTGTGTAGGTATTTTGATGATCTGGTGATTTAATTTACTCAGCACAAGTTCCTGTTTCGGCGTCAGCATAATGGCCGGCTTTTTAACTTCATTTTTAAGGGTGATGCCCACTTTACCTGTCACAACGTTCACTTTGGTGGTGCCTTCTTTCTGATAGGCCCTGACATCAAAAGAGGTGCCCAGCACGGTTACATTTAAACTTTGTGTTTTTACGATGAAGGGATGTTTGTCGCGGTGTTTGATCTCAAAATAAGCGCGGCCCTCAACAAGTTCAACCGTACGGGTTTTTTGATCGAAGGTTTTAGGGTATTTGAATATCGAGCCTGCATTCAGCCAGACTTTGGAACTGTCGGGCAGTATAATCTCTATAATTTTTTTATCCGGAACGCTGACCAGTTTGGGTGTTTCGTTTTTGGCAGCAAACTGCCAGGTGAAGATTCCGATCAGGAGCAGGGCAGCTGCGGAAGCTGACCAGGTTACCAGGCGTTTCCAGGAAGAGGTTTTTTGGGCTTGCGGGGTTTTATTGTTGATTTGCTGTTGCAGGGTATTTAACATCCTTAGCCTGATTTGATCTTCAGTTTCTGGTGTTTTGGTGTTTACGTGTTCTACCCAGCCGTCGTTAGTGGTGTCATACCATTGGTTAAGTAAGCGCTTTTCCTCTTCGGTTGCTGTTCCTTCTAAATACTTTTGGGCTAAAAGTTTCAGTTCTTGTTTGTTCATCGTTTATTTAACCTGGTTTAATAGGATAGAGTCTGATGGAGGATAAACACCCTTAGTGCAAAATGAAATTTATTTTAAAACAATGAATATTAACTCTTCGAGGACTGGACTCCTTGCCTCGCTGCGCTCTTGTGGCAAGGCGCCCTGAGGTCCTCTCTGAGTAATATTCATTGTTCTGGGCGTATAAAGCAGGGAGGTGGGTCCGGTTGGGCGTAGAAAGAATGGGTTATGGGTTAGCAGGTATTGTGTTTAGTTGCATAGTTTGTCATCAATGCAGTTTGTTTAGTCGTTCAGTTTGTTTGCGGGCTTACTTTCTGAGGAAAAGGAGGGAGATGAGGAAGTAGGTGAAGTGGGTAACGTCGCCGAAGTTGGCTCTGATGACCCGCAGGGCTTTGGTAAGGTGGGCTTCTGCGGTTTTTTGGGAGATGTTTAATTGCTCGGCAACTTCCTGGAGGGATTGATCATGGATCTTGTTGTACTGGAAGACCAGGCGGCATTTTTCGGGAAGTTTATTGGAGAGTTTGGTGATGATTTCCAGCAGGATTTTGTTATCCAGGTCTATTTCATCTGCTACTTCGGCGTTCAGGATGCCCTCTGAGTTTTCTTGTTTGTTGAATTTTTTCTCCTTGGCCAGGTGCCGGAATACGGCGTAGCGTGTCATAGCGGCGAGATACTGATGGAGATTTTGGATGTGAAGGCTGTTTCTCTTCTTCCAGATGATGAGAAAGACTTCCTGGACGATTTCCTCAGCGGCATCGGTATCTTTCAATAGTTTGTGGGAAATGTAGTAGAGTTTGTCCCAGTAACGGTTGTAAATTTCGGTAAAAGCAAGCTCATCCTCGGTTTGGAGGAGGTAAATTAATTCCTCATCTATTTTTGAGTGGTAAGCGTTCACAATTGGTTAGATATTTAAAACGAATTTAATATAAAATTAATCAAGTTGGTAGTGTAATGGATTAATTTTTATGTGATTAGGAAGTTGGAAATAGAAAAAGCCTGCTTTTGGCAGGCTTTAAGCTTATTTTGTGCTTAATCGTTATGTTTTACAGAAGCTTGTTCGTTTTTTTAGCTAAACAGTTCCTGCATATCGCGGTCGGCGGTTGGGATTTTCTTAAGAAAATCGTCAAAACCTACATTTTCCTGGGAGCTGTACATGCCGTAAGCATCCATAATATAGCCGATCTGTCCGTCTTTATCCTCCAAAAGATACAGTACAGAGTTATCTGCCGGATCTGAATCTCCTTCAAAACGGTAGGTTTTAATAATGGTCAGATCTTCGGGGTTATAGATCTTGTTCACGCCAACACCCTGCATTTTGCCGTGGTCGGTCATTTTTATCTCGTTGTCAAGGCCTTTCTGTCTCAGTTTCTCTAAGATTTGGCTTAATGTGTTCATTTCTACTGGCTGTTCCATAATAGGTCGAATTATCTGATGATAAAACAAGCGCGATTAAAAATGGTTTGACCTTATGCATTTTAATCCAGGAATGCATCCTGTTTAAAAAGAAGAAAGCTTATGGCAACACTTAACCTTCCCCAAAACGGCAAGGCCAAATATGGGAGAACGCGCAAATCCGTACCTGCTGTTGATCTTACTGCAATGGTAGATCTGGCGTTTTTGCTGATTACCTTTTTTATGCTGACTACCTCTTTGTCTAAATTTATGATTGTAATTATCAAACCTACTGCAAAATCCAGCTATAAAAATCTGGTAGATGCCCTGGATGCGATGAAGATTTCCGGCGTAGCCTCTTATGCCATTGATGATGAGCATTTCTTTAAAACTGGAACAGATTATATGAAAAGAAGTGCTTTACTCTAAAATTAAGTATATACTGAATATACTAGGGTAATAACCTGAACGGGGCTTGTATGCTATGAATGCACAATAAAAATACATCTATTCTGTATTAAATCCGCCTTTTATGGTAAAAACGCGGATTAGATGCGGACTATATGCGGAGTATATGCGGATTCATCTGCCACTTGCCTCCTTTTTGTCTTATACATTCTTCCACTTGATGCCTGGTCCAGATTGGGTTTGTTTAAACGGAAAAAGGAGGCCATTGGCCTCCTTTTTCCATAGAATGTTTTTTTAATTATAAGGAAAATGCAGATTTTACCTGATCTACATAATCTAATTTTTCCCAGGTGAACAGTTCTACTGTAACTACTTTTTCTTCTCCGTTAGGGGTTCTGAAAGTTTTGGTTACCGTTTCCGGCGTACGACCCATATGGCCATAGGCAGCAGTTTCGCTGTAAATAGGGTTTCTTAATTTCAGACGTTGTTCAATGAAGTAAGGACGCATGTCAAAGATGCTTTCAACGATCTTTGCAATTTCTCCGTCTGTTTTATTCACTTTTCCTGTGCCATAAGTATTGATATAGATTCCCATTGGTTTAGCTACACCAATTGCATAACTTACCTGAACAAGGATTTCATCTGCAACACCGGCAGCCACTAAATTCTTTGCAATATGACGGGTCGCATAAGCAGCACTTCTGTCTACTTTACTGGGATCTTTACCAGAAAACGCGCCACCACCGTGTGCGCCTTTACCACCGTAGGTGTCTACAATGATCTTACGGCCGGTTAGTCCGGTATCGCCGTGAGGCCCACCAATAACAAATTTACCGGTCGGGTTGATGTGGTACTCAATTTTGTCATTAAAGAAATGTGCATATTGAGGGTATTTTGCAATGATTCTTGGAATGAGGATGTCTACCAGGTCTTTTTTGATTTTGGCCAGCATAGCGCTTTCCTCGTCAAAATCATCGTGTTGTGTAGAGATGACGATGGCATCGATGCGAACAGGTTTATTGTTGTCATCATATTCAAGGGTTACCTGCGATTTTGCATCCGGACGCAGATAGGTGATCTCTTTGTTCTCTCTTCTTAAAATAGCCAGTTCCTGCAAAAGCGTATGCGACAAGTCCAATGCCAATGGCATATAGTTCTCGGTTTCCACAGTGGCATAACCAAACATCATTCCCTGATCTCCGGCACCCTGGTCTTCTTTATTGGAACGGTCTACACCTTGATTGATGTCCTGGCTTTGCTCATGGATTGCAGAAAGAATTCCGCAGGAGTTTGCCTCAAACATGTACTCGCTTTTGGTATAGCCAATTTTTTTAATCACATCACGTGCAATCTGCTGAACATCCAGATAGGTTTTTGATTTCACCTCTCCGGCCAGGATGACCTGTCCAGTAGTAACCAAAGTTTCGCAAGCTACTTTTGAGTCGGCATCAAATGCTAGAAAGTTATCAATTAAGGCGTCTGAGATTTGATCTGCTACTTTATCCGGGTGGCCTTCAGAAACAGATTCTGATGTAAATAAATATGACATTTTAAATAATTAATTTATATACTGAATAATTACGTAAAATGGAAGATGATCCTGTAAAACAGGCAGTAAAAGGAAGTGTATGATGGTTAGCACTTTTTTTTACGTGGTTGCAATCCCGCTATTTTTACATAGCATCGCAAATCAGTCCACTTTAATGACGCAAAATTACTATATATATTTAAATAGTCAAAAAATATCGATTATTTTGTAGAATCATTAATACAGGACTTTTGGCAAAATCTAACATATTATTTATTATCAACCCAATTTCCGGGGGGAAGGACAAATTAAAGATTCCGGCACTTATAGACGCTAATCTGGACCGTTCCAGGTTTAATCCGAACTATAGTGTAACAGAGTATGTTGGCCATGCTGCGGAAATTGCAGAAGAGGCAGCCAATAAGAATTTTGACATTATTGTTGCAGTAGGCGGAGATGGTACGATCAATGAGATCGGTTCCAAGGTGCTTCTTCAGAATAAGGTGCTTGGCATCATTCCTTTTGGTTCGGGTAACGGACTGGCCAGGTTTCTGAAAATTCCAATGAATCCTAAGAAGGCCATACAGGTGATCAATAACCTGCATATTAAACAGATTGACACAGCCACGTTTAATGATAAGGTCTATTTTAACATGGCCGGGATGGGTTTTGATGCCCATATCAGTTCTGTTTTTGCGGGAAACAAGAAAAGAGGTTTTTCAGGTTATTTGAAAGTGGGCTTAAAAGAGATGCTGGATTATAAGCCGGAAACCTATACCATCGTAATTGATGGTAAATCCTATACCCGGAAAGCTTTTGTGGTGAGTATCGCAAACTCGTCCCAGTATGGAAATAATGCGCATATCTCTCCCCTGGCTTCGGTAAGTGATGGTTTGCTTGATGTATGTGTGGTGAAGAATTTCCCGCTTTATCGTTTGCCTGTCCTGGGGTACTATATGATGACAGGCAATACGCATAAATCAGATATGGTGGAGATCATCACAGGGAAAGAGATTCACATCAGCCGTCCAAAAGAAGGGGCCATTCATATAGATGGAGAGCCTTTCTTTATGGGAACTGAAATAGATATTTCCATTAATCCCTTATCCTTAAATATTATTGTACCTGCAGAATAAAGATTTAGAAACTAAAGCAATGAAGACGAAGAAGAAGGTATTGAATGATTTTGGCGGGATCATGTATTCTACAGATCCTTCATTTACTTATCCACAGGAAGAGGCTGCCGAAGAAAGTATAGCCAATAACCAACAGGACTTAAGGGTGATGCTGGACCGGAAAAACAGGGGTGGCAAAGCCGTTACACTGGTTACCGGTTTTGTTGGACCGGAGGAAGATCTGGAAAAACTGACGAAGACGCTTAAAACAAAATGTGGGGTAGGAGGGGCTTGTAAAGACGGTGAAATCCTGATCCAGGGCGACTTCAGGGATAAGGTGCTGGCACTGTTGCAGAAAGAGGGTTTTAAAGTGAAGAAAGCCGGAGGCTAAAATCGCCTTATTTCTTTTTTAAAATACTGTTTTACAGTGTTTTAATTGTTAGTGTAAGGGAGACAATAAGTAAAATTTTTCCTGAAAAATGGTTCTTATTCCCTTTTTATCTATATAACTTTGCCGGACTAACTTATTTATTTATGAGCAAAGTTATTTTGCAAAAGCCGGACTTAAGCTACCTGAACCTAAGTTCCGAGAATGCTTTTTACCAGCTGGAGGTAGCAGAATTGGTGGAAGAGGCCTTGAAAAACGGCGAGGGAACGCTTGCCGACAGCGGTGCCCTGGCCATTGACACCGGAAAATTCACCGGACGTTCTCCTAAAGACAGATTTATTGTTTGTGACGATGTAACCAGGAATGCTGTTTTTTGGGGTGACATCAATATTGAATTTAGTGAGGAGAAATTTGATGCCTTATATAATAAGGTAACAAACTATTTGAAGCAGCAGCAGCAGGTTTACGTAAGGGATGCCTATGCCTGTGCAAACGAAGAATTCAAAACGACGATTCGTGTGGTGACTGAAAAGGCCTTCCAGAGCCTGTTTGCCAATAATCTTTTTTTGAGAATGGAAAAAGAAGATTTAGGGATTCAGCCGGAGTGGACCATTATTGCAGCACCTGGTTTTCTTGCAGATCCGCAGGTGGACGGAACCAGACAGTCTAATTTCTCTATCTTAAATTTTACAAAGAAGGTTATCCTGATCGGGGGAACCGCTTATACCGGTGAAATTAAGAAAGGGATTTTCTCTGTACTGAACTTTATTCTGCCTGAACAAAGAAAGACCTTATCTATGCACTGCTCTGCAAATGTGGGAGAAGATGGCGATACGGCGATATTTTTTGGCCTTTCAGGGACTGGAAAAACAACCTTGTCTGCAGATCCGAAAAGGGGACTGATTGGAGATGACGAACATGGATGGGGAAATGGAACTGTTTTCAACTTTGAGGGTGGCTGCTATGCGAAATGCGTAGATCTTACTGCAGAAAACGAGCCGCAGATCTATCATGCGATCCGTTTTGGCGCTTTACTGGAGAATACCAATTATTTTCCAGGTACCAGAAATGTAGATTTTTCCAATATTGATAAAACAGAGAATACCCGGGTAGCGTACCCGATTGATTACATTGATAATGCGGTTATTCCCTCAATGGCTGGTGTTCCGAAGAATATTTTCTTTTTGACAGCGGATGCTTTTGGGGTGTTGCCACCAATCTCGAAACTGAATCCCGGACAGGCGATGTTCCATTTCATTTCTGGCTATACAGCAAAAGTTGCAGGTACAGAAGCGGGGATTACAGAGCCTCAGGTTACTTTTTCAGCCTGTTTCGGCAAGGCATTCCTGCCATTGCACCCTACGCGTTATGCGGAATTGCTGGGTGAAAAGATGAAACAACACCAGGTAAATGTCTGGCTGGTGAATACAGGCTGGAGCGGTGGCTGCTATGGTGTGGGTAAAAGAATGAAACTGGCTTATACCCGTGCAATGATTACTGCTGCTTTAAAAGGGCAGCTGGAAGAAGTTGAATTTTCTGAACATCCCGTTTTTGGATTGAACATGCCGGTGAGTTGTCCTGATGTTCCGGCTGAAATTCTGAACCCCAGAAACACCTGGAGTAATACTCATAATTACGATATAAAAGCCAATGAACTGGCGGCTGCATTCATCCAGAATTTTAAGCAGTTTGAAGCTTACGCCAACGAAGAAATGCGTAGTTCACTACCAAAAATCACCGAAATCACGGTTTAAAGCATTTTTTTTAGTTAAAAATTTGCATTTAATTTTTTTTTTAGTTTTAATTGTGAAAGATTGTCTCCTAATAGGGGACAATCTTTTTTAATATATGCTTCTGTTAAGGGGAAAATGCACAGTGTGGCGAATTAATAATTTAATGTTAAATTAAGATTCAAAGTTATAAGTTTGCTGCTACAACAATTGTGTATATTAGCCGTTGTGTGTATTAAGAGAAATTATCTAATTTTTAAAAAAACAAAGTACTAAGAACTAAAAAACTAACAAAAAATGGCAAACGCACCAAAACCAACAACAGTTACAAAAGAAAGCTCGTCAGCTTCTAATTTATTCGCTACTCTGGTAATTCCTATCTGTATTATCATCGGGATATGTCTTTACAAATTTGTATTAGGTGATCCAAACAACTTTATCGACAACAATCCTGAAATGGGCCCTAAAGTAGGTAACTATGCTGGTATGGCTTACAAAGGGGGAGTTATCGTTCCGATTCTAATGGGTATGCTTTTAATGGTATTTGTATTCTCAGTTGAACGTTTTATCGTAATCGGCAAAGCAACCGGATCAGGTAGTCTGGACGCTTTCGTTAAAAAAATCCAAGGCCTTTTGAGCAACAACAACATCGAAGCTGCTATGGCTGAGTGTGACAAACAAAAAGGTTCTGTTGCCAATGTAATCAAATCCGGTTTGAAAAAATACCGTGAAATGGAAGTTGAAGCAAACATGGATACTGATCAGAAATGTTTAGCCATTCAGAAAGACATCGAAGAAGCAACTACTTTAGAGATGCCAATGTTAGAGCAAAACTTAACTGTAGTAGCTACTTTAGTTTCTGTAGGTACATTAACAGGTCTGTTAGGTACAGTAACAGGTATGATCAAGGCCTTCGGTGGTTTGGCTACATCTGGAGCTCCTGACCAGGCTGCGTTAGCAAGTGGTATCTCTGAGGCCCTTATCAACACGGCTACAGGTATCTGTACTTCTACTATCGCGATCATCATGTATAACATCTTAACTTCTAAAATTGATAAATTGACTTATGCAATTGATGAAGCAGGTTTTAGCATCATCCAAACTTATGCTTCTACGCATAAATAAGAAATAATGAATTTTTTTTTTACCGGCTTTATGGAAAACCGGAAGAATTAACATCATTAGTATAAAACATAAGTAATTTAAATAATTATGCCAAGAGCAAAGGTTAAAAGAAAGAGTACTTCGATTGATATGACCGCCATGTGCGACGTAGCTTTCCTGTTGCTTACTTTCTTTATATTAACAGCAACTGCACGCCAGCCTGATCCTTTGGATATCAAACTTCCTTCATCGAGCTATAAGATCCCGGTGCCTGATGTTGATATCGCGAAGCTGACCATCGGCCACGGAAAAGTGTTTTACGAGGTTGCAGGGAAAGACGTTAAAATGGCGACTTTGGATAAAATGGCTGAGCAATACAAAGTGAGCTTTACTCCTCAGGAGAGAGAACGCTTTGGGGTAATCCAGTCATTCGGTGTACCGATGCAAAGTTTAAAAGCATTCATCAATTTACCTGATGAGGCTGCGAGAACTAAATCTGGATTACAGATCGGTATCCCTACAGATTCACTGGATAATCAATTGTCTGCCTGGTTACTGAATTCGCGTAAAGCTGTTGCAGAATTGCATTCTACCGCAATGCGTGTAAGTATCAAAGGTGATGCAAAAGAAGAATATCCTGTGGTTAAGAAAATCGTTGATATTCTTCAAAAACAAAAAATTAACAAATTTAGTTTAATTACAACTGCCGCAGGCGGTGCTAAATAAAGATAGACAATGGCAGAATTAGATACCTCCAGCGGGGGCGGTAAAAAAGGAGGCGGTAAGGTCAGAACCAAGAAAGCGAATACCAAAGTAGATTTAACTGCGATGGTGGATTTAGCCTTCCTTCTGATTACCTTCTTCATGCTTACCACTTCCCTTTCGAAGCCAATTGCAATGGACATTGCAAAGCCGGATAAGGATGTTAAGGATGAGAACAGGCTTGAACTGCGTGCATCTCAAACCATGACTATCCTTTTAGGTAAAAACAATAAAGTGGCCTGGTATATGGGTGAAGCTGGAAAAAGCCAGCCTAATATCGAGGGATTTGGTGAAATCAGGAAATCAATACTTGAGAATAAAAAGAAAGTAGCTGATTTGAACAATAATGATCCTAAGAAAACACTGGTTGTTGTAATTAAACCTACATCAGGTGCAAGTTATGAGAACTTTGTGAACATTATGGATGAGTTAAACATCACCAAAATCACGGCTGCGCCGGCGATTGATGATGAGAACATCACTGATGCAGAAAAAGATTTCATGAAGAAAAATGGAATTTTATAATATAATTTTAACATTAAAACATTAAAGCAATGTTAGGTTCTAAAATAGATTTATTCAGGAAGGAATGGCTTGATGTTGTTTTTGATCAGAAAAACAAAAGTTACGGGGCTTACGAGCTTCGTACCAGAAACTCTGCAAACACAACAAAATCGCTATTCTACGCATCAGCAGTGTTTATCCTGCTGTTCATCTCGCCTAAGATCATCAGTATGATCAAAGGTGCGTTGCCTGAGGAAGAGGTTGTTAAACAAGTAGAGGTTACTGTTGCTCCACCACCACCGGTGAACCCGGATACCCCTCCGCCACCACCGGTTGAGCCTCCGCCGCCAAAACAGGATCAGGTTAAGTTTCCTCCTCCTATCGTTAAGCCGGATAACTTGGTGCGTGATGAAGAGCCACCTCAAATTGAAGATTTGAAAAAAGCAGATCCGGGACAGAAAACAATTGCGGGTGATCCGGATGCGGATATCGTAGTTGCTGCACCTGTTGGAAATGGCCCTAAACAGGCTGCTGTAGTAGAAGATACTAAAGTTTATGACTTCGTAAGTATCGAAACTCAGCCAAGTTTCCCTGGAGGTATGGAGAAATTTTATGCTTATCTGCATAAAACAGTAAAATATCCTCCAATGGCTGCTGAAAACAACATTCAGGGTAAAGTATTCTTATCTTTCGTTGTGGAGAAAAATGGTGAATTAACAGACATCAAAGTAGACCGTAAATTAGGCGGTGGTACAGATGAGGAAGCTGTAAGGGTATTAAAAGCCAGCCCGCGCTGGACTCCAGGTATCCAAAACGGTAAACCGGTACGTGTTAAATACAACATTCCAATCAGCTTTACTTTATCAGGTCAATAAGATTAATACATGATTGACTTCAATTTTTTTAAGCAGAAATCGCCTCAACAGCGATTTCTGCTTATTTTAGGGCTAGTTATGCTCTTGTTTTATATGGCTTTGGGAACATTGCTAATTTTTTGGAAGGAGATTCCATTTGATATCACGCCAACGTACAGAATCCTGTTTGGTGTTTTACTTATCGTTTATGCCCTGATCCGGTTTTACCGGTTAATTAATCAAAAAGATCAGTCGGAATGAGATATTTGAGCTTTATATTTGTATTGCTGGTTGTTTTTTCTTCTTGCAAAAGCAAAAAGGCAAAGGAGGGACAATCGGAAGAATCCAGGACTTCAGGCTATGCTAAGTTGCTGGTAGATGAGTCTTTTCATAACATTGTTGATGACCAGATTGAAGTTTTCAATTCTGATTATCCGGATGCGCATTTTACGGTGATTACCGGAAATGAGAATAAAATATTCCCAACCTTTTTAAATGACAGTGTCCGGGTGATGATTTCTTCCCGAATGCTGACCCCGGAAGAAGAAAAAGCTTACAGCAGGAGAAGTATTCCGGTATTTACTTCCAGGTTTGCTATTGATGGGATTGCTTTGATTACAGCGGCGGATAACCAGGATACCACCATTACGGCTGATGAGGTGATTTCCATTATGAAGGGAACGTCATCTTCAGATAAAAGCCTGGTGTTTGATAATGCATATTCAAGCACCTTAAGATATTTTAAAGACCTGGCACAGGTAAAGGAACTGCCTAAAAAAGGGGTTTATACGTTAAGCAACAATAATGATGTGATTAAATATGTTTCTGAGCACAAAAACTATATTGGCGTGGTTGGCGTAAATTGGTTAATTAAAAAATACAGTGAAGGAGAAGAATATTCGGGGAAGGTAAAACTTATGGGTGTAAAAGCTGTTAAGGGTAAAAAAGGAGATGATGCGTTTTATAAACCTGTTCAGGACAATCTGATTAGTGGTATTTATCCTTTCCTGAGAAACATTTATATTATTAATGCGGAAGGTAAAGAAGGTTTAGGCACAGGATTTGCAAACTGGTTAGTGAGCCAGCGCGGACAATTGATTGTTCTTAAATCGGGATTGGGTCCCCATAAAATTGTATCGAGGGATTTTAACTTGAAGAATTAAAACAAAATTATATATTTGGGAATACGAAGTGTCACCGCTTTTTATCCTCTCAAAACAAACGAACCAATGAAACCTGCGAAGCAAGCTTCATTACAATTAAAATTAAATTAGTAGAACCAATGAAACCTGCGAAGCAAGCTTCATTACAATTAAAATTAAATTAGTAGAACCAATGAAAATGACAAAGAAAGCAATAACCTTAGGTTTAGGTTTAGTAGTGATGGGTTCTGCCTCTTTTGCTCAGAGTTTAAATGATGCAAAGAAGGCGATAGATGCCGAACAGTACCAAAAAGCGACTTCGATGCTTAAAGCGCTCGTGAATTCTCAGGCCGGTAAAGGTGAAAATTACTACAGTCTGGGTGAAGTTTACCTGCGTACAGATTACGTGGATTCTGCAAGAGCCGTTTTTACAAAAGGCGTTACTGCTGATCCAAAGTATGCATTAAACTACATTGGTTTAGGTGAGGCTGACCTCGCTTCTAAAAATGCAGCCTCAGCAAAAACTAATTTTGATAAAGCCATCGAGGTTTCTTCAAAGAAAGACTACCTGCCATCGATGTATATTGGTAAAGCCTATACAGCAGCTGGTGATTACACTTCAGCTCTTCCATATTTGCAGAAAGCTGATGAGCTGGACAAAGACGACAAAGATGCGGAAACTTTCATCGCATTGGGGGATTATTACGCAGCTCAGAAAAAGAACTCTGAAGCATTGCAAAATTATATGCGTGCTTTGAACATCAATGAGAATCTTTTGAGAGGAACGGTTCAGATTGGGCGTATGTACAAAGAATCAAGAGCATTTCCTGAGTCTGAAGAGCGTTTAAAAGAAGCGATTACTAAAGACCCTAATTATGGTCCTGCTTACAGAGAGATCGCTGAGCTTTATATGCAGTGGGCTAACTTTGAGCCGCAGAACTTTGATGCAAAAGCAGCATTGGCTTTAGAGAACTACAGAAAATATCTTGACCTGACGGATAAATCATTCGAATCTAAATTGCGTTATGCACAGTTCTTATTATGCGGAACCGGAAGCTCAGGGAAAAAAGGCGTATGCATTGCTGTTAAAAGCATTGATCCAATCCAAAAAGGCAGGCATAGCCAGATTTGTTCTAAGAAGTACTGAAAATTTATGCGTTA
>NZ_JAELTV010000200.1 GCF_016429005.1 Pedobacter sp. ASV19
AGATGTGTATAAGAGACAGGCTCTGTATTTCAGGTAAAATGGAAGGAAGAAAATAGAAAAAATCCGGATCAACCGATAACTCTTCTTCTTTCTCAATCCGGTAAGCCGTAATCTTCTTAAGATCACCAACAGAAGTCTTATTATCAGTTATATCCAGCTGATCAGAAAGGAAGTGCATCTTTATCACATTTAATGCCTGTACATCGCCGATAAATACACAGCCTCCATCACGAACATTCTGGCAAGCCTGACGTAATACATTCATCAGATATTTCATTCCAGGAAAATACTGAATAACACTATGAAGCAAGATCAAATCGAAAGTGTCCTTTTTAATATCCCTGAAATTATCGGCTGTAGATTCGTAGACATTTACATGCCTCCATTTTTTTGGATCACCAGCAAGTTTTTCCTTTAGTCTATTAATGGCAATCAGGGAGTAATCTGTTGCGGTATATTTTTTTACATCAGGAGCAAGTTCCAGAAGCATATGACCTGCACCGGTTCCTATCTCAAGAATTTCACTCGCATTAATTTCTTTTATTCGCTTTAACCCCTCATTTGTCCATTCTACTCCATGTTCCCTGATATTTTCCTGTATATTGTATTGAGAGATTATAGAGAGATCCAGGTCCTGTTGTTCTAAGGGGATATTTTTTTCATTATTTATTCCCATTTGGTAGAGATCTTCCCATCTTTCTTTCCAGGTTGAGGCCTCCTGTTCATCCAGTACAAGGTAAGCAACCAAACGTTGAACATCAAAATCATCGATAACCGCTGCTACAACAGCTTCCTTAACACCGGGTTGTTTGATCAACTGATATTCAATTTCTCCAGGTTCAATGCGATATCCTCTGATTTTGACCTGTTGATCTATTCTGCCAAGGTGTAGAAGTTCACCACTGTCAAGACGCTTACCTAAATCACCTGTCCGGTACATTTTTGCATCAGGTTGCGCTGAAAAGGGATTTGATAGGAACTTTTCGTTAGTCAGTTCTTCGCGGTTTAGATAGCCTCTGGCCAGGCCATCTCCTGCGATATAAATTTCTCCTGCGATTCCAGGAGCGGTCTGACATAAGGCTTCGTCCAATATATAGATTTGCGTGCGGTTAATTGCTTTGCCTATAGTTATAAATTCTTCATCTGGCAATAATTTCTTAATAGTTGACCAGATGGTGGTTTCTGTAGGTCCATACATATTCCATACTGAGGAACACGTTTTAAGCAGACTTTTTGCCAAGTCAATAGGAAAGGTCTCACCACCACATAAAGCTTTTAAATGATGTTCCTTATTTAATCCTGCATCCAGAAGCATCCTCCAGGTAGAAGGAGTTGCCTGCATTACGGTGACGCGATGTCTTTCAATCATTTCCAACAATAAACGGCCATCCCTTGCCGTGTTGCTATCGGCCAGAATAATTTTCGCCCCTGAGGTTAACGGTAGGTAAATCTCCAGTCCAGCAATATCAAAGGAGATCGTAGTCACCGCCAGAAGAATATCATTATCAGATATTCCTGGTTCATTCTGCATACTCTGAAGAAAATTGCAAAGGCTATGATGTTCTATTAATACTCCTTTAGGTTTTCCGGTAGAACCAGAGGTATATAGAACATAAGCTAAATCAGAACCATTTAACTTTATATCATTTTCCTGCGATGAGAAAAGATTGATTTCAGACCAAACTGTTTCAGTATTTAATTTTCTGGTAACGGTTTCAAAAGAATTCTCATATTGTTGATCAATCAGTAGCAGTTTTGTACTAGAATCCTCCAACATGAACTCGATCCTTTCTTTAGGATACTGCGGGTCAATTGGAAGATATGCTGCTCCAGATTTCATAATACCCAAAAGGGATATGATTAATTCAGGAGAACGGTCCATCGCAATTCCTATAATGTCTCCCTTTTGTATTCCATTAGCTGTTAAATACCTTGCCAGGCGATTAGATTGTAATTGCAAATACTCATAGGTGACCTTCTTATCCTTAAAACAAATCGCCTCTCTATTCGGGTTTTGCAGAGCAACTTGATCAATTAAGGAAACAGCACTTGCCCCTGAAAATGCAGTCCCCTCTGTTTCATGTTGTAAGTCTTCTTGTTGGTCTGATTTAAAGAGATATCTAATCTTTTGATCTGGTTCAAGGATGATTTCACGTAATAACTGTTCAAAATTAGCCATCATTCTAGCAATGGTTTCTGGTTTGAACAATTGTGTATTGTACGACCATTCAAGTTCCATTGCAGCAGCAGATCCGCTAGCATTTAGGAAAAGTTCAAAGTTCTCGTACCTTCTTGGATTTGAAAATAGCCTATGTTCCAGACCATAGAACGAAACCTTAGAATCCATACCCATATCCACATTGAAGATAACGGGAACCAGAGGGACTCTTGAACTATCCCGGGCAATTTTTATTTTTTTTAGCAAACTGCCAAAAGTAAATCTCTGGTGCTCGTAGTCGTCCATGATTTTAGTTTTGCGCAGCTTGAGATACTCCAAAAAAGATAAGTCAACCGATGGACGACTTCGCATAGGCAATAGATGTACACAGTGACCTACCAGCGCATCATATCCTACTGCGGCCTGTCCGGCTGCTGGTAGTCCGATCACAATATCCTGTTGGCCGGTAATATGTTGCAAGTAAACCTCAAATGCTGCAATCAATGTACTCACTAAACTTGCCCCTGCCTTGGCTCCGGTTTTTCTGATGTCCCTTAATATTAAAGGGTCTAATAAAAAATCATCTCTTCGGCTTTTATATGTCTTATGTGTTGGTCTCGGGAAATCAGTAGGAAGGCTGAGTTGAGGTACTGAATCCAAATATTGATTGATCCAGTACTGTTCTGTTTCTTTGTATATGTCGCTTTTCAGATAAACATTTTCTTCAGACGCATAGAGACTAAAAGGAATTACCTCGTCCATCAATGGAACTTCATCTTTTACATAAGCAGAATAAAAGCTGGCCAGGTCTTCAAGGATAACCCCAAACGACCACCCGTCACAAATTAGGTGATGGGCAGTTAGCCTGAAAATGTATTCGTCTTCTGACTTTTTGAACAATGCTGCTCTAAATAACGGACCATTTTGTAAATCAAATACCATCTCAGCATCTTCGTTACCAAAATTTATGAGGTACTGGTTCTGTTGGGTGGATGTCTTAGAGGTTAAATCTTCAAATAAAAGAGTAGTAGTGTATTCTTTTGCAATGCAAATTGACTGACCGTCTTCACTAATTGTTGAACGAAGCGCTTCATGTCTGATTACGATGTTTTGAAAAGCTTTTTCGAATAAATTTAGTCTAAGTTTGCCATGAAGAAATAAAGATATTGATTCATTATAAGAACGACTTGCATCTTCGCCCCCTATGACACATGCTGTCCAAATCTCCTGCTGCGAGTCAATAGGAGGAAATACTTTTTCTAATTCACCTTGCTCGAATGGATTAAAATCAACTGCCGTAAAACTATGCTCGTTATTCATAAGATTAGGCTTTATGGTTAGATTGAACCTGTAAATATTTTCCTGGTCTTGATTTATCCTGAATGAACCAAGCTGGATTTCCGTTTTGGTCTTTGCCCAATTTTGCGCCCTGAACAGGAGGGAGGTCGCCGGCATTCACAGAGATATTGCTTATTTCTTCGGACTTGCTCTCGTAACTGGGTATAAAGCCAGCCTCCTTAAGTTCGAGGACACTTTCTTTAAACTTTAGGATAATCTGATCAATATCTGCTATGCTATGTGATGTAGTTAAAAAACAAGGGAATCCATCCAGGATGTGAATTCCTTTGTCTCTCATCAAAGTAAATAATAACTCGCTATAAGAATATTCACTGTAATATTTGATTTTCCATACAGAACAAAAATGTGCCACATACATAGGCGTATTGAATTGTACGCAAATCTGATTTAAATGACGAACCAGATAATCTGCATTATTATTTAAATTGAGTTGAAGTGAAGGTCCTTGTTCTTTTATATAATTAAGAGAGGCTTTAGCTGAAGCTAACGCAAGCGGGTGACGAACAAATGTTCCTGCAAAATAAGTAACACCCGCTTCAGGAGAAGAAAGGTCCCCATATTGCCAGAACCCACCGTCCAGGGCATCCATTAGATTAGGCTCGCCAGCAATCACACCTATTGAAATACCGGCACCCACAACCTTTCCATAGGTTGCTATATCTGCACGAATCCCGAACATTGCTTGTGTTCCACCAGGATGAAAACGAAATCCAGATACGATTTCATCAAAGATAAGTACGCTTCCAGAGGCTTTGGTAATGGCTCTGATGTGTTTTAAAAATGCTATAGGCTGAAATTCTGGTCTACGACTTTGGACAGGCTCAACCAATACAGCTGCAATTTCATGCGAACGTGTTTTGATGATCTCTAGCGCTTCATCTGTTCCATAGTCTAGTATTAACATATTTTGTACTGCCTCCGGCATAATTCCAGGAGCAGCAGGAAAAGACTTTTGTTTCTTACTACCCCTAACAATAACTTCGTCAACAATACCATGATACGAACCAGTAAAGGCTACAATTAGAGATCTGCCGGTAACTGTGCGGGCAATGCGCATGGCACCGAGTACAGCTTCCGAGCCTGTATTGCATAGGGCCACTCTTTTAAAACCAGTAAAATCGGTAATAAGCTCACACACTTCTCCAGCTAACTCATGCTGTGGTCCAATTTCATATCCATTTTCAATCTGATCAATTAAAGCCTTTTTTATAAAATCAGGCTGATAACCTAGCATATTGGATCCAAATCCATTTAAAGCATCGATATATTCATTTCCATCCAGATCCCAAATTCTGCTTCCTTTTGATTTACTTGCTACGATAGGATAAACTAGTTCTTTTGTAGAAGGCTTAAAACCAGAAACCACCCTTGGATCAGCCATATTCATCCTGTATTTTTGTGTATAGGCCTTACTGCTTTTCGTTCTGTCTGTGTATCTATCTTCGAATTTTTTCAAAAATGCCAGTTGAGCTCCAGTTAACTCTGCCGATTGCTTTTCAATACGTGCGGTGGCGCCAAAAGGTTTCTTGATTTCAGCGGCTTCTTCAGGACTTAGTTCATGGTGATTTAATGACTTGATAACTGGACTTAAAGCAGGTGTTGGCTCTTTTATAGGTGTTGGGGTAGATGTATTATTCTGAAGAAGGTTAAGCTGTTGTGCTAAAAGCTGTAGTTGTTGACTGATTAAATCTATGGCCGTAGCATTACTGCCTGCATTA
Source organism: Pedobacter sp. ASV19 (assembly GCF_016429005.1). GTDB lineage: Bacteria > Bacteroidota > Bacteroidia > Sphingobacteriales > Sphingobacteriaceae > Pedobacter. Next base: position 5,236 of record NZ_JAELTV010000200.1, read on the forward strand.
TAATTTGAAGGTGTCGGAATATTGGATGTAGGTAAGGGTGATAACGGCAACTCATTATGATGTTCAGTTGGCAATTTTGAATCCAGATATACGGCTAAAGATTCTACGTTTCCGAGATCATCGTTTAATTGACGAAAAGTAATATTTTCATTAAACTCCTTTTTAAGAAGAAGGGCGACTTGTGTTAATAGTAAAGAGTCAAATCCAGCCTCAATAAAACTTGTTTCAGGTGAGATGGCAGTCATTTCAATGCCTGAGGTGTTTTCGAGGATTTCTTTAATTCTAACAATCAGTTTCTGTTTTCTCATGGGATCGGGGGCGCTTTTTTGTGTATTAGATAAATGGTGGTTAGGTTCAGATGGGGCAGATGGAGTATTGATTTGATTTAAAGGTTTATCTATCCAATGGTATTTACTGTCAAATGCATATGTTGGGAGTGCAGGCAATTTTGACTTTTGTTCTGATTTATAAAAAGCCGTCCAATCGGGATCAATTCCATTTGTCCATAAAGTACCAAGTGACTTTAAAATGGTGTAATAATCTGCGTAGCGAAGTTCTTTTTGTTCAATTGAACTAACGGCGAGCAAATCATTTCTAGATTGCTGTTTGATCAATGTACTGGTTACTGAGCCCGCACCCGATTCAATAAATATGCTATAACCTGTATCTAAAAGAGTTTTTGCGGCTTCAGAGAAGAGTACAGGGGATCTCAGATGTCTGGACCAATAGGTGGGGTTCATCGCATCATCAGAGGTCATCCATGTTCCAGTTACTGTAGATGCAATGGGGATGACTGGTTCTTGCAATGTAATTGAAGAAAATAAGGCTTCAAAAGGTTTAATAACCGGATCCATCATCACTGAATGAAAAGCGTGGCTGGTTTGTAAAAGCCGGTTAGCAATATTATTTTTTGATAAAGTTGTTGAAAATTCCTGAATAGCCTTTACTGGGCCAGCAAGTACACATGACTTTGGCGTATTTACGGCCGCGATTGAAATTCCTTCAGGTAGGAGCGTTGCGATGTCTTCAGCAGAAGATCTGACTGAAAGCATACTGCCTTGTGGCAAATCGGCCATCAGGCTACCCCGTGCGGTAATTAATTTTACAGCATCTTCAAGAGAAAAGACGCCGGCTAAATGAGCAGCAACAAATTCACCGATGCTGTGTCCAATAAAAGCAGCAGGATGTATCCCCCAGCTCATCCAAAGTTTAGCTATTGCGTAGCCGAGACAAAATAACGCAGGTTGACTATATTTGGTATTTCTCAACTTATGTTCTGCTTCTGGATTAACAACAGAAGGGTAAATAACTTGAAGAATATCTTCGTTAATTTCAGATGAGATCAGTGAGGCACAAGATTCCATAGCCAAACGGAATACAGGTTCATTTTTGTATAGGTCTCTCCCCATATGAACATATTGTGAGCCTTGTCCTGGAAACATAAAGACAACTTCTGCCTCTCTCCGTTTAACTTTTTCAGCATCAGAAGCCATATGCAATGAATTGGCTAAAAGATCGCTAAGCTCTGCTTTATCAGAACAAACGATAAATGCCTTTTTATTGAATTCTTGACGGTAAAGGCCTAAATTATAGGCAATATCTTCCAAGTCAGCACTGCCGTCCATCTTTATGTAATCCAGTAATTTGGCAGGATATTTCTCAAGACTTGTATTGTTTTTTGCGGACCAGGTAATAATCTGTACCGGTCGTTGTTCATTAATTTCACGAATTTGATTTTCAGCCTCTTCTAGAATTACATGAACATTTGTACCGCCGACACCAAAGGAACTTACACCAGCCCTTTTAATGTTGCTACTATTCCAAGGGGATAGGGAATCATTCACTTTAAAAGGACTGTCCTCAAGGTTAAGATTAGGATTGGGACTTTTGTAATTAATAGAGGCCGGCAAGAGGTGATGATGTAATGCCAAGGCTGTTTTAATCAGGCCAGTAACACCAGCTGCATGAGTTAAATGACCTAAATTACCTTTAATAGATCCTATCGCGCAATATTGCTTTCTTGCAGTGTCTCCAAAGGCCATTTTTAAGCCTTCTATTTCAATAGGATCTCCTAATGGGGTTGCAGTGCCGTGCGCCTCCACATAGGAGATCTCATCAGCAGATATGTTTGAATCCTGCATTGCCATATAGATAGATGCAGCTTGCCCTTGAGCGCTTGGTGCGGTAAAACTTCCTTTGCCTCCGCCATCATTGCTCAACCCAACTCCTTTAATCACTGCATAAATGAAATCTCCATCTTTCTCTGCCTTAGCTCTGCTTTTCAAAACTACCACTGCGGCTCCATCACTAAACATTGTTCCGCTCGCATTTGAATCAAATGGTCTGCAATGGCCATCTTTACTCAACATCGCACCTTCTTCATAAAGATGACCAGAATTGATTGGGGAATTAATTGATACTCCTCCGGCTAATGCAATATCACATTGGTCATTTCTAATGCTGTCAACTGCTTGCGCTACAGCGAGAAGAGAAGTGGAGCATGCAGATTGAACGGTAACAGCGGGGCCTTTGAGATTCATTGAGTAAGCCACTCTGCTGGATAAATAATCTTTGTCGTTTAAGGTTAAAACCTGCATATTTCCTGCGTTTGCAATCAATTCAGGATTTGGAATTACATTATTAACAAAATAGGTATTACTGGCAGCGCCAGCGTAGACACCAATGGCACCCTCATATCTTGCGGGAGTGTATCCCGATCGTTCTAAAGCCTCCCAACAAACCTCCAGAAAAATGCGTTGTTGGGGATCCATCAATTCTGCCAGCTTTGGCGTTATCCCGAAAAATGAAGCATCAAAGTCTGTAGCCCCATTAATAATCCCCCTTGCTTTTACATAATCCGGAGCGTTTTTTATATGGTCTGGAATTGCAGGTGACAATTCTTCCCCGGCAAAAAAATGAATTGTCTCTTTACCCGATTTTAGTATTTCCCACAATGTTTCAATGGTGTCTGCACCAGGAAAACGTCCTGCCATTCCAATGATAGCAATATCGCGATTAGCTCCACCTAATATGGATGTATTCTTTTTTCTAAATACAGTGTTGCTTTCCTTTCCCTCAATAAAAGCTGCAATCCCACTAACTGTTGGGTATTGGTATAGCTTCGTTACCGGTAAATGAATGGCCATTGTCCTTAGCTGAGTAACCGTTTTCTGTGCGAGCAAGGAATTTCCACCCAGTTCGAAGAAATTATCATGGATACCAATGCGCTTTATGTCTAGCAATTGACACCATAATTCAACCAGTTTTTCTTCCATATTTGTTTTTGGAGCTACATATACCGTATTTACCAACTCAGATACATTAGGCTCTGGCAGCGCTTTCTTATCTAATTTTCCATTACCGGTTAATGGTATCGTTTTGATTTCCATTAAAATCTGTGGAATCATATAGTCGGGGAGGTGGCTCTTTAGAAAGTCAAAAATTCTTTCTCTGTTAAAAACAGAGGAAACAACAACATAGCCAACTAGTCTTTTGCTGTCATCTGATTGGATCTGCGCAATGACAGCCGCATCTTTTACTCCTGGAGCTTGCTGAAGAACATGTTCAACTTCACCCAATTCAATTCTGTAACCACGAATCTTAACCTGGTCATCTATCCGGCCCAGGTATTCCAATGTTCCGTCAACAGACCTCTTGGCCAGATCCCCTGTTCTGTACAGTCTTGCTCCAGGTATAGAGCTAAAGGGGTCTGTAATAAAACGGCCTGTCTCTTATACACATCTGACGCTGCCGACGAACGT
>NZ_JAELTV010000201.1 GCF_016429005.1 Pedobacter sp. ASV19
CCCCCCCCCCCCCCCCCCCCCCCCCCCCCCCCCCCCCCCCCCCCCCCCCCCCCCCCCCCCCCCCCCCCCCCCCCCCCCCCCCCCCCCCCCCCCCCCCCCCCCCCCCCCCCCCCCCCCCCCACACACCCCTTTTTTACGTTCGTCGGCAGCGTCAGATGTGTATAAGAGACAGGGTGAACAGGAAGTCAGGAAAAAGATGGATGCCATCTATAAACAGGCTGTTGGAAACAATTGGGTGGCTGACGGAAGTCTGACCATTCGTGATGGCAGGATGTGTATTCCGATTCTGGCTGAAAATAAAAGAAAACTGAAAGGATTTATCCATGATGAGTCGGCCAGCGGCCAGACGGTATATATGGAGCCGGAGGAAGTTTTTACCTTAAATAATAAGTTAAGGGATCTGGAATTTGATAAACGCAGGGAGATCATTAAGATTTTGATTGCTTTGACCAATGACCTGAGGCCTTATACTCCTTTATTATTGTCTTATCATGGCTTTTTAACCAAGCTGGATTTTGTACGGGCAAAGGCACTTTTTGCGATAGAGGTGGAGGCAGATATGCCGGTTTTGGTAAAAGAAGCCAGGACTAAGCTGGTCAATGCAAGGCACCCACTCTTGTTTCTGTCTTTCAAGGAAGATCGGAAAACCGTGGTTCCTTTAAATATGCAGATTCACGATACGTTGAGGATATTGCTGGTTTCCGGACCTAATGCCGGGGGGAAATCTGTTTGTATGAAAACGGTTGGTCTGTTGCAGATAATGATCCAGAGTGGCTTATTGATTCCTGTTCATGAGTCGAGCGAGGTAGGTATATTTGACAATATCTTCGCAGATATCGGCGATGATCAGTCAATAGAAAGTGATTTGAGTACTTATAGTGCCCATTTAACAAAGATGCGGTATTTTGTTGCGCATGCTACACCGAAGTCGCTGGTGCTGATTGATGAGTTTGGAACGGGTACAGATCCTCAGTTCGGCGGGCCTATGGCAGAAGCGGTGCTGGAAGTATTGAACAATAAGAAGGTAAGGGGAGTAATTACTACCCATTATTCGAACCTGAAATTGTTTGCGGGTAATACACCTGGGCTTGAAAATGCTTCTATGTTGTTTGATAATGATAAAATGAAGCCTTTGTATGTGCTTGAGATTGGAAAGCCGGGAAGTTCATATGCTTTTGAGATTGCACAGAATATTGGTTTGCAGCCTGAAGTTTTAAAACTGGCGAGAGAAAAAACCGGTACCAATCAAAACCGCATAGATAGCTTACTGGTGGATCTGGAGAGAGAGAAGAAGCAAATCTATGATACTAAGGTTCATCTTTCTACCCAGCAGAATAAAGTCAAAAATCTGGTGGCTGAGAATGAAAAACTGAAGCTATTTCTGGAGGAAAATAAGAAGAGCCTGATGAAGGAGGCGAAGCTGGAGGCACAATCCATTATTAAAAATGCGAACAAGCTGGTCGAGAATACGATCGCCGAAATTAAAGAAAAACAGGCGGATAAGGTAGCGACTAAAGAGCTTCGGCAAAACCTGCAGAAACAGTTGGTGCAGCACCAGGTGAAGGAAGAGAAAAAACCGGAAGCACCTGTACAAAAATTAAATACCCCTATTGAGGTTGGAGACTGGGTACAACTCAATAATAGTGAAACTACCGGACAGGTACTGGAGATTAACCGGGATAACCTGGTGGTGGCATTGGGTGATTTAAGGTCTGTTTTGAAAAAGAACAGGGTTCACAAGATCAGCAATACGCAGGCGAGGAAAACGATACAGGCCAACTCTTATTCTGGTAGTATTTCTGAAGCGATCAGCTCTTTTACTGCGGAACTGGATTTGAGGGGAATGCGGGGTGAAGTGGCCTTACAGGAAGTTGAAAAGTACTTGGACAGGTCTGTTATGATGGGCTTTCCTTTTATTAAACTGATTCATGGAAAAGGTGACGGCATTCTTAGGAAGCTGATCCGTGAGTATCTTAAAAAGTATAGCCAGGTTACCCGTGTGGAGGATGAGCATGCAGACCGTGGCGGAGATGGTATTACGTATGTATATTTAAAATGATAATTACCCCCGGGCTAACAAAGTTCGGGGGACTTTTTTTAATTTAGCAGTCAAACCAAATATATGATCAATAAAGTGGTATCGGGGGCTATAGAAGCCATCCGGGATATAGAAGACGGTGATACGTTAATGCTGGGGGGATTTGGCCTTTGCGGGATTCCAGAAAACTGCATCGCCGCACTGGTGAAAAAGAACGTGAAGAACCTGACCTGCATTTCCAATAATGCCGGCGTAGATGATTTTGGCATAGGGCTGATGCTGCAGCAGCGCCAGGTTAAAAAGATGATTTCTTCTTATGTTGGAGAAAACGCAGAATTTGAAAGACAACTGCTGAGTGGTGAACTGGACGTTGAGCTGATTCCGCAGGGTACTTTAGCAACACGTTGCATGGCTGCGGGTTATGGTATGCCTGCAATATTTACACCAGCGGGTGTGGGTACTGAAGTGGCTGAGGGTAAAGAAGTGCGAAATTTTAATGGTAAGGATTACCTGATGGAGTATGCTTTTGAGGCTGATTTTGCGATTGTAAAGGCCTGGAAAGGAGATACTGCGGGTAACCTGATCTACAGATCGACGAGCAGGAATTTTAATCCGGTAATGGCTATGGCTGGAAAAGTGACCATTGCTGAAGTAGAGATTCTGGTGGAAGCCGGAGAACTGGATCCGGATCAGATTCATACACCCGGGGTATTTGTACACCGTATTTTTCAGGGTGCTGACTATGAAAAGAGAATTGAACAACGTACGGTAAGAACTAAAAATTAAGGGTCACATGCTGGATAAAAATGGAATTGCGAAACGTATCGCGAAAGAGATAAAAGATGGTTACTATGTGAATCTTGGGATTGGTATTCCAACATTGGTTGCCAATTATATTCCTGAGGGAATCAATGTTGTTTTACAGTCTGAGAACGGCTTATTGGGGATGGGGCCTTTTCCTTTTGAAGGAGAAGAGGATGCCGATCTGATCAACGCCGGAAAACAAACGATTACGACCTTACCTGGTTCCTCTGTCTTTGATTCTGCCCTGAGTTTTGGAATGATCCGGAGCCAGAAGATTGATCTGACTATATTAGGTGCTATGGAAGTTTCTGAAAACGGGGATATTGCCAATTGGAAGATCCCGGGTAAAATGGTGAAGGGGATGGGCGGGGCTATGGATCTGGTCGCTTCTGCTAAAAATATTATAGTGGCGATGCAGCATGTGAATAAAGCTGGGGAGAGTAAGCTGCTGCCAAAATGTACTTTGCCTTTAACAGGTGTACATTGTATTAAAAAGATTGTAACCGAGCTTGCGGTTCTTGATGTACTGCCTGAGGGTGGCTTTCAGTTAATCGAAAGAGCACCAGGGGTGAGTGTAGATTACATTAGAAACGCAACCTCAGGCAGACTTCTGGCCGACGACAATACGCCGGAAATGCATATAGATTAATTGTCCTGACAGAATTTAGCTTTCAGATCAAGCGCTATTTTTTCGGTAATAGCAATGATCTCGTCTGGTGTGTTGGTATTGTTTACCACAACCATATTGCATTCTTCTTTATATGGCAATAAGAATTCTTTATAAGATGGCACAACATGGTTGTGCCATTTGTATAATACGTCTTCTTCAGAATAGCCACGTTCCATACCATCTCTCTTCACCCTGCGGTCCAGGGCAACGGATTCTTCAGCTTCTACAAAGATCTTGTGGTCCAGCAGTGCTGCGATTTCTTTGAAATGAAGGATGAAAAGGCCTTCTACTATGATAATTGGTGCGGGGCTGATCTCCAGGATCTTAACCACAGCCAATGGGTTGTTAAAATTATATTCTTTTTTGTAGATCACTTCTCCTTTCAGGAGTTTCCTGATGTCGAGGTTGAACTGCTCGTTGTCAATGGTGGAAGGAAGATCAAAGTTGTACAATTTATTCTCTTCCTGTGTCATTTCTCCAACTGGGATGTAATAATCATCCTGTGAAACTAAAGTGACCTCATCATTTTTAAAATGATGAAGGAAACAATTTAAAAAGAAAGTTTTACCGGAACCGCTTCCACCCGCAATCCCGATAATAAAAGGTTTATTGTTCATTAGTATCTTGTCCGCTGTAGGTTAAATTACAAAAAAATCTTTTGTCCAGCGCACCCAGTGCGTCTGCTACAGCTTTTGTCATTACAATGATAACATCTTTTGTGGATTCATTCTCTGTAAATTTACCAACAACCTTTGCAAAAGTAGAGCGGTTGCTCATTGGATTGGTGATTTTTATTACTGTTCCTATTGGTGCAGTGCGGTGCAACACAAGCATTTTGGTCGGATCAAGGCCTTCTTCTGCAATCCATACAGCTGTCCCTTTCTCATCAATTTGATTCAGTCCATATCTGCTTGGTGCGTATTTCAAGGAAGGATTTTTTATAGTAGATACGCTATCGGTCTCTGCATCTGAATCTGTTACTGGTGGGGTATAAGGTTTTTTTACCGGGTATTGTCCTTTGATCAGTAGCTTCTGCCCAATTCTAAGGGAGGCGTCCTGCAAATTGTTCTTTGCCTTTACCTGATCCATGGTTAGGCCATATTTTGTGGCAATGGAATAGAGGGTTTCATTGGAGGCTACTGTGTGCTCTATGAATTCTTCCTGTGCTGAAGTATCTGCGGGAGATTGCAGGGGTTGTGTCTTTTTATCCAGGCCTGTTTTTTTCTGGACTGTCTGTGTTGGTTCTGTTACAACCGGTTGGCCTGCATTTGAGGCTTCAGGATTCTGGCCCTGTTTGGCAGGAATTTTTAAGACCTGAGCTATTCTGAGGTTGCTGGAATTTAGTCCGTTAAGTTTTTTGATCTCCTCAATAGTTGTTCCGTATTTGTCGGCCAGCATGCCCAGATTTTCTTTGGCTTTTACAACGTGTTCAATGTAGGCTCCGTTTTCTCCAACAGTGGCATCTGTACTTTTTACAGCTTCAGGACGTTTGGAAGGAAAGATTGGCTCATTAGCGGCAGCTTGTGTTGGTTTCTGTATCGGCTTTTGCTCCTGTTGTTTTTCTGGTTGCTGCTGGGGTTCTGCTTGTGCCGGCATTTTTAAGACCTGACCTATTCTCAGATGAATCGAGTTCAGGTCGTTGATCCTTTTGATTTCATTTACTGTAGTTCCAAATCTTTCTGCAAGCCTGTTCAGGTTATCTTTGGGCTGTATGGTGTACTCTGTATAGTTTCCATTATCGGATGATGTATTTGCAGGTGGGTTTTTTGCCGCTGTGCTGACCTGGTCTTTAAATGGAATATTGGTTGGTACTTTAATGATGACCCCGATTTGAAGGTATTTATTGTCGTTAAAGGTTATGATCTCTTTGGGCTGAACATTGTACAGTCTTCCTATAGAATAATAGGTGTCGTGCTGAACTACTTTGTGGATGATTACTTTTTTGCCTTTCAGGTTTTCTACGCCTATGGAGTCTCTGAGGTTAGAGGCTGAGGCAGAGGATATGTTGAGGAAGGCAGCTACTGCTGCCAATATATAATATTTTTGCATTAATGTCGTGTCAAGTTAATTCTGGCAATTATACGAATAAATTCTAAGAGCTTAAATTCTATATCAAGAACGGGAAAGAAGGATGCGTATTATAAAGCAGTGTGAAAAAAAGCTTGCTGGAAAAATCAATATTACTCTTCTAGGACTGGACTCCTTGCCTCGCTGCGCTCTTGTGGCAAGGCGCCCTGAGGTCCTAGAAGAGTAATATTGATTTTGTATGGCGCATAGCTGTGAGGGGTGGTCCGGGAAGGAAAGGAAAAAAGGGGGTGTTATGGTGAAAATGAGGTTAGTGTTATGGTAAGTTTTATAGTAATAAGGTTTGTAAAACAATAAAGCCCTGCTTTTGGAGCAGGGCTTTATTAAGTTGAATAGGGATGTTTTATTTCTTGTTTGCGAATGAGCGTAGCATCCAGGTGTTTTTTTCTTTGAATTGCATGAAACGGTTGACCATGTCGTTGGTACCGTCATCTCCGGCTTTATCTGTTGCTTCCAGCAACTCCCTTTCCAATTGGATGAGTTGTGACATATCGTCGAGAATGGCGTCTACCATATCGAGGTCTTTAAGGCCTATGGTATTGATCTCTTTAATGGAAGATTCACTAATGTAATCTGCAAAGCGGCTATGTGGTGGTTTACCCAGGGTAAGGACACGTTCTGCAATTTCATCAATGGTCAGTTGAGCGTTGGTATATAATTCCTCGAACTTAAGGTGCAGGGTAAAGAAGTTCTGTCCTTTAATGTTCCAGTGGCATCCTCTTAATTTTTGATAGTGTATATGATAGTTTGCAAGATAATCGTTGAGCATGTCTACTACTGGTTTTACCTTTTTTTCATTCAAACTAATCTCTTTAGCGTCCATAGTAATTGTTGTTTTTATTTTATTAAATCTGTTTAGAATACAACAACTATCCCAGCCAAGAGTTTTGGAAAAATGGCTTTCTACCATATAAACAAAGAAAATTATAGGTATACATTACAATATACATTACAAAATAACCCTATCCTCCATCCCTATGCACCCTGCCCGGACTCACCTCCTTTGCTAAGCGTCATATAAAACCGAGCTTGCGAGCTCTTGAGAACAAATAAAAATATAAACACTTCGAAAAAAATCAATATTACTCCGAGAGGACCTCAGGGCGCCTTGCCACAAGAGCGCAGCGAGGCAAGGAGTCCAGTCCTCGAAGAGTAATTTGATTTTTTCCAACAAGCTTACAAACTTAACTTTAACTTTGTGGGCAATGGGATATAACAGCTTATCAGAATGTGTTGCTGATTTAGAAAAACACGGACATCTTATACGTATAAAAGAAGAAGTAGACCCTTACCTGGAAATGGCGGCAATCCATTTGCGGATTTTTGAACAGGAAGGTCCGGCCATTCTATTCGAAAAAGTGAAAGGAAGCCCTTTTCCTGCAGTATCCAACTTGTTTGGCACTTTGGAAAGGTCCAAATTTATGTTCAGGGACAGCCTGGATAAAGTTCAGCAATTGGTAGGACTTCGTTCAGATCCAATTAAGGCACTTAAAAACCCATTTAAATATGCTGGGGCAGGCTTAACCGCACTCTCGGCTTTACCATTGAAACAAAGCCTTTTTAAAGCTACTTTTAGTAAAACGACCATTAGTCAGCTTCCGCAAATTGTAAACTGGCCGATGGACGGCGGACCATTTGTAACTATGCCACAAGTCTATACCGAAGACCCGGATAAGCCAGGTGTGATGAATTCCAACCTGGGTATGTACCGTATACAACTGGCCGGAAATGAATATATCAAAGACAAAGAAATCGGATTACATTATCAGATCCATAGAGGAATAGGCGTTCATCAATCCAAAGCCAATGCAAAAGGACAGCCTTTAAAAGTGAGTATTTTTGTAGGTGGCCCTCCTTCACACCCGTTGGCTGCAGTGATGCCTCTGCCAGAAGGATTATCAGAAATGACCTTTGCGGGAGTTCTGGGTAACAGACGGTTCCGTTATTTCTATGACGACGAAGGTTTCTGCATCTCTGCAGATGCTGATTTTGTGATTACCGGTACGGTTTATCCGCAGGAAAATAAACCAGAAGGTCCTTTTGGAGATCATTTGGGCTATTACAGTCTGACGCATCCTTTTCCTTTAATGAAGGTGCACAATGTATATCATAAAAAGGATGCCATCTGGTCCTTTACTGTAGTAGGAAGACCTCCGCAGGAAGATACAAGCTTTGGTGCACTGATCCATGAAATTGCAGGTTCGGCAATTCCCCAGGAAATTCATGGGCTGAAAGAAGTGAATGCAGTCGATGCGGCTGGTGTGCATCCATTGTTGTTTGCGATAGGGAGTGAGAGATATACACCTTATTTAAAGGAACGCAGACCGCAGGAAATCTTGACTATTGCCAATCATATTTTAGGTAAGAATCAGCTGAGCCTGGCTAAATATGTGTTTATTGCTGCGAGAGAGGATGACGAAAAGCTCAGTACGCATCATATCAGGGCTTTTTTGAAGCATATACTGGAACGAATGGATTTCACCAGAGACCTGCATTTTTACACGCAAACGACGATAGATACCTTAGATTATAGTGGAGAAGGATTGAATTCTGGCTCTAAAGTGGTGTTTGCTGCGGCCGGTGAAGTGAAACGTCAACTGAGTACGGTATTGCCTTCAGGTCTTGTTACAGATGGATGTTTTTCCGGGTATCACATGGCTATGGAAGGGGTTATGACGGTTCAGGCTCCATCTTATTTGAACAAGGACCAGGCGGGCGTTGAAATGAGCGAATTGAAAGATCAGCTTCAACAGCAGAATCTGGAAGGTCTGGGCTTAATTGTACTTTGTGATGATGCGGCATTTACAGCCAAAGATATTAATAACCTGGTTTGGGTAACTTTTACCAGAAGTAATCCTGCGTCTGATATAGATGGGATAGGTAGTTTTGTTAAAGATAAACATTGGGGCTGTACAGGTCCGGTTATCATAGATGCGAGAAAGAAACCGCACCATGCTCCTGAGCTGATCAAAGATGCCCAGGTAGAAAAGAATATAGAGCGGTTTAAATTACATTCCTAAGATTGGGGTAGGAAAGCTAAACTGATTTCAAAATAAAAGCGCCGGTATCTTGACACCGGCGCTTTTATTTTGAAATGAGTCTCTAAGTTTTAGAAGCGAACTCCGAAAGTCAGGAAAACATTGTTTTTACTCAATTTTGTTGTTGCAGTAGGGTCCAGTGAAGCATCAGTTCCTACAGTATAAGGGACGAATGTTTGATTGGTTTCAACTCGCTGATAAGCAAGGTCTACATAATACTGGTTGATTCTGTAGCCTAAACCTGCGCTATAATATTTAACCTGTGCCTGTTTGTCAGGATCTTGTTTGTAAGGCTGTCTCTTATACACATCTAAAAGGGGGGGGGGGGGGGGGGGGGGGGGGGGGGGGGGGGGGGGGGGGGGGGGGG
>NZ_JAELTV010000202.1 GCF_016429005.1 Pedobacter sp. ASV19
CCCCCCCCCCCCCCCCCCCCCCCCCCCCCCCCCCCCCCCCCCCCCCCCCCCCATTTTAGATGTGTATAAGAGACAGATGCTGCATTTCCTTTTCTATTTTCCATTTCGGATGTACACCATCAGGTAAAAATTTCCCATTATATGGGATTGTTTTAATAACAATTGTAGCGGGCTTCAATCCGGAACTATTCGCTGTAACCTGTATATCACCTGCCCTTTCAGAAGTTTGAATAAGACCATATCCAATCCCACCCTCGGTAAACTGAACAGCGGCCTCAATTCGCGGAACAGAAGCTCCAATCAATATTCCCTTCCCTGCTACATGGAGGTCGACTTTAAACGATTGCTGTGCTTTTGTATTCGTAATGACTGTTCCCTTCTTGTCGCATACTTTAATGTATACCGGTATCATATCAGATCCGTCAGCAACAGCTTTTATACCCCGGTCAGCAACTTCGATTTCGAGGTGATCTGCTTTGCCCGGTGTGCTCACCACATGTGTTGTAACTACTTTGTTGTCAATGATACCTTCAGCTTTCAAATCACCTGACCGATACTTTCCTATCTTAAAGGTATAATACGGACTCCCGCCTTTTGCAGCAAGAAAAGCCGCGGTATGAGCATTGGATTCCCTGCTCATCTCACCCATAAGTTGATTGTTCCGATACAATTTTACCCGGTCACAGTTGGAAAAAACAGTTATTGTGGAATCCAGATCAGGACGGCTGTTATAACCTGCAATAAAAACCATTGGACCATATACAGGATTCCGTGCATCTTGCATAGCCTGTAATTGATAGTAACCAAACTTTTCATACCGATCGATATCAACTACGCCGCTAAAAGCAGTTATGGCATCTGAACCCCGGGTATAGTCATTATAACTCCACAAAAAATATCCACTGATTCTTTTGTTGGCATCCAGTTTTGCATGGTCCCAGTACCCTCCCTCTTCTTCAAGCATCGTTCCGTTCAATGCATTTTGCCTTAAAATACATTGAGCTAAAAGACCTTTAGCAGTATACATTCTGGAAGCCCTTAAACCATTTTCTTTCTGAGGATCGGCTATCCAGGTATCTCCCCACTCTCTTGTAAGGGAGGGCATTTTAGGATCAGGATCAGTTCCGTCTTCATTAATTACTTTATAACTTACATCGTAATACTTTCTTCCTTTAGCAAAGAAATCGTCTGCTGTAAACATCTGATTAGTGGGCATCTCTTCATGTGCAACTCTTACCATTTCTTTAGCCCATGAATCCGGTGTTGGTGATTCATTCAGCGAAGTTTCCCATAAAAAGACAGAGGGGCGATTACGGTCACGACGAATCATTTCACGTACTTGCTGATAGGTCCTTTTGATAAATATAGAATCCTTATTAAACATTTGCCAGCCAGGCTCGCATTCGATCACCAGTAAACCAATTTTATCGCAGGCATCTAAAAAAGCAGGTGATTGTGGATAGTGCGCTGCCCTGACGGCATTAAAACCACCCTTCTTCAATTGAAATGCATCTCTGTATTGCATGGAGTTAGCAGCAGCATCCCCAATGAACTGGTAGTTCTGATGCCGGTTGGCACCCCGCAGATATAATTTCTCTCCATTGATATAAAAACCATCTGCCTTACCTTCAGCAGACTGGAAAGAGATACTGCGGATGCCCATTAAAGTTGTCTTTTCATCTACTAATTTTTTCCCGCTGTACACCTGCGATACAAGATGGTATTGATAAGGATGATCGGGATGCCACAATTTTGGCTGCAAGACCACCAGATTTTGACCAAGTTCTATCTCACTTTTCAATACATCTTTGCTTACTGAACGAGCCACCTCCTTTTCATTTTTATCTCTGATACTACTCACCAGTGTCACCGAATCTCCTCTCCCTGTTCCGTTTATAAGATGTGTTTTAATCTGTATCTCCGCCCTCTGTTTACTTACCTGCGGATAAGTAATGAACAAACCACCACCTGCAATTTTATTGGCTTCCAGGGGATCAGAAATATAGATCTTGTCGGTCATCACCAAAGACACATTACGATAAATGCCTCCATAATAATTAAAATCAAGCTTTGACAGTTCTTTACCTGGTGGTGTAAGAGGATCATTTGTATTCACAACTCTTAAGGCCAAAACATTAGTTTGATTCCATTTAACCTGACTGGTGATATCAATCACAAAACCAAGATACCCCCCATAATGTACCGCGATTTTCTCTCCGTTCAAAAATACATCACAATTTTTCTGTACTCCTTCAAAATTTAGCGTAATCCTTTTTCCATCGGCCTGTTTGCTGATCTTGAAATATCTCCTGTACCATCCAACTCCCTGGTAAACCTGAGCACCGCCGTTATGCTTCTGCTCCAGCCGCATCGTGTGCGGGATAGAAACTGCGTACCACTTTTCATCATTAAAGCTGACCGATTCAGCCCCTTTAACATCTCCCCTGCAGAAAGCCCAATTGGTATTCAAATTATAAACTTTCCTTATCGCTCCATTATTTTTTTTCTGGCAAAAAGCAGCCTGTATGCTACATATACATACAACAATAGAAATTAATCTGCTGATCATATTTGAGTTTAAATGGGTTCAATTCATAAAATTCCCGGGTAGCTCACCCGTTTTATCACATTTCATTATTGTTTTTCACCAGTCTGACGAAAAAATGCATTTGATCAATACTCCACTATCTCCAAACCTCTGATTACGGCTCCATTCATGGTTTGACGCAGTCCAATCGTGATCACATTCTTTTTACCCTTTCCGAAATTCAACCAGCATTCGGGCAGATAAAATTCTCGTTGAGGACCAGCCTCCCAATGTCTTCCAATATTATGTCCGTTCAGGTACATGTAGCCATTACCTGAAGCATTGATCAGAAGTCGCCAGGTTGTTGCCGGATCGACATTTTCTGGAAACTCAAATTCTGCCCTGTACCAGGTAAACAAAGCAGTTTGCTTTCCCTGGGGCTGTATCCCATTTCCTTTTCTTGGAATAGAAAAACTGGTGTCCAGTTGCACTTCCTTCCATTTGTTAGCTTCAAAACCTGGCTTCATAAAACCATGTTCAACACCAGCCAGATGAGTTGCAACCTTCCATTTCAGCACTTTTTGTATCTTTGCTGTGGTATCAGAAAAACCAGCCATTTTAAGGCCGCTCAGTTCTTCCATCGGATAATAACCATGTTCATGACCTATGTTTTCATACACCACCACGATTTCATTTTCTCCAGCCTGTAGTAATCCGGCTACATCGAAAATATTATCATATTCATTGTCTTTAATCCGCGCAAAGGACTTGTTTACGTTTCTGCTGACCACCGCAGCATATTTATCTGCGGGATACAGACGGGTTGCCAATTTGCCATTTACCTGAACATTCAATACATCTCTTGAATACGTGTTGAACAACAATTTCCCAAAACGGCTGGCTTCTTGTTGCGTCAATGAATCTTGTGAACGATAAAGGACATATCTGGAATCATTCACCTCCAATTCAGGCAAGGAAACATTTGGTTTTAACACTTTCCAGTTTGCATCAAAATCCTCATCGAAAGTCAGGACTTTCCTTATTGGAATATGCACTTTCGGTTTCTGCACCTTTGCTTGCAGGCTTAAATCATTCTGCATGCTCCACCATAAACCTTTACTGGCACTCGCTTTAGGAGGAATGATCAGTACTTTTGTTTCCAAAGAATCCAGCTCATATTTTATTTCAAATGAAGGTTCCAAGAACAATTCGTTTTTCGTATGAGAATCAGCAGTAATCAATACTTTTTCTTCGTTCTGATTTACATTGTAAATAGGCTTTGTTATGGCAGCATCGACACCAGGTTTAACCATTGCCGTTCCCGCCAGTTTCTTTTTTTCCGAACTGTTGTGCAGAAAAACAAATTTGGTCCCATCTTCTGCAATACGTACACCACCAACTAATTCATTTTCTGCGTTTTCAAAAGCACAAATTCCACCTTTAGAATGAATCAGCTGATGTTCATATTTCTTAATAAAAGCTCCAATATTGCTAGCGGCATAATATTTTTTTGATAGTGAACCATTTTCCCTGATCGCTGCATTATAGTCGTAGGTTGTTGTTTGACCTCTTGCCCCCCATCCATCAAAATGAGTACCTCCATAAAACATGTAATAATTCAGGCCGGTAGCACCCCCCAAAATAGACATCATCCCTATGGCGTAAAAGTGGTTATGATTGGATTCATGCTCTTCGGCTAAACGCCCCGCCACCGTAGAAAACCAGCCCCCCTGCAATTCGGTTAAAAAACCAGGCGCGTTGGGCTGCTTGTGTTTTAAATCGCTCATGCGTTTGGCACAGCTAAGCGCATCATTTAAACCCACATAGTAATTGTCACAATCAAAAACCTGCGATAACAAACTGTCCTTACTTGCTCTGCATTGTTCGGTAAGGCAGGTAAATATAGGAACTGTTACACCCGCGCCTTTAACAGAGCGATATAAGGATTGTAAAAAAGCGGTCTTCTCCTTGCTTTCATCTGCGTCATATTCATTTTCTATTTGAACCAGGATAATTCCTTTTTCTCCCTTTTTCTTAGAGGTAATTTGTTCATTGGCGATGAATTGGTTCACAGCTTTATACCAATGAAGGCTCCATTTCACATGTTCAGGATCATTACTTCTGAGCCAAAAGTCTTTTAAACCGTCAGGTCTGAACTTAGCCAGCCAGCGGGGATAGCCCCCCCCTGCCCATTCTGCACAAATAAAAGGACCTGGGCGCACAATGGTATACAATCCAAATTCATATTGAGCCATATGCAGCCATTCCTGCAAATCTGAAAAATCTATTTGTGAATAATCATTAATATTTTTAGGCATATTCCGTTCATGCCAGTTCCAGGGAATATAAGTCTCGACGGTATTAAAGCCTGCTGCTTTTATTTTCTTAAACCGGTCTCTCCATAGTTCTTTAGGGCACCTGAAATAATGAAATGCAGCACTATAGATAAAAGTCTCTTTACCATCAATTTTAAGACTATTGCCGTTATGTGTCACCGTCTGATGATTCAGATTAGTGTCTCCCCCTTTAAACCGGAACCAATTGAAATCGGCATGGCCACCGATACCATCTTTTTGAGTACTGTAATTGAACAGTGCAAAGCGGTTGGCCGTCCAGTCCAAACCCAAACCCATACTAAGCTGGTTGCCAAAAGGAATAAATTTCTTTCCATCTACACTGTAGGCAAATGAAGCGGTGAAACCCAAATGCGTCACATTTGCCTTTAGCCATATTTTATCAGGACGAAAACCCAGAATGCTGTCGATCACTTTTCCATTGTTGACCATCAGCAGAGTCTTTCTATTTCCCTTTTTCCGAACGGCGATATAAGCATAGGGCGATTGAAAAACACCAAAGCCAGCAACATTTCCCTCTTTCAGTCCAGATACCTCCATCTCTACAACACCTTCCGAAACAGGTCCCTGCACCCTTTGGGTAAGGGTATTACGCGCGGTAGTGAGTTCTTTGGCCAACAAGGCGTGCAAACGCAGATATCGCTTTCTTTCTTTTAACGACCATTTTTCGTCAGCTGGATTGTGATTCCACTGCCATTGTAAACCAAGTACTGAGGTACTAAACTCGTCGGAAGTAGCGGGAACGGCAGGCGGATAAACCTGGCCAACATTTGGCTTTCTATACGTTTCCACACCTTTTCCATCCACGCCCGGTAACGGCCATCCATCTACCCAGCTAACAGGCTCCAGATTTGGAGTACGTCCAATCGCTCCACGGTCCTGCATAATGATAAACCACCAGGAACCGTCTTTAAGCTGCACCATTCCACCCTGGTGCAAACCATTGCCAGGGTAGGTATGGTCGTCGTTAATCACAACCTTAGATTCATAGGGACCATAAATGTTATCCGACCGCAAACAAACCTGTCTGCCTGTTGTACCTCCGGTAGATCCCAGAATATAATATTTTCCATTGATTTTGTATACATGAGATCCTTCCAGATAAGGGTAATCCCGGTTGTTATAAATTTCCCTTTGCGGTGTTTTTACAGACAAGGCATCGGCATTTAACTCCGTGATATAGAGCTTTTGCTGCCCATGTGCTACATACACTTTACCATCATCATCAAAAAACAGACCCGGGTCATATAAGTATTCAGGAAAAATTGTTCTTTTCCAAGGGCCTTTGATGTCTTTTGCTGTGCAGATCGAAAAATTACCTTTCTCTTTATCCCAGTTTGGTGTACAAAAACCCACATAAAATAAGCCATTATGATGCCTTATTGTTGCTGCCCAGGAACCTCTGAGATATCTATCTCCACCTTGTAGATTATAACGGGGATCTTCGTTGTATTTATCTACTGCATACCCCGCCATTTCCCAATTTACCAGGTCTTTCGATTTCAAAACCGGACAACCCGGTACATAATGCATACTTGTAGAAACGAAATAAAAGGTATCCTCTACGCGGATCACATCGGGATCGGGCCAATCGCCCCAGAGTAAGGGGTTTCTATAGTTTCCATTACCACGATCTGCAGACCATCCCTTTGATACAAATGGAATTTGCGCCATAAGCGCAGTGCTTTGTACGCAAAAAGCGAATAGAAATAATAGAATCGTTTTTTTGATCATATATCTTTAAATATTTTCCTGATGAATGCCTTAATCATTGCCTGTGCGACAGGGCATGATTAAGGCATTCAATTAATATCCTGTATTTTGAGTTAAACCAGAATTGATATCTCTTTCTTTTTGAGGAATGGGCCATAGATAAAACTTATCTTCAAATGTCCTTGATCCAGCAACAACGTTCGAGTTAGGTGTTAAGCTAAGGTTGCCGTTTGATGGATCAACAGATCCGGCTAAACATCCTTTTACATCACCATTCATAGCAGTTGAACCAATTTTCCAACGCTGTATATCATACCAGCGCAAGCCTTCGCCTGCTAACTCCACCCGTCTTTCTCGACGAACCAGGGTACGTAAAGAAGATTGGTCAGGATAGCTCGAAACCGTTGCCGCAGGCATATTTACGGTTGGTCTTTGTCTGATTTGGTTAATGGTGTTATAAACAGATGCGTCAATTTGATTGGCTTCAATTTTGGCTTCTGCATAGGTAAGCAGGATCTCTGCGTAGCGCATCACAATGATACTACCTCCTGTATTCCAAATATCTACACCATAGCTTGTATTATCGTAGTCTTCAAGATTGGAAACATATTTTTTAAAATTATATCCCGTTGGGGAAGCGTTATTGCCTCCTATTGCATCGTGGGATTTTTTTGATAGAGGATCAAAATACTGGTCCATATATTTCAGACCCGGACGGATAATTGAAGCATCCAGACGCGGGTCTCTGTTCTGATAAGGCTGTAGCGGATTGTAAGCCGGATCTTTCTGAATAACTGTTCCATTCTTTGTTTCATAGGCATCTACCAATGATTGTGTAGGGGCCATAGAACTCCATCCTCCCTGAGAGTTGATCACCATATTGCCCAGTGTAGCAAAACTGTTGGTATTGATCAGGTATTGAACATCTAGGATCACCTCCTGATTGCCGGAATTCTGCGGACGGAACAATCCCTCATAGTCATTGAATAATCTGTATGTAAAAGGTGCTGTCATTAATTGCTGACAGGTTACAATACAATCAGTATATTTAGCATTGAACAGCTCTATCCTGGCCTTTAAGCCCAAAGTAGCACCACGTGTAATGCGGCCTATATCACCACTGGAATAGTTTACAGGTAATGCAGGTGCAATTTCTGTCAGTTCTTTCAATACGAAATCAACAACAGCTGCTTTTGCTGTACGTGTAATTGTTTTTGATTCGTCTATACTCAGGTTTTTAAGAACCAGTGGTACATCTCCATAGACCTGACTCATTACAAAATACCTATAAGCTCTTAAAAATCTGGCTTCTGCTTTCATTCGTAATCGAAGCGTTGCATCAAGAGCACTTTCCGGCACTCTGTCAATATTAGCTAAAAACCAGTTGCATTTTTGAATAGTTTTATAATCATATTTATTAATACCGGGATTCGATGCAGATGCCAGACCTGAGGCAAAGGTTTCATATCCTTCCCATGGAAACTGATCGATCCCATTATCAGATAAACAGTCGTCATAAATGACATTATCGCCATATTCCCATCCGCTATAACAGCCGGTCAAGGCGGCCATAGCATCATTTTTTGATGTCCATAGAGAGTTGTCACTGTATACATCCAACGGGGATGTATCTAAAATATTTTTTTTACAGCCAGTTGAAAATGTGGCAGCAAGTAGTATATAAAGGAATGTCTTTTTCATCAATATATAATTTTATGTTTTAGAAAGAGGCGTTTAAGCCAATACTATTGGTCATGACTTGTGGATAACTGAAAATACTTCCCGCAGATCCGATCTCTGGGTCAATCCATTTGTAGAACTTGGTAAAGGTGAGTAAATTCTGTCCGCTGTAATACACTTTAAGATTGCTTAAACCTATTTTTTTAACCCAATCTTTTGGAAGCATATAAGAAAAAGTCACGTTTTTGACCCGCAGATAGGATGCATCTTTTACCCAAAACGAAGAAGGATTGCTAAGGGGATCATTTTGTTTATTACTGTACCAGGCCCTTGGAAATGTTTCGCTTGGATTAGTTGGCGTCCATCTATCTAAGAACACAGAGGTCGGTTTCTGCACATCTGCCCCTATCTGACCAATCATACTCCCTCCCATGGCTTTTACACCTCCTGTTCCCTGTAAGAAAACAGATATCCCAAAGTTCTTCCAGTCTGCAGCCATGGTAAGTCCGTAGGTCATTTTCGGAAAATAAGTTCCTAAATAGACTTTATCATTCGCATCTATTTTACCATCGCCATTCTGGTCTTTGTATTTGATATCCCCGGCGGAAACTTTGTTATTAAGCACCGCAGTTCCTTTTACCTCTGCGGCGCTCTGATAAATCCCCTCAGCCTGGAAACCATACAGGGAATATAGCGGAGTCCCCACGTCATAACAAGTATAGTCATTAATCACTTTACCTCCTATTAGC
>NZ_JAELTV010000203.1 GCF_016429005.1 Pedobacter sp. ASV19
AGATGTGTATAAGAGACAGTTGTTACTGTAGCTGATTACGGTGCTTTCTTGGAAATCATCCCGGGAGTAGAAGGTTTGATCCACGTGTCAGAAATGTCATGGTCTCAAAACTTACGCAGCCCTCAGGAATTCCTGAAAGTTGGTGATGAAATCGAAGCTGAAGTTTTAACTTTAGACAGAGACGAGCGTAAAATGAGCTTGGGTATTAAACAATTAACTCAAGATCCTTGGCAAAATGTTGCAGAGAGATATCCTATCGGAAGCAAACATACTGCAGTTGTTAAAAACATGACTAACTTCGGTGTATTTGTTGAAATTGAAGAAGGAATTGATGGATTAATCCACATCTCTGATCTTTCATGGTCTAAAAAAGTAAACCACCCTAACGAATTCACTAAAGTTGGTGATACATTAGATGTTGTTGTTCTTGAATTAGACGTAGAAAGCCGCAAATTAAGCTTAGGTCACAAACAATTAGAAGAAAACCCTTGGGATACTTTCGAAACTATCTTCACGATGGATTCAATACACCAGGGAACTGTTGTTAAAGTAACTGATAAAGGTGCTGTTATTGCTTTACCTTATGGTGTTGAAGGTTTCGTACCTACAAAACATATGGCTAAAGAAGATGGTTCTGTAATCAAAGCTGAAGAAACTAATGATTTCAAAATCATCGAGTTTAACAAAGATGCTAAACGTATCGTTGTATCTCATGCCCGTATCTGGGAAGAGGCTAAAGCTGAAGCTGTTGCAGAAGAAAGAGCGACTAAGAAAAAAGAAGCTAAAGCATCTAGCAGTGCAGTGAAAAAAGTTAAAGATTCTGTTGAGAAATCAACATTAGGCGATTTAGGTGTACTTGCTCAATTAAAAGAGCAAATGGAAGGTGAAGAAAGCAAAAACAAAGCTAAATAATCTTTAAAGCTTATATATAAAAAGCATCCCTTAACCGGGATGCTTTTTTTTTGCTATTTTGGGGGATCAAAACAAATCTATCATGAAGATCCTCTGTACTTTTATACTTAGCCTGTTCTTATATCAGTCAAGCCAGGCTCAACTTCCAAACCTGATTCCTCAACCTGTAAGTTTAAAAGCAGGCACTCCGGAAAATAGCTTTTCTTTAACAAGCGGTACGTCTATTTTAATCAGTGATACGACTCTGAATAAATCATCAGCCTATTTAACTGCCTTTCTTCAAAAATATTATACTATCTCCCCTACTACAACATCATATTCAAGCAATGAAAAGAAGGCTGGTGTGGTCAACCTGATCAGAACGGCAAGTGTTAGCCCGAATCAGGACCAATATACTCTATCTGTACTGAAAGATGGTATTACCATTTCCGCCTCAACTGACGAAGGCATTTTTTATGGTGTTCAAACACTGATCCAGCTATTGCCCGTTACCGCAGAAAATACACTCTCCATTCCAGCTGTAGAAATCGTGGATTATCCAAGATTCAGTTACAGAGGTATGCACCTTGATGTAAGCCGACACTTTTTTGACGTGACCTTTATAAAGCAGTACATTGATTATCTCGCCCTGCATAAAATGAACTACTTCCACTGGCATTTGACCGACGATCATGGCTGGAGGATCGAAATCAAAAAATACCCACGTCTTACCGAAGTGGGTGCCTGGCGGGACGGTTCCATTATCGGCCTGTATCCCGGAACAGGAAATGATCATATCAGATATGGTGGTTTCTATACCCAGGAGCAGATCAAAGATGTGATCAAATATGCCCGGGACCGCTACATTACCATTATACCGGAAATCGAAATGCCAGCACATAGCATGGCCGTTCTCGCAGCCTATCCTGAGCTTGGAACTGAACCCTCTAAAAAGTACGAAGTGGCCCAGACCTGGGGAATCTTTAATAAATTCAATAATGTACTGCAGCCCACCGAACAAACCTTTAATTTCCTGGAAGATGTGCTTACGGAAGTTATGCAGCTTTTCCCCTCTCCTTATATTCATATTGGCGGCGATGAGGGCTCAAAGATCTGGTGGAAACAATCTGCACTTTCGCAAAAAATCATGAAAGACAACAAACTAAAAGACGAAAGCGCATTACAAAGTTATATCATACACCGAATAGAGAAATTTGTAAACAGTAAAGGAAAAAATATTATTGGATGGGATGAGATCCTGGATGGAGGACTGGCACCTAATGCCATCGTAATGAGCTGGAGAGGCGAAAAAGGCGGTATAGCGGCGGCCAAACAACAACATAAGGTGATCATGACTCCGGAAAACATGATGTATTTTAACCACAGCCAGTTCCTTAAGGACGACTCACTTACTGCAGCAAAATATTTACCCCTGGATGTTGTTTATAATTATGAGCCTGTCGCAAAAGAACTTTCTCCAGCTGAAGGAAAATTTGTCTGGGGAGGCCAGGGGAATTTATGGTCTGAATACATCACCAATCCAGCGAAAGTGAACTATATGCTTTTCCCAAGATTAGATGCATTGAGTGAGGTACTATGGAGCCCAAAAGAGAGCAAAAATTTCACCGATTTCCAACGACGCTTGAAGACCCAGTTTAAACGCTACGATTTGATGAACATCAATTACAGTAAACGATACCTGGATCAGTAATTATAAAAATTTCGCTTTGAGTTCTGGGGAAGGTATCATACAAGTTTGCGACTTTCCCCAGATCCTGTAACGATATTTAGATATCATTTTATAAAAAGCATCTCTTATAAAAGCTGGAATGATGATTAGTCCGTAACACAAAGGCCATAAGCCACTGAGCCGCCTGGCAATCCTCAAAGCTGCAGTAGAACGGGTATAAAGCTTACCCTTTTCAAGCAGAAGGATCGTATTTGAATTTAAAGGGCTAATTTTAAATTCCTTTAAATGCTCTTGTGCATACTCATTCTGTAAAGCAGAAAACCTAAAATAATCTTTAACATCTCTTTTGATTACAAATTGTACAGAGGCATTGCACAAATTACAAACTCCATCAAAAAAAATTATTGCCCGCTCCATCCTCAAAGTTAAGCTTTTAGCATGGAACCGGCAGTCAAAACCATATCAATTCACAATTAAATTGAAAAAGCAATTACAGATTTCAATTCGATTTTCTATATTTGCCTAATCCTTTAGTCAATGCAAAAACGAACCCTGCTAGACGGAAAAAAATTCCAGATCACAATTAAGCGACTTTGTCATCAGCTAATTGAGAATCATACTGATTTTTCAAATACTGTTCTAATTGGAATACAGCCAAGAGGCAGTTATTTCGCCGACCGAGTTAAACAAGAACTTTCCGAAATTCTCCAGACTTCTACAATCAAGAAGGGTAATCTCGATATTACTTTCTTCAGAGATGATTTCAGACGAAAAGACGGCATCGTTTCGGCCAATAGCAACACCATAGACTTTATTATTGAAGACCAGAACGTAATCTTAATTGATGACGTGCTTTGGACCGGCCGTACCATTCGCGCTGCGCTGGATGCGCTTCAAGCTTACGGAAGACCCGCGAAAGTTGAACTTATGGTGCTTATCGACAGAAGGTTTTCCAGACACGTACCTATCGAGCCAGATTATATTGGTCAGCAGGTGGACAGTCTGGACTCGCAGTTGGTTAAAGTAAGCTGGAAAGAGACAGAAGGTGAAGACAAAGTAATTTTATTATCAGAAAGACATAAATAGAAATGGCAGCAGACAAATTATCAACCCGACATCTTTTAGGAATTAAAGATATTAACCGGAATGATATTGAATTGATTTTCGAAACTGCAGACAATTTCAAAGATGTTATCAACAGGCCGATCAAACGGGTACCTTCGCTGCGCGATATCACCATAGCAAACATCTTTTTCGAAAACTCCACCCGGACTAAACTTTCCTTTGAGCTTGCCGAAAAAAGGCTATCTGCCGATGTGGTTAATTTTGCTGCTTCTTCCTCTTCTGTAAGCAAGGGGGAAACGCTGATTGACACTGTAAACAACATTCTGGCAATGAAAGTGGACATGGTGGTGATGAGACACCCCTATGCTGGTGCCGGAGTATTTCTAAGCAAACACATCAACGCTCAAATCGTAAACGCAGGAGATGGTGCACATGAGCACCCTACTCAGGCCTTATTAGACGCGTTCTCCATTCGTCAGAAATTGGGGGATGTTGCTGGCAAAAAGGTAGTGATCGTTGGAGATATTTTGCATTCCAGAGTGGCCATTTCCAATATTTTGTGCCTTCAAAAATTAGGTGCGGAAGTTATGGTTTGCGGACCGACTACCCTCATTCCTAAATTCATGAGCAACCTTGGGGTAAAAATTGAACACGACCTGAGAAAAGCCCTGAACTGGTGCGATGTGGCAAACATGCTGCGCATCCAGCTGGAAAGACAAGACATCAAATATTTTCCTTCATTAAGAGAATATGCCATGATGTATGGCCTGAATAAACAGATTCTGGACAGCCTGGATAAAGAAATTATTGTAATGCACCCAGGCCCGATCAACAGAGGTGTGGAGATCACCAGCGACGTGGCAGACAGCAAACAATCTATTATTCTGGAACAAGTAGAAAATGGAGTAGCGGTAAGAATGGCGGTACTTTATCTCCTTGCTTCTCAACGGGATTAAACTCCTTTTAAGCTTTTTTATACCAATTTTAACAAGTTTACGTTAAACTGTGTTATCAACACATGTTAATTTCTAATGTTAATAAGCAGCTATAGTATATTTATATTAGCAGCAACCATATTTGAAACCCGATGCAGAAAAAATACCTTTTTATACCGCTTTTATTAGCAGGAAACTTCACCGCAGGCTATGCCCAGTTCGGTCCTTTAGTGAACCTCAATAAAAATTACCAAAGTGGGTTAGAGTTACTTGACAATGAGAAATATGTAGCAGCAGCACAGCAATTTAAACTGGTAGAACAGTCCAGATTAAAACCCGCTGCCCAGCAGGAAAGCAATGCAGAACTCACTTTGTTAAAAGAAAATGCTAAATTCTATGCCGCTGTTTGCGCCCTGGAACTGGGCAATGCCGATGCAGAAAACCTATTTCAGAGTTTTATTAAAGATTATCCTCTGAATCCAAATACAAAGCTTGCTTATTTTCATGTTGGCAAGTCCTATTTTGCACAGAAAAACTATCAGAAAGCGCTGGAATGGTTTGAAAAAACTGATCCTTCTACCCTTTCTCAGAAGCAGCGTGTAGAATACCAGTTCAAACAAGCCTACTCCTATTTTGAACTGAATAACCTTGAAAAAGCAGAGCCTCTTTTCGAAGCGGTTAAGAAAGAAGAATCTCCTTATAAAGAAAGTGCCATCTATTATTTTGCTTACATCAATTACATCAATAAGGAATATAAAACCGCTCTGGCTAATTTTGAAAAGTTAAAAGGTTCGCCAACTTATCAGGCCAGCTATCCTTATTACATTACCTCTATGTATTATCTTGATGAGCGCTATGATGATGTGATCAGCTACGCCATTCCGGTTTTACAAACTTCCCAGCAGCAGTATGAAGCGGAAATGCTGAGCCTGATTGCAGCTTCTTATTTTGCAAAATCTGACTATAAAAACGCGGAGAAATACTTTGCTGATTATTATGCAAAAGACAAATCCGGAACCGTAAACAATTTATTTCTTTACCAATACGGTTATTCCTTATTCCAGCTAAAAAAATACAAGGAATCGGTTGCTGTACTTGAAAAATTAAACAATGATGATGTTTATCTGCAAAGTGGTATGCATACACTTGGGCGTGCCTTCCTGGAGCTGAAAAACAAAGAAAAAGCAAGAAGTGCATTTTTCAGGGCATCAAGGCTTGATTTCGATAAATTCATCCAGGAAGATGCCTGGATCAATTATGCGAAACTGAGTTATGAACTGGAATTCAATCAGCAGGCACTGGAAGCGACTCAAAATTTCTTAAAACAGTTTCCAGGCTCTAAGAAGATCAATGAGGCTAAGACCTTATTGGGAGAAATCTTATTGAGCAGCAAGAACTACCAGGCGGCTATAGATATCCTGGAACCCATTACCAATAAATCGCCCGAAGCTAAAGAAGCCTATCAGAAAGTGACTTACTTCAGAGGTTTGGAATTCTACAATGAACGCGCATTTCCAAATGCATTGTCTATGTTCCTGCGCTCAGCTAAATTCCCTGAAGATCCGGAAATCCTTGCTTTAAGTACATACTGGAGAGCAGAAGCAGCTTATGAGCTGCGTAAATTCGGTGAAGCCGTTAAAACATTTGAAGCTTTTCTGGCTATGCCTGACGCGGACAAAACCAAGGTATACAATTTTGCAAACTACGCCCTGGCCTACGCTGCGTTTGAAGATGAAAAATATTCTAAAGCAGCCAATTATTTTGAACGCTTTTTAAATGGAAATGACAAAGACGAAAAAACAGTTAACGATGCAACGATCAGGCTGGCCGATTCGTATTTTGTTAATAAAAGCTATGATAATGCTTTGGTGAATTACAATAAGATCATCAGCCGTAAAACAACCGGAGAAGACTATGCTTTATTTCAGAGAGGAATGATCCAGGGGCTGGAAGGTCAGGATGATGCCAAGATCGGAACAATGCAGGACCTGCTGAAACAATTCCCGGGTTCCAATTATGCTGATGACGCTGGTTTTGAAATGGCTTATACCTATTTCAATAAAGGCGATCTGGATAAATCTAAAACAGATTTAACTGGTTTGATCAGCAAATACCCGCACAGCAGTTATGTACCGCGTGCTTTGGTAACTATTGGTCTGGTACAATACAACCAGGATCAGGATGATGCGGCCCTGGAGAGCTTCAAGAAAGTGATTAATGAGTATGGCAGTACAGAAGAAGCCAAACAAGCTTTGGAGTCTATCAAAAACATCTATATGGATAAAGGTGATGCCAATGGCTTCATTGCTTATGCGAACACCACACCTATTGGAAATTATACTGTTGCAGACCAGGACAATATTGTATTCCAGGCAGCCAATAACCGTTACCTGAAAGGTGATTTCCAGGGGGCTTTCGAAGCCATCAATGCTTACTTCGATAAGTATCCTAAAGCCATACACGACAAAGAGGCTAAATTTATCCGTGCAGAATCCCTGGTGAAATTGAACAGAGGCGATGAAGCTGTTCCGGATTATGAATACATTCTGAATGACTGGACCAGCGATTATACAGAACGTTCACTGGTGAGTATTTCTGAACTTTTCTTAAAGCAGAAAAAATATAATGAAGCCATCGTTTACTTAAAAAGACTGGAAACCTCTGCCGATTACAAAGTACATTACAACTATGCATTAAACAATCTGTTAAAAGCTTATGCAGCCTTAAACATGCCTGATGATGTGATTAAATATGTGCAGTTGATTAAAGAGTCTGATAAAGCTTCTGAGGAAGAAAAAAACAGTTCAGATTTGTATGCTGGTAAGGCTTACCTGTTAAAAGCAGATACCACTATGGCCATTAAATCTTTGAGCAGTGTGGTCAGCAAAACCAAAACCCTGGCTGCTGCTGAGGCAAAGTATACATTAGCAGCGCTTCAATATGCCAAACGTGATTACAAGACATCTCAAAAAACATGCTTTGATCTGATCAACAATATGCCTTCTTATGACTATTGGGTAGCAAAAGCATTTATCCTGTTATCGGATAATTACCTTGCGCTTAAAGATAAACTACAGGCAAAAAGTACGCTCCTAAGTATTATTGACAATTACGATGGCAAGGATGATATCGTTCCTACAGCCAAAGCGAAACTAGAAAAAATTAAATAAGCGACCAGACATGAGATTCAGCAAATTACTATATACAACAGCCCTTTTTATTACTGCAGGAACTTTTAGTCTGCAGGCCCAGGATACCAAGACAACGGAGAAGAAAAAAGACGACAAGACCATTGCCGAAGAAATTGAAGTGGTAAGGCCTTACAAACCTGTTTTGGCAGAAGCCGTAAAATTAAGACGGAGCCCGGACTTAAACGATGTTAAAACTTATAAAGCAAAGTTCAATTATGGTTTAACAGACCGTAAACTGGAACTCAATTCTGATATCAATAAACTACAAGCACAACAACTGGCAGATGAACGTAAAGCCGAACTGGTGAATAATTACCTTAAAGCTGGTTTTGGTAGTGCTTCTACCAGTATGGCAGAAGCCTATATCAATCTTGGCGGAGACGAGGCCCTGCAAGCAGGCGGTTTTTTCAGACATTTCGCACAATCGGGCAAGTTAAATGAGCAAAAATTTAACCAACAGGAACTCAGTGTTTTTGGAAGAAGCATTCTTGATCAGGTTACCCTGAGCGGCAGATTGAATTATCAGAGAAATGGCCTGGCTTTTTACGGACAGGATCCAAATAATTCCTTTCAAAACCTGAGCCCGGAAAAACAATCTTTTAATTTCTTCGAGGCAGAAGGTGAAGTAGCCAGTAAATATACAACCGACGAAAATGCATTAAGTTATGCTGCAAAAATAAACGGCTATATCTGGGGCGATAAGTTTAATGCAAAAGAAAACTCTGTCGTTTTAAATGGTTACCTGAACAAACGCATCAGCAGTTTCAACCTTGGCTTGGCTACCTCTATTGAACTGGGCAAAACCCAGGATCT
Source organism: Pedobacter sp. ASV19 (assembly GCF_016429005.1). Taxonomy (GTDB): domain Bacteria; phylum Bacteroidota; class Bacteroidia; order Sphingobacteriales; family Sphingobacteriaceae; genus Pedobacter. Next base: position 8,586 of record NZ_JAELTV010000203.1, read on the forward strand.
TTTGGTTAGCGTAGGCAATAATATTTTCAAATTGAACCCTTACATCCGCTTACAGACTAATGGCGTAAAGATCAATGCCGGAATTAACTTTGTACAGGAATTTGGAGCCTTCTCTGAAACCAGGATCTTTCCTGCAGTAACTGCAGACTTTACCCTGATTCCAGATTATCTGCAAATTTTCGGAGAGTTAAAAGGGGATGTTAACCGTACTTCTTTGAAACAGTTAACGGACGAAAACCCGTTCTTAAACAGCAATATTGAAATTCAGAATTCCTGTCTCTTATACACATCTAAAATGGGGGGGGGGGGGGGGGGGGGGGGGGGGGGGGGGGGGGGGGGGGGGGGGGGG
>NZ_JAELTV010000204.1 GCF_016429005.1 Pedobacter sp. ASV19
ACAGAATCAGGTGTAAATAAATTGATCCGCGCAGCTTATCGCTTATTAGACCTATATACCTATTTCACCGATGGGGTACAGGAAGTAAGGGCCTGGACTATTACAAAGGGTTTTACAGCTCCACAGGCTGCAGGAGTAATCCACACAGACTTTGAAAAAGGATTTATACGTGCGGAGGTGATCAAATACAATGATTTTGTAACTCTGGGGTCAGAAAATGCCTGTAAAGACGCGGGTAAATTAGGCGTAGAAGGAAAAACTTATGTGGTGGAAGACGGTGATATCATGCACTTCCGTTTCAATGTTTAAAACATAGAATTAAAACTTATATACAAAAAAAGCAGTTCCCTATGGAACTGCTTTTTTTGTATATAATCTCTCCTCTCCGAAAATCAGAGCAGCACCCCTTTTAAAAACATCACTGCAACAGAAAAATAAATGATCAGTCCTGTTACATCAACCAGTGTTGCTACAAACGGAGCAGAAGATGTTGCCGGATCAGCCCCGAGTTTCTTCAACAGTAAGGGTAACATGGAGCCAGATAATGATCCCCACAAAACTACACCAACCAGCGCTACACCTACGGTACAACCAATCAAAATCCAGTGTGGCCCATACATATCGGAGAACATGGTCCAGACAAAGATCCTTAAAAATCCAATTACGCCAAGAGCAATCCCCAGCATCAAACCGGAAAGGATTTCTCTTCTCATTACCCTCCACCAATCCGCAACGGTAATCTCACCAAGTGCCATAGCCTGAATAATCAATGTTGAGGCCTGAGAACCACTATTTCCACCGCTGGAGATAATCAGGGGCACAAACATGGCCAGTACAACTGCTTTTGCAATATCGGCTTCAAAATGCGCCATGGCTGTAGCAGTCAGCATTTCACCGAGAAATAGAATAACGAGCCAGCCAATCCTTTTCTTCACCAATCCAAAAAGAGGCATATCCAGATAAGGTTCATCCAATGCCTCAGTACCCCCTATTTTATGCATATCCTCTGTATACTCCTCATTTGCAATCCATAGAATATCATCTACAGTTACAATACCAAGTAATACATCGTTATCGTCAACCACAGGCAAAGCCACACGGTTGTTCATTCTGAATACATTGATCGCCTCCTCCTGCGGATCGTTCACATTTAACGCAATAGAACGGTTATCTGCCAGATCTCCAATTTTTGCTTCCGGATCTGCCAGGAGAATCTCCCTGATCCGTATATCGTCTAAAAGTACACCGCCTTTATCAATAACGTAGATCACATCGATCGTTTCAGAATCTTTCCCAAAACGTCTGATATGTTCCAGTACCCGGGTTACTGTCCAGTCCTTTTTCACCGCAACATAATCCGGTGTCATCAAACGGCCAACACTATCTTCTTTATAGCCCAACAGAGAAAGTGCCTCTACTCGGTCTTTTGCCGGCAGCAACTTGATCAGCTTGGCAACCGCATCTCCCTTAAGTTCGCTAAACAAGGCCGTCCGGTCATCCGGCGGCATCAGGTTAATCAGTTCTGCCAGTTTAACACCAGAAAGTTTTTTAAGAATTCTTTCCTGCGTAGGAAAGTCAAGAATCCTGAAAACGTTTACCGCCCTCTTTATAGATAACGTATCTATAAATTTTACTGCATGCTGGGGAAGCTCATCTATCAGATGTTCTACATCTGAAATGTTCAGATCATCTAAATAAACTTTTAATTGTGCATCGTCGCCCTTCTCAATCAGCTCAACTACTTCTTCAACAATTAATTCTTCCATAAAATAATTCGACTATTTTTACATGCTTCTGTTGCTTTATCAGGATTGCAAAAGTGAGGTTTTATTTTCAATAATGCCATTTTTATTACCCAAAATTCATTCCAACCTTAGAGTTAATTATTAACAATTGCTGATAAGGGCCAGGAATTTTAACAGTTGAGTGCAACAAAAGAAAAAAAAGCCGGCTTACAACTTAAATTCGTCGAGAGAATAAGGAAGTTCTTCACCTAAAAATCCATATGCCGACAACAAACGTAAAGCAGTTTCCGTACAAGTTGCACGGCTTACTATACGCAATATTTTATCAGTATCTTCAAAGGCAAAAGACCAGTTTCCTTTCCCAAAAGCAGAATCCAGTGCCGGCCCAATCCATACCAGACTCTCCCTGTCTGGGACCGAGGTTTTAAAAATAGTAATGTACATCATTCTTTATGCGCTTCTTCGTCTAACATAATCTTATTATTTCCGGGGAATCTAAAGATCAGTTTAATAAAAAGACAAAACCAGCTAATATGGACTGAAACGGACAAAAATGCGCCTGAATCACCGGACTAATGACTTCGGGAAAGCCAGTCTAAAAATGAGGGTGTTTTTTCCTTGCTCACAGTGATCTGCTGGTCAAAAGGGATATTCAGGTTCAGGATCAGTTTTCTGGAAAAAAAATGCGCTGCATCTTTTATAGCTTTCCTGTTAACCAGGAACTGACGGTTTACTCTAAAAAAACCTGAGCCAGTCAGCTTCTCCAGTTCCTCCAGGTTTTTCCCTATCGGATAGGTTTCCTGGTTCAGTGTGAGCAGGCGTGGCTCTTCATGTTCAATGTAAAATAAAGCGATTCCATCCATTTTAACTGGAACGATCTTGTCTTTATAATGAACCAGGATGCTCGAAGCCTTGGGAACTATCTGCCTGGAAAACAATTCCAGGATACCCTCGTAAGAAATTTGTTTATTCGAAAAACTCTGTTTAAGGAATTGATATTTCTGCAGTGCTTTCGCAATAGAATCTCTGTTGAAAGGTTTTAAAATGTAATCGATCCCATTTACCTGAAAAGCATTCAAAGCATATTCATCATAAGCCGTACAAAAAATAACAGGCACTTGTATATCCGTGGCTTCATAAATCTCAAAGCTCAACCCATCCCCTAATTGAATATCGCTGAAAATCAAATCGGGTGCTGAATTCTGCATAAAATAATCTACAGCCTGTTTTATCGAACGTAAATAAGCAACAATCTCCATTTCAGGATTGACCAGTTGTATGATGTCTGCCAGATGTTCAGCAGTTAATTTCTCATCCTCTATAATTACAATCTTCATATAAAGCTTTGCTGATTAAATTTGTTTAAGCATTTTGAGACTTACCGAAAATTCAGACCCTGTATCTTTAATCCTGATATTTAAACCGGTAAGTAATTTATGACGTTCAGAAATATTAGCCAGCCCGCTTCCTGTAGAATTTTCTGTGAGCGTTTTTAGTTTGACATTATTCTGAATCGTGATCCACTCATCTTCTACTGAGATGCCGATATATAAAGGAGACTCTTCAGTAAGTTCATTATGTTTAATGGCATTTTCCAGCAAAGGCTGTAAAGAAAAAACGGGCAGCATGCTATCGCCATATTCATTTTCCCCTATATCTATCCTGACTTGCAGGGCACTACCTAACCTGATGCGCTGCATTTCGAGATAATCTTCGCAAAGCTTCAATTCATCTTTCAGGCTGCTGATTTCCTGGTTACCTGTAGATAAAGACGCACGCAGGAAATCAGACAAGCGGATCAAATAATCTTCAGCCTGGTCGGGATATTTTCTGATCATTGATTTAAGTGTATTGAGAGCATTAAATAGAAAATGAGGATGGATCTGCTGCAACAGCAATTGATAAGCAGCCTCTGTTCTGCTGGCCATCAGACGAGAGTTTTCCAGTTCGGCCCTTACCTTGGCATCCTGTTCCAGAATATAACCATGAAGGATCCAGATGATTCCACTCATCATCGCCGTCTGAACAATGGTGTACAAATAGAACTTGGTCTGTGAAAACCTGAGCAGAGGCGTTTGAGGTAGCCAGCCAATCCTGTTTAGCTCTATATATAAAATATTGAACCCACTTGAAACAAGAAGCATAAGGATCATACTCACTGCATACCGGCAGATGGTAAACTGAGGAGCTTCCGTAAGCTTCATTCTTTCGAACAACCAGATCACCACCAGATTACACATACATGCGGTAAACAGTGACGACAAGGTAAAGACAGCTCTTCCCAGCGCATCTGTCACACTGCCAACCTCCATTAAAACTGCGCTGAATACAAAAATGCCCAGACCAACCGAAAACCAACTGCTCGCCCTGATCAGGTTATCTATAAGTTTTTTTGACATCATAGGCTACAAATATAGAACGCTTTCCAAATATCAATACTATCCGGCATTCTTCCACTGCAATTCAGCTTCAAACGGACAAAACAAACACTGAAATTCTATATTCTTGTAATTCGGCCTGGCAACAAAACACAAAAACAGCCAAAAAAAGATTGTCTTTTACAATACTTTATAATTTAGATTTACAATTGTGTTTTTTTTATATCTTTGCGCAAATTGTCCCTGTAGTTCAATGGATAGAATTATGGTTTCCGGTACCATCGATGGGGGTTCGAATCCCTCCAGGGGCACATTTCCAACAAAAGCTGTCAATTCTGACAGCTTTTGTTGATTATACAGGAATTAAACTTGTCCCGCATGGCTGCACAGAACAAACCTTTTCATATAGGCGCTTTTCTTCTTAACCTGGCTATCCCCATTGCCATTGGAGCACTAGGTGGTTTATTGACAGCAACTTCCGTAAAGACATGGTATCCAACATTAGTTAAACCTTCGTTTAATCCCCCCAATACTGTTTTTCCGCCAGTATGGACATCTCTGTTTATCCTTATTGGCATTTCGGCTTATCTGGTTTGGAGAAAAAGAGAACAAATTACACACTTCCCCCGCACACTAGCCCTTTATTTCATACAGCTCATATTGAACTTAATGTGGTCTTTTATTTTTTTCTACGCAAGGGAAATAGGAATTGCGATGATAGAGATTTTTATTTTACTAGCTGTCGTCATTACCAATGCAAGGGTATTTTACAAAATCGATAAATTAGCCGGGCTCCTTTTCATTCCCTATATACTATGGGTAAGTTTCGCAGCACTCCTCACCTATAGCATCTATACCTTAAATTAAAACAAATCAAGGATTTGATCATCGAAAATCCTATTTTTAGGATGTGATATCTTACAAATACCTCTTGCCGGTTTTATTCACTTTTTGTGCATTATATGGTCATGCGCAAAAAGTTGGTTTGGTTTTAAGTGGTGGTGGTGCAAAAGGGCTCGCTCATATAGGTACACTCAAAGCCCTGGAAGAGAACAACATTCCAATAGATTATATCACAGGAACCTCTATGGGGGGGATAGTTGGCGCCATGTATGCCGCAGGTTATACGCCTGCACAGATGGAAAAAATAGCACTCAGCAAGGATTTTCAAGACTGGGTTAGCGGAAAATACACCAGTGACTACAGCCTCTTTTTTCAAAAAAACAATGTAAATGCCGCTGCTCTCTCTGCAAAACTGAGTATAGATACCAGTCTCCGGCTCAGTTTCAGATCCAACCTCGTAAATGATATTCCTCTAAATTTTGCATTGCTGGAACTTTTTTCTCAGGCCTCAGCTGTTGCCAAAGATAATTTCGACAATCTGTTTATCCCCTACCGCTGCATGGTTTCTGACGTACTGCTGCAAAATAGCATAACCCTGAAAAGCGGAAGTCTTGCAGAAGCGGTGAGGGCCACTATGACTGTTCCCTTTGTCTACAGACCTATACGAGTAGACGGAAAATATGTCTTTGATGGAGGAATTTATAACAATTTTCCGGTAGACATTATAAAGAAGGAATTTAAACCAGACTATGTTATTGGGGTAAACGTATCTTCTAAAACATTTAAGGAATACCCTAAAGACAATGGTGACCGCTTACTCAACCGGTCGCTGATCTATATGTTCCTGGCCAAATCTGATTCTACCATGATAGGAGAAAATGGAATTTACATCCAGCCCAACCTTGCTGACTATACCTCTACCAATTTTTATCCGGTAGCAGAACTGATCAAACAAGGTTATGATGCAGCAATGGCGAATATGGCTCAGATCAAAAAAGCCATAACCAGAAGAACAAAACCTGAAGAACTTAGTATCAAAAGGAACAATTTTAACAATAAAAAGCCAGACCTCTTTTTTAGCTCCATCAGCGTAAGTGGTGTCAATGAGCAGCAAAAAAAATATATAGAGCGTTTGTTTAAGAAAGATAAAGCAACCTTTAATCTCTCCGACATTAAACAAGGTTATTATAAATTGGTAGCGGATGAAACTTTTGAAACCGTTTACCCGAAAATATCCTATAATCAACCATCAGACAGCTATACCTTTGAAATCGTAGCCAGGCCAAAAAGAAGCTTTAAAATAGACCTGGGCGGCAACATCTCTACCCGGCCCATCAGCAATGTCTATTTAGGTGTCCAATACAATTATCTCAACAGAAAAGCTTACACCTTTGGTGTAAATTTCTATTCTGGCAGGTTCTATGAGGCTGCTCAGTTGAATGCCCGGGTTGATTTCCCAACCAGTTTACCGATGTTCCTGGCTGCCGAGATGACCTTCAACCACTTTAACTATTACAGCACAAGCTCCATCTTTATCGAAAATCCTAGCCCAACCTATATAGAACAGACCGACAGAAAAATAGATTTTAAATTTGGTATCCCTTTAAACAGAGGAACCAAAATAACGCTTAGCGCAGCAGCATTCAATAATTCCGACCATTACAGCCCAACCAATACCTTTAATGTAGGCGATATCCTTGACCGCACCACCTTTAATGGTTTCAGGCCGAACCTTACTTTTGAACAAAACACCTTTAACCGGAAACAGTATGCCAACAAAGGAAGAAATTTCACTTTAAGTGTCAATTACTATACCGGCAAAGAGAATTATACCCCAGGAAATATAGCTAGGAATGCCTCTTTCTATGAGGAGCTGGACGAACAGAGCCACAACAAAAATTGGGGCAGCGTTAAAATCAGCGACGAAAATTACTTTTTTCACAAGAACAATTACAGCCTTGGTTACCTCGCGGAAGCCGTGCTTTCCAATTTACCTTTATTTTCAAACTATTACTCCACATTACTGGTTGCACCGGCCTTCTACCCATTGCAGGACAGCAGGTCGCTATTCCTGGAGAAATTCAGAGCGGCAAGCTATCTTGCCGGAGGACTAAAAAACGTTTATACTTTAAAACGGAATCTTGACCTTAGGGTGGAAGCCTATGTATTTCTACCCTACAAAGAAATACAACAGGAGGGATTCCAGGACGTAGACAACAACAAAGCATTCAGCAAATGGCATTATGCAGGAACTGCAGGGCTTGTTTACCATACTCCCGTAGGCCCCATCAGCTTTAGTTATAATTTATACGATGACCGCACAAAAAGAAACGGCGTTTTACTACATTTGGGATATTTAATTTACAATAAACGATCATTAGAATGAGACCAGCTTATTTATTTTTCCTTTTGTTATTCCTAACCAGTACCGGTTTTGCACAACGCTCGGATATCAATAACTTTATTGTAAAAGAGAGTTTGTTAAAAAACAGCAAACTGGCCATTATTGCTGCTGATTCTCTGGACAAACCCCAGGAGCAGATCAACGGGATCTACACCTTCAGTGTAAGTGGTTTTACCCAATCACTAAAATTCAATGATGGCGTTGCCATATTGCCTCTTCAACTGGAACGCTCCTCTTTTGTCTATATTAAACATATCAATGATAAGGGTACGCACAGCAAACTGGTTTACGTGTATAAAAAAGACGGAGATCTGAGTCCTTATGCATTCAATAGTATGTGGCTGGTGCTGATCCCGCTCATCATTGTCCTGCTGGCCTTTGCGTTCAGGAAATTTCTCATCTTTGCTGTCATTCTCCTGTTGATCTTCTTTTACTTTAACCACAGTAACGGGTTGAGTATACCAACTTTTTTTGAAACGATATTCGATGGCCTGAAGAAGCTCTTTTAAAAAGGCATTCCTATCCCAAAGTTATACTGCACAAAACGATATGTATCGGGTGCATGGGTAGTATTATACTCATTCTTAAAGTCTTTTGCACCACTCAGGTATTTAGCGATCACCCATTGATCGGAGCCACTGAACTGAGGATCTTTAAGTTTTAATCCAATATCAAACCTGAATACAAAATAATCCACATCATACCTTAAGCCCACACCCGTTCCGATAGCAATCTGATCGAATAACTTCTGAAATTTAAAATAAGTTTCTGCGGGCTGTCCCGATGAAACGTTCCATACGTTACCGGCATCCAGAAAAACGGCTCCTTTAAGTTGTGCACCAAAAAACTTGTTGAGCATTTTATACCTGTATTCTAAATTGGTTTCAATATGCATATCACCCAATTGGTCTAATCCATACAAAATTGTACGCTGATCCTGAGTTAAAACGGCCCGGTTATAATTCCCTGGCCCTAATGTCCTGGCTTGCCAGGCCCTTACCCCACTTGATCCCCCGGCAAAGAATTTCTTTTCAAAGGGTATTGCTGTAGAATTCCCATAAGCAACAGCAATCCCGGCATTTATTCTTGCTACAAATTGCCTTACACCTCCAAGGTTTTTATACCACCTCAAATCAATTTCAGGCCGGACATACTGATTATAAGGCAATCCAAGGATTTCAGAATAATCACCCTCTGAAGCATGATGTACACTTCCAAATAATCGGGTTAAGCCCTGGAGCATATTTCCTGCAATATCCATGCTCCCCCTAAAGTAAACAAAGGTACCAGGGATCAAAAGTTTCGCCTGATTCAAGGTGTAACTGTATTTCATACCAAGGGTAATGTCCTTCCTGTTTAGCAGCATCAGATTATAAGCATTATCTTTGACCAGCGCGGCATTATCCGGATTATTTACCGTATCCAGTAACAATGATCCCAACCTGTATTCAAAATTCAAAGGTGTAAAGGAATGCACCTTAAACTTCGTTTCGTACCAATCATAGGTTATAGAAGTCTGGAAAACTTTCCTTGAAAAAACGTCTTTCTGAAGTCCATATACATAACTAATACCAAATGACGTAAAAGGCATTCCGTTTTTACCCATTACAGGGACATGAAAAGGCACCATGAGCCTTGG
>NZ_JAELTV010000205.1 GCF_016429005.1 Pedobacter sp. ASV19
CCCCCCCCCCCCCCCCCCCCCCCCCCCCCCCCCCCCCCCCCCCCCCCCCCCCCCCCCCCCCCCCCCCCCCCCCCCCCCCCCCCCCCCCCCCCCCCCCCCCCCCCCCCCCCCCCCCCCCCACACCCCCCCCCTTTTTTACGTTCGTCGGCAGCGTCAGATGTGTATAAGAGACAGCCTCTGCCTGTTGCAGGAGTAAGTCATTGGCCTGCTGTAATTCGCTGTTTTTGGCTTCGATGATGAGAGACTTATGAAAAACTTCTTTGGTTCTGGCTTCTACCTGACGTTCCAGTTCCAGGTTCAGATTGTCTTTGAGTTTGGCATTGACTGCCATTTGTTTAATGATCTGTCTTTGGGCTTTGTCTTTTTTCTTTTTTAAGATGCTGACCTTGTCTCCTATAGCAAAGGAAAGGAACACCATTTCAAGTACAAAACAAAAGCTCAAACTATAATAGCTGATCACCCCAAAATTTAGCCAGTCAAAATGGAGCATAATCAAGAGTTTCATGGTAAAGCCAAGGAATAAAAATCCGTAGCCCAATACAAAGAATCTTGCGGGCAGATAACCTTTACTGTAAATGTAAATCCCTGTAAAGAAGGCTGCTGAAAGCGGGATGAACTCAATAAACTTATAACTGAACAAATTTTGATTAAACAGGAGGCTGTATAAGAAAAATGCAATTCGCAATACAATAATCCATAAAATAATCTGGTTTAGCCGTGGTGCTTTAGCTTTTACATAGAGTAACGCACGCGTAAATAGTAATGCGAATATACTGGCTGCACACAGGGCAAAGGCGTAAGCAATCTGATTCCACCCGGGAGCATTTGGCCAGAGGTACTGATAAGCTATACCATCATTGCTCATCTCGAACAGACCTACGCTTAAATTGTACAGGACATAGTACAGATATTGTTTTTGCCGGATGGCAATAAACATAATCAGATTATAGAAACTGAAAACCAGAATCATACCGTAAAATATGCCAAAGAAGAAATATTCATTCAGTGCATAAGCAATAAACCATTCTGCACTTCGGAGTACGATAATGGCATCGGCAACCTGGGAAGACTTGATTTTGAAATAATAGGTTTGAACAAGATCGTTCTTATTGTCGATCAGGAGTTCAAAATTTTTATGCCTGAGCACCCTTTGGTTGAATTTATAACGGTCCCCGAATATTTTCGTTTTATATGTTCCGTTGTCTTGTGGGATATAAGCGGTAATATGATCTATGGTTTGATCAAAAAACTCTAATAAAAAGTATTTCTCTGCTTTACTATTATGTTTGATCCGGATGCGGAACCAATAGGTCGTATTGAAGGACGTAGCTTGTGGCGTACTTGTCTTGCTGGGTTTAAATTGATTATTGTATGCCTTACTGCTGATTTGATCAAAACTGAGCTTTCCTCCCGGATCTTTCAGTACTTCAATCTGGTTGAATGAGAAAATCTGCTGGCTGACATTGTCATTGACTTCAACAGGGACTTGTGAAAAAGCCCTTACGGAGATCAGCAGACTGAACAGAAATACAAACGCAGCAGATTTAAATATGGTTAGGTTTTTTAGCATTGGACATACAAAGGTATGATTATTTCCTGCTCATCAACTCATCCCAGCTCGCTTTACTCAGTTCTGCAATAATGCGATCAGTTGTCTTTTCATCCTCAGTGGTCATAGACACAAACACGGCTATGGCAAAATGTTTTCCATTGGGTAATGTGACGATTCCAATGTCGTTAGTGGCGGCAGTTAAGCCGGATGTATTGCTGCCAGAACTGCCTGTTTTATGTGCAACTTCAGTTGCCGGAGGGAGTAGCCCTTTGATCTTATTTGGTCCGGTGGTCGTTTCGCTCATGACTTTCCAGAGGAAATCAGCAGAAGATTTGGAGAGGATGGGTTTGGCATAAAATATACCCAGGAGCTGGGTTGCCGAACGGGCAGTAGACCAGTTGGTGAATTGCATTTGTTCGTCCCGGTGCATTTCTTCTTCAGTTGCGGAAATGGCAACTTCAGATACACCAAGACTACGGATATATTGTTGAACCTTAGCCGGTCCACCCATTAACCGGAATAGAATATCGCAGCCATTGTTGTCGCTTTGCGAAACAGTGAAACTTAACAATTCGCTTAAAGGGATTTTTACATTTCCTGCCGGGTATTTATCCCTTAAGGGACTCCATGTGTTTGGCAGAAGGTCTTGTTTCCGAACCAGGATTTTTTGATCGAGCTGAAGCTTTCCCTGGTCTACCTGATGAAGAACAGCCAGTGCCAGATGAAATTTATAAACACTCTGCATAGGCAAATGTTTTGCACCATTAACAGTAACAGTGTCGCCGTTTTGAAGATCGAGTAAGGAGTAGCCTATGGTTGCTTTATGCGCTTTAACGATCTCGTTTAGCTTGGTTCTAAAAACTGATTGTTGGGCAAAAAGTATTGTTGAAATGCTGATCAGGACCAGGGTGAATATAGTTTTTCTTAGGCTTTGTTTCATTCTTGCAAAGGACTGGTTAATTTTTTATTGTTTCTAATATTCCCCGTGTTTTTTTGTTTCTAAGGATCAGCATCCAGGCAAAACCGGCACCAGTTAAGGCCATAAGAGTTCCTACAAATACAGGTGATGTGTAATCATAGCCCGCAGCTAAAGGTAGACCTCCAAGAAATGCACCCAGGGCGTTGCCTATGTTGAAGCTGGCCTGACTAACAGATGCAGCCAGCATTTCAGATCCTTTTGCAGTATTGATCATCAGCATTTGAATAGGCGATGCCAGGGCGAAAGCTACTGCTCCCGTTATAAAAGTCATGACTAAAGAAAGAATCTGATTACCTGAAATATAGTGAACAATGACTAGGGTTGCGGCCATAATCAGCAGGAGAACGACACTGGCATTGGCCGGAGAAAAGCGATCCGCAAGTTTACCTCCAGCGAGATTTCCAACGAACATACCTAATCCCGCAAGGACCAGTATATAAGTTATGGAATCTGCAGAGAAAGCCGAAACTTCGGTAAGCAGCGGAGCGATATAGCTGTACCAGGAGAAAAGACCACCTGTTCCAATGGCAATCATGAGGATAATCAGCCAGGCTTCCGGGCGTTTAAAAAATTCGAGTTCCTGTTTTAAATTCCGGTCTTTAGTTGCAGGCAAGGCCGGCAGCCATGCTTTTAAACTGAATAGAGTAATTAAACCAACAACAACGACGATCACGAATGTATACCGCCAAAGAAAATGGTGACCGATATAGGTGCCTAACGGTACTCCAGCTATATTGGCGATCGTTAAGCCAGCAAACATTAATGATACAGCCTGTGCCTCTTTTCCTTTTTCTGCGATTTTACTGGCCACAACAGAGCCAACACCAAAGAATGCACCATGCGGAAGTCCGGCAAGAAGCCTGGCGATAAATAGCGTATGATAGCCAGGTGCAAAAGCAGAAAGTGCATTGAATGCTGTAAACATGATCATTAAAGCAATCAGGATTTTTTTTGGAGGATAGCTTCCTGCAATGACAATAAGTAGTGGTGCACCGATCACAACGCCCAGGGCATAGGCCGAAATGAGGTGACCAGCCTGAGGAATAGTTATGGAAAGATCTTTGGCAATATCTGGAAGCAGCCCCATCATCACGAATTCTGTGATGCCTATACCCAGACCGCCGAGCGTAAGCGTTAGTAGACTTTTTTTCATCAATATAAAATTATTACTGTTGAAGCCATCACATGCGACCTGGTTTTATTCAGGTCAGTTTTCGTACTGTCCGTACACGAGGGTTTCATTTGTGTTAGTGTAATAAATACACTTGACAAAAGTAGACATATTGCTGCTGTCTATTGGTCGGATTTAGGTAAAAAAGAAGAATGGTGGGGATGGTGTAGGAGGCTTTTTTTATGGAAAATCAAAATAGGCCAGAGTTGTGAGTTGTTTTTTGCTCCTGTTGGCATCTGTAATGGTTAATGCACCTTTTCTAAAGAGGCTGATGCCTTCCCAATTGTTCTTTTTTGGGTCGAAAGAGGTTACCGGCTTCCAACTGGTGGCTTTGTAGTTCGCTAGCATTACAATGCGCGCGTAATAAGTCGTTTTCTCTTTCAAATAATCTGGATTTTGGTTTAGACTGTCCCTTAAATCAGGAACGAGTTCCTTTAAGTGCCCTTCCTCATGCCTTAAAATATTGTTGTCCAGGTAGGCGTCATAATCTCCATTCCAGTAATAATTAATGCCGTAAATCTGGCCCTTATGCGTGGCTTGAATATCCGTGATCCGGAATGGAAGAAATGGAACACTAATTCTCTCAGGTTCTTTTTTTAATGCAGTATCGATCAGGTAAGCCCGGCCACCATTTTCCATCCCATTAAATTCATATATAGTGAGAAGCTTGTTTTGGGCGGGCAGGTAAGTCAGGCTTTCAAAACCAGCATTTTTTATATAAGGGTATCTTTTTATTGAAATGAAGTGTGTCGGGTCTATAAAAATTTGTGCTGTTTTTTTATCGAGTTTGCCTTTCAATAGGAAACAGTAATCATAATTGTCATTGGTTTCTATGGATAAAAATACCTGGTCTTTTAAAACAATAATAGCTTCAAATCCTTCGTAATAAGCTTTTACAGAATCGGGTAACTGATTCAGATTTCTGACTTTTATGGTTTTGAATGCTGTTAAGGCAGTGTCTTTTCCATCTATTACGCGGCTTACACTGTCTGTATGGAGGCTGTAAATGTTAAATGCGCTGTCCAGTTTGCTTTCTTTATGGCTTCCGTATTGCGGTAATAAGTACAGCCGATTGTCGTACAACGACATACCTGAAAATTCTTCATTGATGCTGTTGATGGCTTGCGGCAATGGTATAACTTTATAATTTTTCTGCGCAGGAGAGGACAATGCCGGTAAAAGAAAGGCTGCGAGAGCAGACCAGAATAAAAGCAGGGAACCTCTGTTCATAAGCATAGATAAAGATAGAGATTAATTTTTTGAATCTTGAAGTCGTTTAATTCAGCATATAAGGTTGGTTGAAAAAGTCGGGGTCTACTTTCTCGAAATACAATTGGCGTATATTGATCTTCAGAATGTCGAGATCTTCTCTGGAAATGGACAGCGCGGTACGATAAATTTCTTCGGGAAGATCACTGGCATTATAAGATTCAAAAATAAGGTTGAAATGTTCGGCCTCGTGATGCATGCCGGCCTGAACTAATGATATGTTTAATGCTTTATGGATCTTTTTTGTGATCTGTGTGGTTTTGTAGAAGCCATAAATATGTTGATAACTAAGAGATTTGGTGTTGATCACCAGCAGTTCTTTTCCATAAAAATTCCACAGGGTAAGCCACCCAAAAAACATGCACCAAAGTGTGCCCATGATGAGCAGGCCAAGAAGCCATTCGGCTATTGCAATTCCTATAATAATTAATCCAATGAGCGTAAAAGAAATCATGCCTGTCTTTCCAAGTACAGAAGCTTGATTTTCAATAGTAAGGCGGACATTAATGCCGTCATTTTTGATGTTTACTTTCAATGGATGTATGCTTCAGAAGTTAAAGTATATAACGTAGAATATAGTAAGATATATATGTTTTTTTGTTTCTTTACCTGTCCAATTCAAATGCAATATGACCCCAAAAAATACCAATATCCCTGTCCATAAACTTCAGGAGAGAACAGATAAAGGCATTATGATGAGTTATATCTCTGCTGCATCGGAACGTGGGAAAATTCCATCCACGATGCACCGGGACGATCACTATATTTTTCTTTTCCAGGAGTCGGGAAAGAGTAAAATGATACTCGATTTTGAGGAAATAGAATTGAATGGGGCGGGTATTTTTTATATTTTGCCAGCTCAGGCGCATCAGATTCTTGAGTTTAAGCAGACTTCTGGCTGGTTCCTGGCGGTGGATACTTCAATGGTTGAATCCAGATACCGGACCGTCTTTGAGGAGTTTATTTTTCAGCAAAGGCCGGTCAGGCCAGAAATAACGGATCTTGGGCAAATCAGGCAATGTGCGGAACTTCTTTATCTTTTCTTTACAAGGAAGGAACAATCCTTTGTAAGTGACACTACCCTTCGTGCTTTAGTTTCTGCTTATGTGGGCATGATTGCTGAGATTTACCTTCTTGGTGAACCTCAAAGAAATATCCGGAACCTGCGCCCTCAGGTAATTACCCGCCAATTTAGAAGAATACTGCGCACAAATTTTAAATCTTTGAAACGGCCTTCTGACTATGCATCGGAGCTATGCTTGTCTCTTTCCTATCTCAATGAATGTGTAAAAGAAGAAACAGGAAGTCCGGTAAGTTATTGGGTGCATCATGAAGTTGTCCTGGAAGCGAAGCGTCTGCTTGTTTATAGTAGCGCCAATGTGAAACAGATTGCTTTTTCACTGGGCTATGATGATCATACTTACTTTTCACGTCTTTTTACCAGGCTATCTGGTATGCCGCCACTACAGTTCAGAAAGCTTTACCGCGAATAGTCCAATCCTAACCAGGGATATTCTATTGTTTACAGCTGTTTTCGCCGTTGTTTTGTAGTATAATTTACGGTAATGAACATTATAAAAAAGAAAGCAATGGAGATGATGGAAAGGCAACTTTCCAGAACAGGTCATGTACTGGAAGTCAGGGCATGGGATCCGGCAACGTTTTTTGAAATCGATTTGCACCTGCCCGGTTTGAATATGGAAAAATGGCAGAGCGTTCAGCATATGAAGGTTAGAGTGGGCGATTATATATATCGGGATTATACGCCCACCATGTGGGATGCGGAGACACACACCTGCACCTTACTGGTTAACTCTTCGCATGATGGGCCTGGGAGTAAATGGGCCTCTTCTTTAAAAAAAGGTGACGCGATTTTATACCTTGGTGTAGGATCAACCTTGCATAAACCTGCTGAAGATAAACCTTTGCTTTGTCTTGGGGATAGCAGTAGTATTGGACATTTTCTTGCCTTGCAACAACTGGCCAAAGGTAAGACAGAAGTTTACGGTGCGGTGAGTTTTAGTGAAACTAAACATATGGAGGCTTTCAAAGAGTATTTTGTGACGGGTTTACAGCCGGTTTTGGAAAAAAGTTGGGATATTTCATTACTTTCCTGGATTGATGAGCAGCCTCTTGAAAATCATTGCGTATATATTACAGGGCATATCCCGACTGTTACAGAGTTAAGAAAGTATATAAGAAAAAGGGAAGACTTTAGCGGAACCATTAAAGCTCAGGGTTTTTGGGCTTAGGACCGCATTTTTTGTATAAAAGTTCTTGTAGTTTTTAAAGAACATTAAGGTACTTAAAAAATAAATTAAAAAGTATTCTTGTTTTTTGATTGTTATTTATTAAGTTTGGTCTTGCTAACCAAACCAAATGACTGCAACCATTGAAAAAGGACATCTTCTGAGGGCTGATATAATAAAGAAACTTTATTATAGAAGTCCGCTTTCTCTAACTGAACTCAGTAAGATGACAAAGAAGAGTTTACCATTGGTGACTAAGGTGGTGAATGGATTGGTTCAGGATGGTTATGTACGGGAACAGGGGCTTGCACCTTCTACTGGAGGTAGAAGAGCTTCTTTATTTCTCCTCAATCCGGAGATGCAACGTTATATTGTTTCTGTTGCCATGGATCAGTTAACCGCCAGAATGGTGATTTATGATCTTTCTAACGCCATTGTTCTTCCGATTAAAACACTTGAGCTTTCTATTACTGATGATCCGGATGCAGTGGATAAATTGGTTTCATTTATTTATGAACATGTGGAGGCTTCAGGTATTGATAAGGAAAAGCTTCTTGGTATTGGCATTGGTATGCCAGGTTTTATCAGTGTAGAGGATGGAGTAAATCATTCTCATCTGAAGACGAAAGATGGTTCACATCTGGGAAAATACCTGATGGCTAAACTTGGTCTTCCTGTATTTATGGATAACGATTCCAGTTTGATTGCAATGGCCGAACTTAATTTTGGAGCCGCAGTTGGTAAAAGGGATGTGATGGTGGCCAATATAGGCTGGGGTACAGGCTTGGGCATGATCATTAATGGTCAGCTGTATCGTGGAAGCAGTGGTTATGCAGGAGAGTTTAGCCATATTCCATTGTCCAACACCAACAATTTATGTTCTTGCGGCAAAAGAGGCTGTTTACAGGTGGAGACTTCTTTACTTGTTATGACACAGCGTGCAAAAGCTGAGATAGAGGCTGGGGCAGCAACAAGCATGCGGGAGCTTTTTAAAGATCAGAGCAGGAATATTGGTGAACTTTTCCTGGAAGCTGCGAGTCAATATGATCCACTGGCTGTTTCTATTCTTTCAGATGCCGCTTTTCTTATTGGAAAAGGACTGGCTACTTTAATACACATTATGAATCCGGAATGTATTGTACTCAGTGGACGTGGTGCTATAGCAGGTAAAATTCTTTTACCACCTATTCAACAGGCTATTAATGAGTTTTGTATTCCGAGGATAGCCGATCAAACTTCTATAGTGCTCTCAGAATTAGCGGCTGACGCGGAATTATTAGCAGCGGCCAGTTTAGTCATTGAACACAGTCACTTTAACAATTAAGGGCGCAGAATTTTAGCTTAAATACCACCAACAAATTATACTAAATCGAATTATTAACCAAAACTTAATCAACATGAGAAAAATTTACTTAACGTGTTTTAATGTGTTGTTGTTAACTTTGTTAACAGTACATGCATTTGCACAGCAGACTCTTACGGGGACAGTAAGGGATGCATCGGGACCTCTGCCTGGGGTCAGTGTTTCTGTAAAGGGAACCTCCAAGGTAACCCAGACAAGTTCTGCAGGGAAATTTTCTATTTCGGTAAACCCAGGTGAGGTAATAGCCTTTTCAGCTGTAGGTCTGTCTCTTATACACATCTAAAAGGGGGGGGGGGGGGGGGGGGGGGGGGGGGGGGGGGGGGGGGGGGGGGGGGGG
>NZ_JAELTV010000206.1 GCF_016429005.1 Pedobacter sp. ASV19
CCCCCCCCCCCCCCCCCCCCCCCCCCCCCCCCCCCCCCCCCCCCCCCCCCCCCCCCCCCCCCCCCCCCCCCCCCCCCCTTACTCCCCCGCCCACCACCGACACCTACACCGGCTAACGTTCGTCGGCAGCGTCAGATGTGTATAAGAGACAGGAGGCTGTTTTGTCCTCTACTCTTTTTTGAAAAATATTAATATAATCGTCAAACGCCTGGAGAATCGTTTGATTTTCGGGTACAGGTAGTGCTTTCTCCTTTTTTTTAAAGAGAGCTGGCTTTCCCTCATAAACGTTTTTGAGCATTAGAGGAGTTATATACTCAAACTGGGACTGAAGCACTGTAAAATGCCGGTCCAAATCAACCCTCGCCTGATCAATTTTTGCATTTGTTTTTTTTGCATCAGGACCGGATTCGGTATCCTTTTTGTTCACAACGTCCCAAAAATGAGGATGAATTTTTCTGGCTAATGGAATTTCCTCTTCTTGGCTACCAATGGTGATTCTTACATAAAGATGGCCTTTGCCATCTTTTGAATTTTTCCTGTTCCTCAACCAAAACAGCAGAGAAAGCTTCTGATTGCTTTTCATCTTTTACAATTTTTAAGTGATCAAATACAATCCGGCTCTTACCGGAAAGACACATTGAGTTCCTTAAAACCTACGTCACAAAGCTTTTAGAATAAATGGTGGCCCAATTTAAGTATTAAACCGGGCCACTGAAAAGGCCACCATTATTTTAAAATTACTTCAAATTACTTCATACTGCTTATTTGTAAAAGTGCTGTCAGATAGCACTTTAAACAGAAAAAGCGCACTATAAGTGCGCTTTAAACTCTATTCTGTGATCCCGCTGGGATTCGAACCCAGGACCACTACATTAAAAGTGTAATGCTCTACCAGCTGAGCTACGGAATCTTTCTCCTTTTGAAGAGGCTGCAAAGATAGAAAAATTTAGCTGCCATGTTAAATTTATTTTAAAATAATATTGCTCTATTGTGCTTTAAACCTATTAATTATTTAATATCTAGTGTTTTGTGTTGCATTTTTTTATTTAACATGACAGCCTTTATTAATTAAAACCTGGGTTTTGAGTAAGATTACCTTTACTTAAATCAATTTCTGTTTGTGGAATAGGGAAGATAAGCCTGTAGGCTGGTACATCTATGCCGGGATTTCCAGTTTCGGTAAGATAGGCTTTCAGGATAGAAATTGTAGTGGCCTGATCCATTCGCACCAAATCATACCATCTCTGGTTTTCAAACCCAAACTCCAGTTTTCGTTCTTTAAAGATCAAAGCCCTTGCATTTTCTTTCGATCCTAAGGAGCTTAGGTTATATGGACTTGCATTTGCCCTTATTCTGACCTCATTGAGCGGCTGCAATACGGTAATATCAGGTGTTGACTGGATTTCATTGGAAACTTCAGCATACATCAGCAGTACATCGGCAAAGCGGAGTACAGGGAAGTCATTGCCTGCATCTCGTTGTGGTGCTGTTGGATCCAGGAATTTTGTACACAAGCCATTAGCTGAATTGAAGGTACTGGCTTTTCTTACGTCTGCAGGTTCAAATAAAGCCTGATATGGAATTGAAGCTTTAACATTACGGGCATCTCCGTTATTGCTGTATTCGTATGAAAAGGAATTACCTTCTCCATTTGCGCTTGCTTTATAGCGAACGGCAAATACAATTTCCTTGCTCATTTCTGAAGCTGTGCTAAATATTGCGGCATAATTTGGATTGAGCTGGTAGGTGCTGCCTTTATAATTGGCACCGATTAATGGTTCCAATTGCGCTTTAGCAAGGTCATATTCTTTTAGAGTCAGATAAACCTTTGCTAGTAAAGCCTGGGAAGCGCCTTTAGTTACCCTGGCTACCTGTGCAGTTGGCCAGCTGGCAGGGCAGTTATCCACAGAAATGAGTAAATCTGTTTTGATTTGGTTGTAGACCTCTGTCTTGCTGATGCGTTTAAATTTCTCAAAATCATCAAAATTAATTGAAGCCGTTAGGAGGGGAACATCACCATATAACCTCACCAGGTTTAGATACATAAGCGAACGTATAAATTTGACTTCTCCTTCAAAGTATTTTTTCTTTACCGGATCGCTCACTCTGTCCAGGTATTTGAGTACGAGGTTGCAACGGGCAATGGTATTGAATGAGCGCTGCCAGAAATCGAGGAGGAAAAAATTGGAAGAACCGTCTCTAAAGAATTTAATAGCTCCCCAGTCTCCTTCAAGAGATACGCCAGAGGTATTGTCTGCCTTGATTTCTGTGAGCTTAAATTCTATGTCGTATACCTTTTGGAGCCCATCATAGCAGGCGATAACACCGGTTTCTACTTCGTCGGTATTGCGGTAATAATTTTGTTCTATCAGGTTGGATACTGGTTTCTCATCCAGAAACTTTTTGCAGCCGCTAAAACTTACTGTAAGTATTAAGGCGATGAAGATCTTCGTTTTCATAATTAAAAATTAGCATTTACACCAAATGTGATATTTCTGGTTACAGGAGCAGCACCGCGCTGATATCCATTCTTAAGGGGATCATCTGTATATTCATTTACGCCCTCTGGATTATAGCTTGAATAGCCTTTGGCGAATTTGTACCATAGATTCGCTGCAGATACATAGATCCTTAAGTTGGAGGCCTTGATGGCTTTCATCACTCTGTCTGAAAAAGTATAGCCTATATTGACGTTCCGGAGCACAATAAAAGAAGCATCTTCTATGGCATAGCGGCTTTCTGTTTTATACTTTGTTTTGGCCTGTAAAGCAGTGGGAAGGGAGAGGTAGGCGGAAGTTCCGGTGGCGGAGAACTGGGTTTCATAGTAGTTAGGATCGGCATTAAAAACACTTGCGCCGTGTGAACCCTGCAATACAAAACTCAGGTCTATGTTTTTGTACTTCAGGTTGTTGGTTAAGCCCCAGGTAAATTTGGGGGTCGGCTGTCCTAAAACCACACGGTCCTGATCATTAACTACGCCATCGCCATTAATATCACGGGCAATTATCCTGTCGGAGTGCACATTGGTAGGCCAGTAATTTCCGCCAACCTGGATGTCGCTGTCATATTCATAGCCATAAAACTGAACCAATGGGCTGCCCACCTTTGCGATAAAGTAATTGGGTCTTTTTGGATCGCCAACGCTAATGATGGTATTGCTGTTGCCGATGTTGTTTACTTTATTCTTGTTGGTGGCGCCGTTGGCACTCACGTTCCATTTCAGATTACTCTGGTCTATAATTTTAGCATTCAATTCAAACTCGAGACCCTGATTTTGTACTTCTCCGCTGTTTACCCACACTCCGCTACTTCCGGTGATGGTATTGATCGGCAGAAAAAATAGGAGGTCTTTGGTGGTGGATTTATAGGCATCTAGTGTAAGTGTAAATCTGTTTTTTAGAAAAGCCATATCTACGCCGCCGTTAAAACTGAAACTTCTTTCCCATCCTAAATTAGGGTTGTCGTAGAAACTGGAGTTAAAGCCTAAGCTGGTTGCATCGCCTAAAATAGCGCCAACGGTATTTACATTGGCATAGGCTTTATAGTTTCCTATGTTATTGTTGCCGGTGGCCCCGTAGCTTGCGCGGATCTTCAGGTCGTTAACAAAAGCGCCTTTGGTATAGAAATCTTCATTGCTGATCCTCCAGCCCAAAGAGGCAGAAGGGAAGTAGCCCCATTTGTTGTTAGCACCGAACCTTGAACTGCCATCCCATCTGGACCCGATAGAGATGAGGTATTTATTGTCGTAGGCATAGTTTGCCCGAAAGAGGGCGGAGGCCAATGCATTGTGTTCTTCTGTAGAACTTAAAGCACTTAAGGTTCCTGCATTTAGTGTGGGGATATCGTCTGTAGCAAAATTGGTGGCTGCAGAATTGCTATTGCTGATCTTTGTGGATTGTACCGTGAAACCTGCAATCACATTCAGATCATGTTTCCCAAAGCTTTTGGTATAGTTCAGGATGTTTTCATTTAAAAGATCAACGGTTTGTGTATTGGCCAGCGTACCTTTCGTGGAGGCTTGCGCTACAGCACTTCCTTGTAAATTAGGGTCTCTGGTTGCCCAGGATTTCTGAAAGAATTCTGTGCTGGAATTGCTGATAAATGCGCCGCCGGATACTTTTAGAGAGAGTGCGTCGGAAAAGTTATATTGTACATTGGCGTTGGCCAGTGTTTTATAGGTGTAAGTGGTGTTTTCAATACCTGCCAGATTGGTATAACCATTGTTATTGGCTGTAGCAGACAGGTTGATGCCTTTGTATTTTGGATTTGTAGAAGGATCGAACGCACGCTGATTGACTATAGCCCCAACCGGTAAGCCTGTATATTTTGAAATGGTGTCTGTTGCATATAAGGGTAGCCAGGTTGCGAAGGATCGGAGCAGGTCATGTAGTTTATATGTTGGGGTATTTTGAGCTGTATAAGAAGGGGTGAGGCTGATGCCGATCTTCCATTTTTTATTGGGGGTGATGTCGATATTGGCTTGTCCGCCATATCTTTTATAGTCGTTTTTCAGGATAACACCTTTATCATATAGGGCTTCTCCAGAAACATAGTATTTTACGGTTGGGCTACCACCACTCAGGTTAACCTGGGTATTTTGGAACAGGCCGGTCTGGAACACAATATCTTGCGGATCTGTTGGGACATCAAATTTCTGTGCGGCAAGGATTTCTGGCGATAGTTTTCCATTGTTTACTGATTTGACATGGTCTGCCCATTGGGATAGCGTTGGAAAATCCAAACGGCGATACACGCTTTTAAATCCAGTGGCATTGTTAAAGCCAAAAACAGTTTTACCATCTTTACCAGATTTTGTGGTGATGAGGATGACACCATTGGCGCCTCTTGAGCCGTATATGGCTGCTGAAGCCGCATCTTTTAACACTTCTATACTTTGTACATTGTTCATGTCTACGGCAGAGAGATCTGTTGGAACAGGATAACCATCAATAACGATGAGTGGGTTTGTACCTGCTGTTATAGAGGCTGCACCACGGATTTTAATGACTGGGGCAGCACCGACTGTAGCATCGGTGGTTTGAATTTGTACACCTGCGAGTTTGCCCGCCAGTGCCTGGTCTGCCCTGGCTACCGGGATCTGATTCAGGTTGTCGTTGTTCAGTTTGGCTACAGCACCAGTTACCGAAGATTTTTTCTGTGTACCATAGCCAATAACGACTACGGTTTCCATCGTATTCTGAAGTTCCAGCAGGGTAATATGGATGGTTTCGTTCTTTGCAACTGTATAAGACTGGGGCTGATAACCGAGGTAATTGATCTCCAGTACTTGTCCAGGTTCGACAGTGAGGGTAAAACCACCAGAAGGATCTGTTACGGTACCTTGTTTGGAGTTTTTAACTTTTACAGAAGCGCCTGGTAAAGCTGCCCCGTCCGATGTTTTAACAATACCCTGAACAGTAACCTTGGTTTGGGCATATACCTGCTGCTTTGACAAAAAACAGCACAGTACGGCAAGCAAAATGCTCTTAAAGTAAACTTTAGCATTCATAATGATTAGGTTTATATTGGTTAGTTGTGGTCTGGCGAGGCGCTATTTTAATATGGGGCTGCAAGCTCATGCAGCCCCTTTGTATTTAGGAGAAATTCAATCCCCCGTTGATGTCGATATTAGTTCCGGTGAGGTAGCTGGATTCAGAAGAGGCGAGATAGACCACCAGGTCTGCCACCTCTTCTGCCGTACCCTCTCTTTTCAGTAAGGTAGCATTGGCTACATTTACCCGTACTTCGGGCTTACTGAAGGTATCATGAAAAGTGGTGGCGATCATTCCGGGAAGCACTGCATTTACGCGGATATTCTTTGGGCCAAGTTCTTTTGCAAGTGCACGGGTATAGGTCATGATACCCCCTTTTGCGGTTGCATAAGCACTTGCACCCGGACCACCTCCATCTCTTCCAGCCAGTGAAGACAGGTTGATGATGGAACCACCTGAGTCCATAGAGGGGATGGTGGCTTTGGATACGAGAAAGACACTTTTAAGATTGAGGTCCATCACCTGATCCCAGAAAGCTTCGTCGAGTTCTGCCGTCGCTTTTCTGGCGACCATACCGCCGGCTACATTGACCAGGATATCTATTTTGTTTCCAAAGGCCTTATGGCTTTCCGCAATCAGTTGTGCTATATCTGCTGATTTGGTCACATCGCCTTTTACAATGATGGCTTCACCGCCGTCTTTTTTAATCTGATGAAGGGTTTCGTTGGCATTCTCTATATTGCTGTGGTAGTTGATCACTACCTTAGCGCCCTGTCTGGCCAGTTGTATGGAAACAGCTCTGCCAATATCTCTGGATCCACCGGTTACAATTGCTACTTTGTCTTTTAAACGCATATTCATAAATTAAGAATGTATTTTTTTTGAGGTTATATATTTTACACAGAGCCAGGTGATGGGTACGAGCACTGCGGCAAGTACAAAAAAGGACACATAACTGGTTTGGGTGATGACGGGAACTGCCCAGGTGGTGAGCAAGGTCCCTGCTACAGCGGCTGTACCACCCATTCCGGCTATGGTACCTACATTTTTGCCATTAAAATAATCGCTTGGTAAGGTTTGTAAATTTCCGATGAGGAATTGAAAACCAAAAAGAGTAATGCCAATTAAAACCATGGCCAGGCTGGGTCTGTCTTTTAAAGTATCTAGAAAGTATAGAATGGCCACAAGTGCGAGAAGCATTAAAAAACAGCCAACAGCAATGGCATTCTTTCTTGCTTTAACAGCAGGCACGCCTTTTTTGATTTGACGCGAGGAGTGATATCCCCCCAGTAAACTACCTGCGGCGGCAAAGAGATAGGGCAGCCAGGTAAATGCACCGATTTGTTTAATGTCAAAAAGAAACTGTTCTTTCAGAAAGGTAGGTAACCAGGTTACAAAGAGCCACCATACCGGGTCAATGAAGAACCTGCCCATAATGATGCCCCAGGTGTTCCTGAATTTCAAAAGTTCTTTCCAGCCAAGTACCGAGGCTTCTTCTGTTTGTTTTGCGGATCCTGGATCTGAATCCAAAATATGGTTCCGTTCCTTTTCTGTAAGCCAGCTGTGTTTTTCTGGTGTTGCTTTATTGATGAATAACCAAGGGATGATCCAAATCAATCCAAGCCCTGCGATCAGTACAAAAGTCATTTTCCAGCCAAAAGCAACATATAGCAGGGCTATAATGGGGGCAGAGATCACGGATCCCAGAGAGGCTCCGGCACCGAATATGCCCTGGGCAATGGCCCTTTCTCTTGCGGGAAACCACTCTGCATTGCTTTTTGTGGCACCTGGCCAGTTCCCGGCTTCGCTAAAGCCCAGCATAAACCGAAAGAGGTTAAAGGAAAGTAGTGATCTGGCAAAGGCATGTAATGCAATAGAGATACTCCATCCAATAATGGATATGGTCATCCCGATACGTGTGCCCACAGCATCCATCAGTTTTCCTGTAAAGGTTTGCCCCAGTGCATAAGCAATCATAAAAAATGTAGTGAGGAGTGCCAGTGCGCTTTTATTATCTGCGTCAGCAATTCCAAAATCTTTGTAGATATAGGGCCACATGATATTGATTGCACTTCTGTCGATATAATTGATCACTGTTGCCAGAGCAATCAGCGCAATAATATACCATCTTAATCCTTTGATCTTCATGTTGCTTTTTTGTGTTTAAAGGCCTGTACTGTCTAAAAAGGCCATGATTCTTCTGGTCAGTTCCTCATCGTCTTCTTTAGAAAATTTACCGTGTAAACCTCCTTTAACGGTCATAAAATCGCATTTAACACCCAGTTCGTCATATTTGGCCTTTAAGGCTATAGATTCCTGATAGGGCACAATCGGATCTGCATCTCCATGTACAATGAAGGTTGGCGGACTGTTCTTTTTAACCTGGTACAGCGGAGATACAGATTTAGCAAATTCCTGATCCTTTGCTTTGTCGCCCAGCCAGCTGGTTGCAGAGGTACTGGTTTTATAAGGTCCATAGGCCCAATCCCAAACATCTGTGATCCCGAACTTGTCAATAATAGCGGCTACTTTAATGTTTTTTACGCCTGGACAATTGCTGTCGAAGATTGGATTGTTTTCCAGCAAGCCGCCCATAAGGGCAAGATGTCCACCGGCAGAGCTGCCCATAATCACGATTCTGTTCACATCGATATGGAATTTTTTGGCATTTCTGATGAGGTAGATCAAAGCGCACCTGGTGTCTTCAACAGCAGCTGGTGCCCTTGCTGTTCCGGTTAAACGATATTCTATGTTGGCTACGGCATAGCCTCTGTTAAAGAATGCCGAAAAGCCGGTCTGTGATTCTTTAACACCCTTGTTCCAGCCGCCACCGTGGATATTAATGACCAGCGGACTGCCTTTTTTCTGCGAAAGGGGGAGGTAAAGGTCTAATTTTCCTTCCCAGCCATTCACGGTGGTGTACACCAGGTTCAACTGTTCCGTAAAACCTTCGGGGTAACTTACTTTCTTAAATTCCTGGGCAATACTCAGCTGCCCCGCCCATATCAGGCAGATCATTAAAAATATGGTTTTCATCTTTAGCTTATAGTTGTATGGGTTAGTTTAGCTTTTAAGGAAGTCTTCCCGGTGTGGGCTAAATACATCAATCAATATACCTGGTTCAATACAGACACAACCATGGATGACATGGGGTGGCGCGTAAAAACCATCTCCTTTTTTTATAATTTTCTTTTCGTCACCAATGGTCATTTCAAAAACACCGCTTTCTACAAAAGTAACCTGTGCATGGTAATGCTCATGAAGTACGCCCACGGCCTCTGCTTCAAATTTTGCCTTAACCCTGTCTCTTATACACATCTGACGCTGCCGACGAACGTTAGCCGGTGTAGTTCTCGGTGGTGGGCGGGGGATTGAGAGGGGGGGGGGGGGGGGGGGGGGGGGGGGGGGGGGGGGGGGGGGGGGGGGGGGGGGGGGGGGGGGGGGGGGGGGGGGGGGGGGGGGGGGGGGGGGGGGGGGGGGGGG
>NZ_JAELTV010000207.1 GCF_016429005.1 Pedobacter sp. ASV19
CCCCCCCCCCCCCCCCCCCCCCCCCCCCCCCCCCCCCCCCCCCCCCCCCCCCCCCCCCCCCCCCCCTCCCACCCCCCCCCCCCCCCCCCCATCTCCACCGGCTAACGTTCGTCGGCAGCGTCAGATGTGTATAAGAGACAGGCATAGCTGTCAAATTCTGCAGTTAATTGCGTGACTAAGGCTTTTTTTGCTTCTGCATCACCTTTCACCATACCTCTCCATGTCACATTCGTTTTGCCATTTTTGTCTTTTAAAAAAATAGCAAATTCTGCTGATTTAATGCCTTTAGGCAGGTTGGTGTCTGCAAAATCTATGGCCATAAGCTTGTTGTGTGGTTCATTTTGTGTGATGTTTTCTACCCGGCTGCCGCCATTTGAAAAAACAATCTTTCTGGATACGGGTGGATTTGCATCTAGTACTTCTATGGTACTTACATAACCATTCGAGGCTTTTTTAAGTAAGTCATTATTACTGAAAACTTCCCAAGTCATTTCCAGCGGCATATTGATGTCCGCGCTTTTTTCTACGTCCCATTTAATTTTTTGGGCAGCTTCCATCTGTGCGTGAGCTTTAATTGCAGATAAACTGGTTAGGAGTAGCAGGGCTAATACGATCTTCTTCATATTGTTAGGTGTTTATTTGAAAAAAGAGCCAGGAATTTTAGCCTGGCCCGTTGCTTATTACATGCCAAATATTTTTTTCATGGCTTTATCTAACGACTCGCCACGGACATTTTTCTCTACGATTTTTCCGTCCTTATCCACAACAACCAGGTAAGGAATTCCACTAAACAGGTAGTCGGCCATTACGGGTTTAGATTCTACTGCATTGATCTGTGGCCAGCCCATTTTCTCTTCGGCCATTGCCTTTTTCCAGTCAGCCGGTTTTGCATCAACAGATACAGATAAGATTTCCAAACCTTTGTCTTTGTATTTACTGTATACTTCTTTTAAGTGAGGGATCTCCTGGCGGCAAGGACCGCACCAGGATGCCCAGAAATCAATAATGAGATATTTTCCTTTGAAATCTTTAGGTCCCCATTTTTTACCGTTTACATCTGGATAAGCAAAAGCAGGTGCTTTCTGTCCGTCGGCAATTTTCTCTTCTTGTGCAATACCGTCCAGGATTTCCTTTTTCCTTTTCTTTGCCTGATCCAGGTTAGGGAATTTTTTGGTCAGATTGTCTAATGTAGACATGACGAGTTCCCTGTCTCTTTTAGGGTTTAGATAGTTCAGCGCATATAATACTGTGGGTTGATCTTTGTATTTGTTAACGATATATTTAATGCGGAAGTCACGGTCTTTATTGATGCGGTCGAAGCCGTCTTTCATATAGTTTATCCATACCGTATCTTTAGAGCGGCCTGCCCTGTATTGTTCCTGACCTACCGCAATCATTTGCTGATAGTCAAGATAGCCTACCAGGTTTACATCATTAATCACATCATTTTCTGCTGATGTGTTTTCCATATAGATGTACGGCGGGTTTTTGATTTTCATCTTTGCTGTATCTATACCACGCACGTTGACATGGATATTGTCTTTATTTGCCCAGAAATCAATACGGTCAAAATAATAAACACGTACCTGGTAAAAGTCCGGCTTGTCTGCCGGTACTTTGAAAGAGAAATTGTTGTTGGCATCTACTTTTGTACTGTCTATTGCTTTGAAGGCTCTTTTAAAGCCTTCACCTTCGTATTTGCCCAGGTAAATCGGGTATTTGTTTTCGGTATCGGGGAATTTAACGGTACCTGTAAAAGTTACTGTTTTTCCATTCTGTGCAAAGCAGTTGATCATCATAAATAATGCGACAACCGCTAGAATTACTCTTCTTTTCATTTTTTTATTGTTCTTTGTTTTTTATTAGTCTTTCATCATTGGAGGCGTCATCTGCCCTTTTTGCATGGCTTCTTTTCTGAGATCTTGTGCTTTAGTTGCCATGACTTCTGCTTCTGCAGTTTTTCCTTGTTTTTTAAATACTCTTTTTCTCAGGTCGGCCAGTTGTATGCTGGTGAAAAGATCGGGGTTGCTTTTCTCTATCTGACTGGCCCATTTCAGGGCATTCGGGTATTGTGCTGCTGGTGCGGAGGTAACTACATCGTTAGCGGCTCCGATGATAAAATAGTTTTTTAAAGAAAAATCATTGTCATTAGAAACAGCATCAACGCGGCTGGTGAATTTATCCCACTGTCCTGCGGCAGCATATTCGATCAGGTCGAGCTGGGTAAGCATGGGCTTGGAATAATTGGTGCCTCCGGACAGGATTTTTCTAATTGCTGCAACCTTTTCTTTTGCTTCTTTAAGCCCTGTTTTCTTTTCGTATGCCCTTTTTACAGAGTAAACTGCCATGCTAAAAGTGTTTCTGAAATAAGGGTTTACCTTTTCTGCTCCGTATGTTGACTCCAACTTTCCTTTATTGGCATAGAGATAGGCGAAGGCCTGAGAAGAAGGATTATTGAGGTACTTGAGTGCAAGGTTCCAATTATGTTCCTCCATAAGTGCTGATGCAGGAAGGCCATCAAAATAGACTTTTGCTACATTACCCATTTTATCGGCTTCATAGGCTTTTTCCAAGGCTTCCAGATAAGCAACTGCTGTAGCTTCGGAATGATCGCCATTGTTGAACTTTTTGGCCAGTCCGAATGCAGTACTTTCGGGTTTTAGCGCTTTGCCGGCTTCTTGCATAAATTCAGATGCCGACATACTACCAACAATTTTATGTACGATTTCTCCGTCTCCATTGATAAACAGATAGGTTGGAAAGGCACTTACTTCGTATTTATCTTTCAATGCAGGGCCTTCACCTTTTTCCATATCATATTTAACATTGAGGAAGGTGTTGTTGAACAGATCAGCTACGCTGTCTTTTGTAAACACTTCTTTGGCCATGACTTTGCATGGACCACACCAGGAGGTATAGGCATCAAAAAAGATGATTTTGTTTTCTTTTTTGGCTGCGGCCAGTTGTGTTTTCCAATCGGCTTCCTGAAACGCGATCTCCCGGTTTTGGGCGGAGGCGGATAGTGCAGCCAGGCAGATGAGTCCGATGAATAGTTTTTTCATGTCTTTATTGTGGATTTTGTTGCAGATTTGGGTTCAATTGAATCTCTACCAGCGGGATTGGGTAAACAATGCGTTTATCGTCAGGCTGGATCGTTAAAGGTGCAGAGAAGAAATAATCTATATAACTTCTTGTCAAGGGCAAGCCATTGCGGAAATTGTCAAATGAAGAATTTCCTTCCCAGGCCAGCTCCAGTCGGCGCTCATTGAATACGGCCTGAAATACGGTGAGACCAGCAGTTGATAAGCTGGCAGTAGTCCATGCCGGTGCATTGGCCCTAACCCTTACAGCATTAACGGCAATTAGTGCATCGGCAGTATTGCCTGACTTGGCTAAAGCCTCTGCTTTGTTGAGGTACATCTCTGCTAAACGAATGTAAGCGGTTCCACTTCTGCTTTTTGCACTGAAATCAAATCCGCCCAGGGGAAAGATCTGCTGATAGTTATATTTGTTTACTGTATTTCTGCTTTTATCGGCTGCAGTTATTCTTTTGTCAGTTTCAACGGTGATAAAACTCATTCTTAGATCTGATGGATTCTGATTCAAGAGGGCCATGTAATCTGGTGATGCTGTATATTCACCTTGATAAGGGTTTCCAAATACATCTCTCGGTGCCAGAAATTCATTGATGAAATTTCCATTGGCATCGTCATGTTTGAAATCGAAAATAAATTCTTTATTGGTTTTACTATCAGAGTTAAATGCATTGGTATAAGCAGTTCCGGTGATCAGGGTATATTTATTTGCTGAAATCACTTTGTCTGCATATTCTGCAGCTTTTGTATTGTAGGTGTTTTGCGGAGCTGTTGGTGTGCCGCCCATATACAAATAAACACGTGACAACAATGCCCATGCAGCTTCTTTGCTCGCGTAGTAATTCGGGTTGCCAGATCTGGGTACATTCATTAGGGCTGCAGCTTTTTCCAAATCTGAAATGACTTGGGCATAGACCTCCTTAACTGTATTCCGTTTTGGCTGGAAATTTTTATTTACCAGGGAGTTTAAAGAAAGAGGAACTGCAAGATTGTCACCATTGTTTTGGTAATATGGACGACCATATATCCTGACCAGGTTAAAATAGGCCAGGGCACGAAGGAAATAGTTCTCTCCTTTAATTTGGTCATGTGCCGCATCTTCACCGTCTTTTACAGCATCAATAATCTTATTGGTGCCAGAAATAATACGATAAGATACGCGCCAGAAACTGGTGGTTGCACCCTGACTCGGCGAATTGGCATACGTATAGGCATCGTCTCTGGTTTGGGGAAATGCGCGGGTTACGGCATACAGGTTGTTTCCTTTTAGTTCACTCATGTTAAACCAGCTGGCATCATAAGAGGCATCATTGGCGGAGGAGGTAACCAGTAAGGCATAATTACCGTTGGTAGCACTGGAAAGGCCATCAAGGGTGCTTAACAATTCAACATCGGCCTTGTCATTAAATGGACGGATATTTTCGTCGATCGTTTTTTTGCAGCCCAATAAAATCATTGCTGCAAAACCTATATAAATGGATAATATGTACTTCTTCATTGTCTGCATGATTAAAAGGTTAACTGTATACCTAAAAGATATTTACGACTAGCGCCATAGCCGGCGCCTATGCCGTAATTGTTCTGATCACCTGCCAGTCCGCCTTCCGGATCTACGCCATAAAAGCCCTTTTTAGTAAAGATGAACAGGTTGTCACCGCTGACGTAAATGTTTGCTCTTTTTAATTTAATTGCACTGATGAGCTGAGTGGGTAAAGCGTAACTTAAACGAACGTTACGCACCCGGATATGGCTTGCATCTTCCCAAAATCTTGAACTGCTTGCATCGGCACCGTCTGTACGGTTGCGATAAATCATGGGTTCGGTAGCCTGATCTCCGGGTTTTTGCCAGATAACCTGACCGGCAGCGGGTTTAATCTGGTTGTATTTAATGACGTTGTTTCCATCAGACGCGAAGTAAGATGATCTGGAATTGTTGTATACCATATAGTTTCCAGCGAAGTTTAACAATACAGATAGTTCAAAGCCTTTATAGCCGAACGTGTTTTGTAAACCGCCGTAAAACGAAGGCGTCGTATTTCCGATCAGTTGGTTTTGCATGTTGGCATCATTGCCTGTTAAACCTTTGGTGACATCATCAAGCGTATTTACAATTTTTCGGGTAATAACATTGGTTACGGGGTCGCGTTCCAGGCGTTCAAATTGTGGCATCCCGGTCTGAGCATCAACTCCCAGCCACTTTACAGCGTGAATACTGGCAATATTGTCGCCTTCTTTGATGACTCCCGCATTGCCATAGAGGATCTGACCTCCATTTAATTTTTCGACTTTGTTTGTGTTGAAGGTAAGATTTAACCCTGTTTCCCAGGTAAACTGACCTGCAAGGTTTTTGGAATTTAATACAATTTCTATTCCCCGGTTGAGCATTGCGCCTATATTCTGGTACTGGCTAGGTATGCCCAGTAAAGACGAAGTGGCTACTTTTTGCAACAGATCGGTATTGCGTTTGCGGTAAAAATCTGCCGAAATAGATATACGATTAAATAAGCCCAGATCAATACCTAAGTTGGTCACATAAGCGCGCTCCCAGGTAATTTGTCTGTTCCCCAACTGATTGATGATCGCTGCAGGATCGCCAGCGTATTGGTAGGCAAAATTATAGAAACTCTCTGTCAGGAAGTCTTCACCGGCAATTTTGCCGTTTGTTCCGTAACTGGCTCTGAGTTTTAAATTGGTGAGGTATTTGTTTCCGCGCAAAAACTGCTCATTGCTGGCCAGCCATGCACCACTAAAAGAATAGAAATTTCCTGCTCTGTTGTCGATACCAAAATTGGTAGAGTAGTCCATCCTGTAAGATGCATTTACGAAATAGCGCTCGTCGTAATTGTAATCTCCTTGAGTGAACAAGGAGTAGGATCCTCTTACAAATTTCTCTCCATTGAATGATTTTCCTGAAAGTGTATTCCAGGCTTCGGAAGCTGCGGCAGGAACTTTGATGCCTGTCGGCATGTTTCTAACGGCCAGTGTATTGTATTCACTGCCACCTTTATTGTATTCAAAACCACCTATTCCGCCTACAGTACTCAAACCGAATTGCTTGCGTGCGGTGAGGAGGTTCGAGGTTAAGAAGGAATAAGAATTGGTTTTTCTCTGTATTAAACTTCCTTTATCGGCTGCTCCGGCAAGAGACAATCGATCTTTATAGGTATTGGTTGTAATGTATGTAGTGTTATAAGAGTTATTTGAGGAAAGGGTTAGCCAGTCATACATTTTGTATTTTGCAGAAAATACGCCCAGGACTTGTTGGGTATTGGTAATTGTGGAGTTGTAAGGCAAGTCGTAAAGTGGATTTTGGCTTGGAGAGCCTAAGGCATCAGAGCCCATTATTTTTTTAGGTGTTCCATCCGGATTGTTGGGGGTATACCATGGCAGCAAAGTAGGGGAACCGGTTACCTGATTGGCGTCGCCTTTATCGAAAATGGCACCCAGATTTGCATTAAAACTCAATTTACTGGTAATGTTGTGGTCCAGATTGAGTTTAAAGCTGTTTCTTTTTAGGTCATTATTCTTTAATGGCCCCTGTTCATCATAGTTGTTGGCACCAAAATAATAACGTGTTTTTTCGTTTCCGCCAGATAAGGACATATCCAGCGTTTTGGTTAATCCGTTGCGGTAAAGCAGATCGTTCCAGTTGGTGTTGGTTCCGAGTACAGATGCCGGGGGCAAATATTTAGCTAAATAAGCATCTTGAGTTAAGTTTTCTGTTTTAATAGCATAGGAGTTCAGAAGCATCTGGCGTTGATAATCATAGAGCTCCTGGCTGTTCATAAACTGAATTTTACCCTGGTTTCTCTGGCTGATACCAAAACTGCTGTTGATGTTGAGCTGGGACTGACCGGAAACACCCTTTTTAGTGGTAATGACCAATACGCCCTGGCTGGCACGTGAACCGAATATAGCTGTGGATGCTGCATCTTTTAACAGGGTTACCGTTTCAATATCTGTTGATGAAACAATATCGCTTGGGTACATCACATCTGAATAGATAATTCCGTCTATGACAACCAAAGGGTTCAGGTTATTGGTTACGCGTACATTGGCTGCATCAATGGGTAAAGTACCTTGCCCGCGGACTACAAACGAAGCTTTACTATTGGGATCGCCGGATGGCTCTGTAATATACATTCCTGCAATTTTTCCTTTGAGCTGAGAGATCAGGTTATTAGAGGTAACGCCTTCAAGCTCACGGGAACTGAAGGTTTGAAGTGAACCGGTGATCTCACTGGCCTTTTTAGTGGTATAACCCATCACCACCGC
Organism: Pedobacter sp. ASV19; assembly: GCF_016429005.1. Lineage (GTDB taxonomy): Bacteria > Bacteroidota > Bacteroidia > Sphingobacteriales > Sphingobacteriaceae > Pedobacter. The sequence continues at coordinate 7,371 of NZ_JAELTV010000207.1, forward strand.
TTCCTGTAATTGGGCGATAGCTGGGTTTAAGACAACGTTTATTTCTGAATTGTTATCATTGAGCACAACCGTTTCAATACGTTTACTTTCATAACCGATGGAGGTAAATACAATACGATAGGTTCCTGGTGTCAAATCAAGATTGAAGTTCCCGTTGCCATCGGTCATGGTGGCGATATTGGTTCCGTCAATTCTTACTGAGACTCCCGGAAGGGGTGCTTTACCATCTGTAACACGTCCCTTTACAGGTCGTTTAACTTCGGGGATTTTCTTTTCTTCATTATCGGCTTGCTTCTCCTTAATGATCACATTGCGGTTTACAATGATATAGGTAAGGGGTTGTTTGCTGAGGGTTTGCTCTAAAGCCTGATCAACGGTGGCATTTTTTACAAACAAGTTTATTTTTGAGGCGTTCTTTCTGAGCAGGTCAATTTTGTAAAAAAAGGAGTAACCGCTTTGCAGTTCTATCTTTTTGATCACGCTTTCCAGGCTGGCATTTCTTTCATTGAGCGTAATGCTCTGGCTGAAAGCAACAGCGCTGGCCTGGAAACTGATAATGAGTAAGCACATAATTAATTTCATGACCCTTAATGTGTCTAAAATTTTATTCATATTTGTTTGGTTTAGTCGCAGCAAACCTTATCCCCCTCAAGGAGTTTGTGGTTTGTTTCGATTTGGTTGATAATTGATATGGTCTTTCAGGATTGATCTTTTATTTAACCTTTAAAACTTATCCGGGAGTGGTCGTAACACTTCCGGTTTTTTTTATTAAAGGCAAAATGGGCTTGGTTACGGTTCTACTATAAGTGTCCTCCTTTCTATTTTGAGTTTAATTCCATTGAGTTCAAATATTTTAACCATTTCATTCAGTTCCAGATTTCTGGAAGCTTTAAAGTGAAAAAGTTCGTCGGCTTTTTTGTTGTCTTTGAAAATGATTTCAATATTGTACCAGCGCGATAATTGCCTCATGATACTGCCAAGATCTGATTCATTGAATTGAAAGTATCCGTTTTTCCAGGCTACAGCTTCGTCAGTATCTACTGCGCGCGTGCTTAGGTTATTGTTGTTTAGGACGGACTGCAGACCTGGAAGCAGATTTACAGTTTTCCGTGATCCGACTTGTGAAACCCGTACTGCGCCTTCCAACAGCGTCGTTTTGGTCGTGGCTTCGTCTTCGTAGCTATTGATGTTAAAGTGAGTGCCAAGTACTTCGACTTGTTGTTTGCTGGTTACGACGATAAAAGGCATGCGTGCTTTTTTATGGCCTGATGCGTTGAAAGTCATCTTCGCTACTTCAAAATAAGCCTCTCCTGATAATTCAACTCTGCGTTCATTCTTGCTGAACAGGGTTGGGTATTTTAAAGAAGAAGATGCATTAAGCCAGATTTTACTGCCATCCGGCAAATTGACCTGGTATTGTCCGCCGCGAGGCGTGGTTATGGTACTGTCTCTTATACACATCTCCGAGCCCACGAGACAGGCAGCTCTATCGCGTATGCCGTCTTCTGCTTGAAAAGGGGGGGGGGGGGGGGGGGGGGGGGGGGGGGGGGGGGGGGGGGGGGGGGG
>NZ_JAELTV010000208.1 GCF_016429005.1 Pedobacter sp. ASV19
CAGTATGATGCTGTTTCTTATACCGGTATCATTAAAGCGAACGAAAATAGCTTCGGTAAGGCTGTACTTCCTAAATATAATTTCGATAAAGCAGTTCTGATTGTAAGTTTCGGCGCAGATTTCCTTGGTACCTGGATCAGCGGTGAAGAATTTACTGCCCAGTATATCTCTAACAGAAATTATAAAACCTTAGCAAAAGGAAAAATGTCTCGTCACTTCCAGTTTGAGGCTGGGATGAGTTTAACTGGTACAAATGCAGATACGCGTTTGCCAATTAAGTTATCTGAAGAAGGACCTGCATTAATTACCTTATATAATACCATCACTGGAAACAATCTTCCTGGTGGATCTTTGCCAAACAATACAAGTGCAGATAAAGCATTGAAACTGGTAGGTAAAGAATTGTTAATGAATAAAGGAAAATCTCTTGTGGTTTCCGGATCGAATGATGTCTCTACACAGATCCTTGTCAATGCGATCAATGCTGCTATTGGCAGTTACGGAACAACAATTGATCTTGATAATCCATGTAAACGTTATTCAGGAAATGACGCGGAATTTGCAGAACTGATCAATGAAATGAACAGAGGCGAAGTTGCTGCAGTTTTCTTCCTGAACAGCAACCCGGCTTATGATGCAGTTAATGCAAAAGCATTTACAGATGCTTTATCTAAAGTGGGGTTAAAAGTTTCTTTCTCTGATAGAAAAGACGAGACCTCTACTTTATGTGATGTAATTGCAACGAATCAGAACTATCTGGAATCATGGGGCGATGCAAATGCTTATGAAGGATATTATTCTGTAATACAGCCAACAATTAATCCGGTATTTAATTCCCGCCAGGCAGAACAAAGTTTATTGGTTTGGTCTAACGGCCCTGTTCAGGAATATTACCAATATGTGCGTAACAACTGGGAGAAAAATATTTTACCTTCTTTGGGTAAAACATGGAACGATTTGTTGCAGACGGGAGCTTTCTCTGCTAGTGCAAAATCTGCAGGTGCTTATAGCTTCAGTTTGTCACTGGCTGCTGTTGCACAATCTATCTCAAACAGCTCTAAAGCTTTAGCTAAAGATATTGAGTTGCAGGTTTATGAAAGTGTACCAATGCGTGATGGTAAACATGCAAATAATGCATTCCTTCTGGAATTACCTGATCCGGTTTCTAAAGTAACCTGGGATAACTATGTGGCTATCGCTCCTAAATTTGCTGAAAAATTGGGTTTCAAGGAATTCGACGTTGTATCAGTTAAAGGTGCAAACGGATATACAATTGAATTGCCTGTATTGATCCAGCCGGGACAAGCTGTAGGAACAGTTTCCATCGCTTTAGGTTATGGACGTACGAAAGTAGGTAAGGCAGGAGATAATGTGGGTAAGAACGCTTTCCCTTTTGTAAGTTTCACTAATGGAACCTTGCAATATGCAACTACGGTAAGCCTTTCTAAAACAGGTTCGACTTATGAACTTGCTCAAACGCAAACACACTATTCCTTTGAAGGAAGAAATATTATCCGCGAAGCGACTTTTAAAGAATATGTAAAAGATCCTGCTGCTGGTTCAGGTAACCATGGCGAAAAACATAAATCTTATGATTTATGGGATAAATATGAGAAACCAGGTAACAACTGGGTAATGGCAATCGATCTGAATGCTTGTACTGGTTGCGGTTCTTGTATTGTAGCTTGTAACGTTGAGAACAACATTCCTGTTGTTGGCCGTGACGAGGTTCGCAGAAGAAGAGAGATGCACTGGATCCGTATTGATCGTTATTACAGCTTTGAAGAAGAAGGCAAGAACGTAACTGAGGAGAAAGAGATCGCTCACATGGAAAATATGGATAAAGTAACGGTTGTTCACCAGCCAATGCTTTGTCAGCACTGTGACCATGCACCTTGCGAAACAGTTTGTCCGGTACTGGCAACGGTACACTCTTCAGATGGTTTGAACCACATGGCTTATAACCGTTGCGTTGGAACACGTTACTGTGCAAACAACTGTCCTTACAAAGTGCGTCGTTTCAACTGGTTCAACTACTGGAACGATTCCCGTTTCGATAATTATCTGAACAATGAGTTCACTCAGCTGGTACTTAATCCAGATGTGACTACACGTTCAAGAGGGGTAATGGAGAAATGCTCTATGTGTATTCAACGTATACAGGCAGGTAAACTGAAAGCTAAGATTGAAAAGCGTCCGTTGAAAGATGGCGATATTAAAATGGCTTGTCAGCAAGCGTGTTCAGCAAATGCAATCATCTTTGGTGATGGTAACGATCCGGAATCGGAAGTTTCTAAAGCATTACGTAGTGAGCGTACTTACTATGTACTGGAGGAACTTAACGTTCAGCCAGGTGTTGGATATATGACAAAAATTAGAAATACAGATACAGTACAAGCGTAAGCTGATATTAAAGAAAATATAATATGTCAGGACATAACGAATCAATATTAAGAGAGCCATTAATCACCGGAAATAACATCACGTATGCAAAGATTACGGATGATATTTTAACACCGGTAGAGAATAAGCCGAATAAGGCATGGTGGATAGGCTTTATCGTTTCCGCACTGGGGGCTTTACTTTGGGTTGTAGCAGTAAGTTACACCTTCTGGAATGGTATCGGTGCATGGGGTTTAAATAAAACAGTAGGTTGGGCCTGGGACATCACCGGCTTCGTATGGTGGGTTGGTATTGGTCACGCCGGTACTTTGATCTCGGCTGTATTGCTGCTCTTCCGCCAGAACTGGAGGAATTCAATTAACCGTTCCGCAGAGGCAATGACCATTTTCGCCGTTATTTGTGCGGCGACTTATGTAGTGTCTCACATGGGTAGACCATGGCTGGCTTACTGGGTACTTCCGTTGCCAAATCAGTTCGGATCTTTGTGGGTAAACTTTAACTCCCCGCTGGTTTGGGATATGTTTGCCATTTCTACTTATTTCTCTGTATCCTTATTATTCTGGTATACAGGTTTATTGCCAGATATCGCTACGATCCGCGACCGTGCAGTTGGTGTGAAACGTAAAGTATATACCATTCTTTCTTTTGGCTGGACGGGTAATGTGAAAACATGGCAACGTTTTGAGGCTGTATCCTTAATCTTAGCCGGTATTTCTACACCACTTGTACTTTCTGTACACACCATTGTATCCATGGACTTTGCAACTTCAGTAATTCCTGGATGGCATACAACGATTTTCCCTCCTTACTTTGTTGCCGGGGCGATCTTCTCAGGTTTTGCGATGGTGCTGACACTTCTGTTGGTTGCACGTAAGGTATTGGGACTGGAGAATTACATCACCATGTTCCACATTGAATCGATGAATAAAATCATCATTCTTACAGGTTCCATCGTTGGTGTGGCTTATTTAACAGAGTTCTTTATCGCTTGGTACTCCGGTTCTGAGTATGAGCAATATGCATTTATCAACCGTTCTACCGGTCCTTACTGGTGGGCATACTGGATGATGATGACTTGTAACGTAATCTCTCCGCAGTTGCTGTGGTTCAAAAAGATCCGTACCAGCATTCCTGCAACCTGGATTTTATCTATTGTGGTGAACATCGGTATGTGGTTTGAGCGTTTTGTTATTATCGTTACTTCATTACACCGCGATTATATTCCTTCAAGCTGGGCAATGTTCTATCCGACGTGGGTTGATGTGAGTGTGTTCGTTGGATCTATTGGGTTGTTCTTTACTTTGTTCCTGTTGTTCTTAAGGGTATTACCTTCTATTGCAATAGCCGAGGTTAAGTTATTGCTGAAGAGCGCGAGTGAGCAGGCTAAATTGGAGTTGATCAAAGATGGTCACTTAGAAAAAGAACAGGTTAAGGAATATGTTGAGTCCTTAGAGAAGTTCGATAGTGTTAAACAAGAAGAATACGCAAAAATATAACGATGAGTAATATCAAATATATCTTAGGCAGTTTTGGCGATCCTGACGAAATGATGCATGGCATCGAAAAGTTGCAGGAGAATAATATTAAGATACATGATGTATATACCCCAATACCGATCCACGGTATTGAGGCTAAATTAGGAGTTAAACGTTCCCGGTTGGATAGCGCTGCAGTTTGTTTTGGAATTACCGGACCAATGACCATGCTTAGCTTTGTTTACTATGCTGCTGCATGGGACTGGCCGGTTAATATAGGTGGAAAGCCTCACTTTGCTTTACCGGATTTTATTCCGATTACTTTTGAGTTGACCATTTTGTTCTGTGCTTTTGGTTTAGTGGGTTCTTATTATGCTTCTACGCATTTGTTCCCGGGAAGAGCACCAAGGGTAATGGATCTGAGAGCAACTGATGATCGGTTTATTATCGCTATTGATGCTAAAGAAAATGCTGAACACAGCAAAATTGATGGTTTATTAAAGGACGCAGGTGCTTTAGAAGTAAAATATAATGAAAGGAAGTATATTAGCTATGAATAAGACTAAAATAGTATGTGTGGCGTTTTTTGCATTCACCGTAGCTGTGTCTCTTTCATCATGCAGAAATAAACGCAGTACTGGTTTGGAATATGCAAGGAACATGTATGATCCTATTGCTTACAACCCGGATCAACCGAATAAGAACTTTGCAAATGGTCAGACGGCGCAGACACCTCCGCCAAATACAGATCCGGTAGGGTTTGTAAAATATGAATATGCAAATACCAAAGAAGGTTATGAGGCTGCAGGTAAGAACCTGGTGAACCCACTGCCTTTGACAGAAGCGAATCTGGCATCTGGTAAGCATTACTTTACCGTTTTTTGCTCACCTTGTCATGGTGATAAAGGAGATGGAAAAGGGCATTTGGTACAGATTGAGAAGTTTTCTGGTGTACCTGCTTATCATGGTGATGCTGCTTCTTCAAGAGGTGGTCTCATGAAAGATTTGTCTGCCGGTAAAATCTATCATACAATTATGTATGGTTTAAACAATATGGGCTCGCATGCTTCACAACTGTCTCCTGAAGAGAGATGGAAAGTAGTGATGTATGTTCAACAATTACAAAAAATACAATAGAAAAGCAAGAATAAATGGGAACTCATAATTATAATTTAACTGAGCAGTTTGAGTTTACAGGAAAAGCAAAAACTTTGAGTGTAATCGCTATTGTTATTGGTATAGCGGCTATAGCTTTCGGTTTTTCCAATCATGAACTTCATGAAAGGACTTTTGCAAACCTGTTATTAATGGGATATTACTTTGCATGCGTATGTATGTCAGGTGCATTCTTTCTAGCGGTTCAATTTGTTGCACAGGCGGGATGGTCTGCTGCTATTTTACGTGTGCCGCAGGCGATGGCAAAAACTTTGCCTATTGCGGTTGTGATCTTAATCGCTATTGTTGGATTAGGTTTATACACACACAATTTATATCACCACTGGAATGCTCCGGGATTAACTGATAAAGGTGCTGCCAATTATGATAAGATCATTGATGGTAAATCTCCTTTCTTAAACGTACCTTTCTTTATGGCGCGTCAGGTGATCTTCCTTGGGGTATACAGTTTCTTTGCTGTATTGCTTTCTAAGTTATCAGCTAACGAAGATCTGGAAGGTGGATTGAATTCTTACAGAAAGAGCTTTAAGTATTCCTGTATTTTCCTGGTGATCTACGGATTTACTACACCTGTTTTTGCATTTGATACCATCATGTCCCTGGAAGCACACTGGTTCTCTACTATGTTTGGCTGGTATAATTTTGCCGCAATGTGGGTAAGCAGCTTAGCGACTATGGCGATCATTATTATCCTGTTAAAAAAAGCAGGTTATATGTCATTTGTGAACAACAGTCACTTACACAATTTAGGTCAGTTTATTTTTGGTTTTTCTATCTTCTGGACTTATGTATGGTTTGCTCAGTTCTTGCTGATTTACTATGCTAACATGCCTGAGGAAACAGTTTACTTCTATAAACGGTTTGAATTTTATAAAATCTGGTTCTATTTGAACCTTGCGCTGAACTTTTTATCTCCGGTGTTATTGTTAATGGACCGTGATAACAAGAGAAATGAAAATACATTACTGATCGTTTCTATCCTGGTATTGTTAGGACACTGGGTAGATTATTACCAGATGATCATGCCAGGAGCTGTTGAGGAAGGCCAGAATGGATTTGGATTTATTGAAATCGGAACTGCAATTGGTTTTGTAGGATTGTTTACCTTTACGGTATTAACAGCCCTGAGCAAAAAACCTTTGGTAGCGAAGAACCATCCATTTTTACAGGAAAGTTTAAATCACCATTTGTAATTGGTGGTTATATAGAGTATATAGATTAATAGTATAATGGAAGTACAGCGTACTACTTTTAAGAAAATGAGTTTAAGAAAATTTATAAGTAATAAGACAATGGCGGTTTTAGCAGTTCTTTTAACTGCATTTGCAAACACCAGCGCATTTGCACAGGAAGCTGCTGCCGGTGCTGCCGCTACGGCTGCAGCCAAACCCGTTGATATGGAACCGATCTATAAGTCGGCAATATTTTATGCGCTGCTCTTTTTGCTGCTGTGTTTATTTATAGCCATAGTAGGAAAAGCTTTAAGGGTTTATGAACTGACCCGCGAAGCCCAGGATAAGCCGATGGGGATTAACTGGAATGCGATTAACGGTAGCTTGTTTGCCTTATTCTTAATTGTAGGTCTGTACGGTGTATATTGGGAGTATACAGTTCATGGTAACATGATACTGCCTGAAGCGGCTTCTGAACATGGTAAAAAGATAGACAATATGTTTAATATTACATTAATCATTACGACTATCGTATTTGTTCTGACCCACATTTTCCTTTTTACTTTCTCTTATTTCTACAAACACTCAGGAAAAAGAAAAGCTTACTATTATCCTCACAACAATACTTTGGAAAAAATCTGGACATTTATTCCTGCCCTGGTTTTAACAGTGTTGGTATTAATGGGGTTCCTTACCTGGAGATCTATCTTTTATAAAGTTGAAGATCCTAATAACAAGCCAATTAATATTGAGATCACTTCCCAGCAATTTGCATGGACTATTCGTTATGCAGGTAAAGATGGTGTTGTAGGCCGTAAGAACTTTAAATTGATTACAGGTGTAAACGGACTTGGAGTTGATTTTAAGGATAAAAATGCAATGGATGATTTGCTGGCTGATGAGATGGTTATCCCGGTAAACAAACCTGTAAAATTGATTCTTACAAGTAAAGACGTTCTGCACAGTTTCTACATGCCTAATTTTAGGGTACAATTGAATACTGTTCCTGGTATGGCTTCTTTCTTCGAGTTTACGCCAACGATTACAACTGCAGAGATGCAGGTTAAAACAGGTGACCCAAGTTTTAAATATTTGTTTTACTGCTCGAAAATTTGCGGATCTGGGCACTATAATATGCAAAAGACAGTTAGAGTTGTTTCTCAGGAAGAGTATAATGCCTGGATTGCAAAACAACCAACTTACTTAACTAACGATTTGAGAAAGCAGTTTGGTTTACCTTTGGTAGCTGATCCGGCTGCACCAGCAGCTACAACTGCTGAGCCTGCTGCAAAGGATACTGCTGCAGTGAAAACAAATCAATTGGCTTTAAAAAAATAAAAATACTGGAATAGAGCATTATGTCAACGATAACATTACACGATACACATAACCACGATGATCATGCACATGGTCATCACAAGGAAACATTCTTAACGAAGTATGTTTTTAGCCAGGATCACAAAATGATAGCTAAACAGTTCCTGATAACTGGTATTATCATGGCTGTGATTGCAATGGGCTTGTCTATATTATTCCGTCTTCAACTGGCATGGCCAGATAAGAGTTTCCCTATTCTGGAAACGTTTTTAGGAAGATGGGCTGAAGGAGGTCGTATCAGGCCAGATTTTTATCTTGCCCTGGTAACCATACATGGTACCATCATGGTATTCTTTGTATTAACTGCCGGATTGAGTGGTACCTTTAGTAACTTATTGATTCCATTGCAGATTGGAGCAAGGGATATGGCTTCGCCATTCCTGAACATGCTTTCTTATTGGTTTTTCTTTACTGCCTGTGTGATCATGATGAGTTCTTTCTTCATCCAAACTGGTCCTGCAAGTGCGGGTTGGACGGTATATCCTCCACTATCTGCCTTACCGAAAGCTATTGATGGTTCGGGATTAGGTATGACACTTTGGTTGGTGAGTATGATCTGTTTTGTGGCTTCTTCACTAATGGGAGGTATCAATTATGTATCTACTGTGTTGAACATGCGTACTAAAGGTATGGATCTTTGGAAAATGCCTTTGACGATCTGGGCGTTCTTCCTGACGGCTATTTTGGGTATCTTATCTTTCCCGGTACTGGTTGCTGGTGTAGTTCTTTTGATTTTTGACAGAAGCTTTGGTACAAGTTTCTACCTTTCTGATATTGTTATAGGTACACAGGTTCTACCAAATGAGGGTGGTTCGCCAATCTTATGGCAACACTTATTCTGGTTCCTTGGTCACCCAGAGGTATATATTGTAATCATGCCTGCTTTGGGTATTTCGTCTGAGGTGATCTCTATCAATGCAAGAAAACCAATTTTCGGTTATCATGCGATGATTTACTCTTTGATCGGTATTACTGTATTGTCCTTTATCGTTTGGGGTCACCACATGTTTGTAACGGGTATGAATCCTTTATTAGGTGGTGTGTTTATGATCACAACCCTGATCATTGCGGTACCATCTGCTGTAAAGACGTTTAACTACCTGAGATAAAGAAAGACACCAAACCAATAGCAAAAAGCATGGCTGGCGTAAAACCTGTCTCTTATACACATCTGACGCTGCCGACGAACGTTAGCCGGTGTAGATCTCGGTGGGCGCCGTAGGATTAAAAGGGGGGGGGGGGGGGGGGGGGGGGGGGGGGGGGGGGGGGGGGGGGGGGGGGGGGGGGGGGG
>NZ_JAELTV010000209.1 GCF_016429005.1 Pedobacter sp. ASV19
GTATTTGATAAGCTAACCTATGGTAAACGCCTGAATTATAATCTAAAAGATAAAAAATGGAAAGTAAGTCAATTTCCGTTAAAAGAACACAATTCCTGGTATGTTAACGTAATTCGTTTAAGGAATGCCTCTTTTGCAGAGCTTTCCCGGGCAGTGAAGACCATATATGGAGTTAAATTAAGCAGCAGAAACAGAAATGTTGCCACTTACGTGTATAACCTGCACATCCGGTCGACCCGTTCGTTTGACGAAACGCTCAAGGTCATTTGTTCCATACACAAAAATAAATACAGGAGGACCAAAAATGGGATAGAGATCTACTAAAAAAAACCGGACCTGCAGCAGGTCCGGTATGACAAATTCAACAGCAAGCAGCTTGAGACCCTCAGTCTGTTGGATCTTAAAAAATCTTATTTATCAATACTATCAAAGATAGGAAACCCTGCTGAGCTTGCAAGAAATAAATGCTTGTTCAGACTGGTTCACCGCGATAGAAAATTATTATTTCAGATGAAAAAATATTTACTGCTCTCGCAGAAAATTATGCGTTTTACATTTCTTGTTTATTCTTTCCTGATTGCCGGTTCACAGATCCTTTCTGCGAACACATCAAATGGCCAGGTTTTGTATAAAAGAATGAATATTTCCTTCCAAAGTGGTAACCTGCTCCAGGTGCTGGACCAGCTCCAGCTCAAAAGCGGTGTCGATTTTGCCTATGATCCGGCTTACCTGAAATTGAAAAGAATCCAGATCACGGCAAAAGATTTCAATAATGAAAAGATAAGCACCATACTGAGGGCTATTTTTAACGAAACCGATATTCAGTTTAAGGAAGAAGTTCCCGGAATCATTACCCTGGTTAAGAATCAGGAGCCGGGTACCATTAGTGGTAAAATTGTAGACGAAAAAGGAGAACCTTTGCCTGGTGCAAGTATTAAAATTCTGGAACTGGACAGAGGCGTACAAAGTAAACCGGATGGGAGTTACAGCATTAGTGCAGAACCAGGTACCTATACACTGATGGTTTCTTTTATTTCTTACACTTCTTCTACCCAAACTAAAGTGCTGGTCAAGCCAGGACAGATCACTTCTTTAAATGTTTCCTTAACTGCTCAAACAGGTACTTTGAATGAGGTCTTGGTTGTTGGTTATGGCACACAGAAAAGAGAGAACCTGACCGGAGCAGTAGATCAGATTACTTCCAAGGCGCTCGAAAACCGGTCGGTCCCCAATCTTGCCCAAGGCTTGCAAGGCGTAATCCCCAATCTGAACCTCACCATGGGTGATGGTAAGCCGATCCAGTCGCCGGCATACAATATCAGGGGAACAACTTCCATTGGTCAGGGAGGAAATGCCCTGGTATTGGTAGACGGTGTGGAAGGAGATCCCTCGCGGATCAACCCAAATGATATTGCCAGTGTTACGGTACTCAAAGACGCGGCTTCTGCGGCTATTTATGGAGCCAGAGGGGCTTTCGGTGTGGTTCTGATCACGACAAAGAGCCCTTCCAAGGAAAGAACCTCTGTCAATTATTCCATCACGCAGTCTGTCAAATCACCTACAACAGTACCTAAATACGTAACAGATGGATATACCTTTGCCAGTATGTTTAATGATGCATGGTCCGCATGGAACGATTATTCCCAAACACCGCAAAACATCAACAAAACAGTTAAATTCTCGCCAGCCTATCTTGCCGAGTTGAAACGCAGATCACTGGATCCGTCTCTGCCTAAATACGAGGTCAATGCCAACGGAGAATATGTATACTACGACAGTACCGACTGGTACCATGAACTGTACAAAGACCACAATTCTGCAACAGACCAAAACCTATCCGTATCCGGAAGCAGCGGAAAAGCAGATTTCTATCTGTCGGGCAGATCTTTCCGTCAGTCTGGTCTGTTTCGCTACAATTCTGATGACTACCAGATGTATAACGTTCGGGCAAAAGGATCATTAGAACTTTATCCCTGGTTGAAAATTTACAATAATGCAGATTACTCGGCATCCAAATACCATAACCCAATCAATGTGGGCGAAGGAGGCGGCATCTGGAGAAATATCGCCGATGAAGGGCATAACGTAGCGCCCATGTTTAATCCTGATGGAACATTGTCTTATTCTGCAGCCTACACCGTAGGAGACTTTTACTACGGAAAGAACGGAATTGACATGACACCTAAGGTATTTCGCAATACCACCGGATTTAGCAGTAAATTCTTCAACGACCAGTTCAGGGTTAAAGGAGATTTTACTTTTCAGAATACCAATAATAACGAAAGCAGAACCCGTGTTCCGGTACCCTACAGCCGTAAACCAGGGGTCATTGAATATGTTGGCTCCAACTACAATGATTTACAGCAATTGTACAGAACAACCAATTATCTGGCCACCAACGTTTATGCAGAATATGAGCCAAAACTGGTCAACAAAAATCACTATTTGAAGGTGCTTGCTGGGTATAACTATGAACAATCTACCTATAAACGTTTGGAGGTGGTGCGTAATGGTCTGATTTTCGAAGATGCAAAAGACATCAACCTCGCACTTGGACAATCGATAACAACAGGAGGTGGTTATGAACAATGGGCTATTAACGGTGGTTTTTACCGTTTAAATTATGCTTTTAAAGATCGTTATCTGGTCGAGCTCAACGGTCGTTATGACGGGTCATCCAAATTCCCCTCTGATCAGCGTTATGCTTTCTTCCCTTCGGTATCTGCCGGATGGAGGCTGAGTAAAGAGCCTTTCTGGAAAATCAACCCCAACGCAATTACAGATGTAAAAATCAGGGCCTCCTACGGTTCACTAGGAAACGGAAATGTCGCTTCCTATGCTTTCCAGGAAAAACTGAAGATTACACAATCTGACAAAGTGTTAAATGGCGTACGGCCACAGCAAACCGAACAACCGGGTGTAATACCCGATGGTTTAACCTGGGAAACTTCTACGACCCAAAACCTTGGACTGGATATCGCTTTCCTGAATAACCGCCTTAATTTTAGCGGCGACGCCTATATCCGTAAAACTACAGATATGTTTACCACAGGAATGACACTGCCTAAAGTATTTGGAACAGATGTTCCAAAAGGAAATTATGCAGATTTGAAAACAACAGGCTGGGAAGCAACCATCACCTGGAATGATAAATTTGAAGTGGGATCAAAACCACTCAACTACACCCTGCGTTTAACCCTTGCCGATTATACTGCAAAAATCCTGAAATTCAACAACCCGGAGCAAAAGTTATCGGATTACTATGCAGGTCAAACGGTTGGAGAGATCTGGGGTTTTGTAACCGATGGTTACTATACAGCAGCAAGTATCGCCGATCCCAAAACCCCAAAACAGATCTTGTATAAATCTTCCAACACCGGCAAGATCCTTCCCGGAGATATTAAGTTTGCCGATCTGAATGGTGATGGTGTCATCAACGACGGAGATAAAACCGTAGGAAACCCGGGTGATAGAAAAATCATAGGTAATTCTACACCACGTTATACTTATGGCATCTCTTTGGGTGCTGACTGGAAAGGCTTTTTCTTTAGTACCTTTTTCCAGGGGGTAGGTAAAATGGATTGGTATCCGGGTTCCGAAAACGGCACGTTCTGGGGGCAATACAACCGTCCTTACAATAAAATCCCTCAGTCTCAACTGGGCAATATCTGGTCACCGGAAAACCCAGATGCCTATTTCCCAAGATACAGAGGATATATTGCTCAAAACGGATCAGCAACTTTAGCACAGGTACAAACCAAATATCTGCAGAATGTGGCCTATATCCGGATGAAAAACTTGCAGATCGGTTATAATCTACCACAGACCTTCCTTAAAAAAGCAGGCTTGAGCAGTGTACGGGTTTTCCTGACCGGCGAAAATTTATGGAGCTGGTCGCCATTGTATAAAATAACGAAGGATCTGGACATTGAAAATATCGGTAAATCCGACAGGATCATTTATCCGGATGACAAGGACAATTCTGGTAACGGTAATAACTACCCGATCCTGAAAAGTTATAGCCTGGGCTTATCTGCAACCTTTTAATCCTTAAGCAAGAAAACAATGAACAGTATACTAGAAAATATAAAGATGAGAAGATTCTTTTTTGTTTTAACCGCATTGGCAGTTGTGCTGAACGGCTGTAAAAAACTAGATCAGGTACCACAGGATACCGCTACAAAGGAGGCCGTTTTCGGAAGCGAAAAAGGACTGGAACTGTATGCCAATTCCTTTTACAAATTACTGCCTTCCGCATCAGACGCCCACAAAAAAGACGAAATGTCTGATTACGCAGCCAGGAGCCAGGCGCCAGATTTTCTGGTTGACGGCGCATATGGGCCGCGCCAGAGCAATGGCTGGGACTGGGATGGTTTGAGAAACATCAATTACTTTCTTGAAAATAACAACAACAATAAAGTTTCTGCTGCGGTAAGGCTTCAATACAATGCACTGGCCAGATTTTTCAGGGCTTATTTTTATTATACCAAAGTAAGAAGGTTTGGAGATGTGCCCTGGATCAACAAAACCTTTAAGGTCGATGATCCGGATTTGTACAAAGCCCGAGATAAGCGGTCATTAGTAATGGATTCTGTACTGGCCGATTTAACCTATGCCTGTAACAACATCAGCCGCATCAGCGACAATTCCCGGTCACTCATTACCAAGTATGTGGCCCTGGGTTTTAAATCCAGAGTGTGTTTGTATGAAGGAACCTACCGCAAATACCATGATGAAGCAGGCTTGACCGGAAGTTCTGAACAATGGCTCAGAGAATCTGCAGATGCTGCTCAAAAGGTGATGACCGAAGGCGGTTTCGCTTTAAACACCAGTGGTGGTGATCTGGCTTACAGGAACTTGTTCATCAGTACAGCACCAGTAGCCACCGAGGTGATGCTGGCTGCGGTAACGGATGCCAACCTGTCGGTATATAACGATGCCAACTGGTGGTGGACCAGTGCCACCTACGGGGCGAGGATCAGTTTTACCAGGATGTTCATCAACACCTATCTGAATATAGATGGCACACCATTCACCAACCGGGCCGGCTACCAAACCCTCGTTTTCAAAGACGAAGTTAAAGGAAGAGATAAAAGACTGCAGCAAACCATCAGAATGGGTGATTATAAAAGAATCAACGGAGGTGCTTTAGAAGCTGCCCCTCCAATATTCTCGTATACCTATACCGGTTACCAGCCCATAAAATATGTTTTGGACGATACCAAATATGATGGTGGCGGCCAAAACATCAATTCTATACCGTTGATGCGTTATGCGGAGATCTTGTTGAATTATGCAGAAGCAAAGGCAGAATTAGGCACTTTTACAGATGCAGACTGGACAAAAACCGTGGGAGCGCTGCGTCAAAGAGCTGGTATTACAGGAGGGCTGAGTAACAAACCAGTAACAGCCGATCCTTATTTACAAACGGTTTATTTTCCCGGTATCACAGATGCGGCATTACTGGAAATCAGAAGAGAACGTGGTATCGAATTGTCTTTGGAAGGCTTGCGTTTTGATGATATTGTACGCTGGAAGAAAGGCGACCTGATGACCAAAGTATGGAACGGATTTTACGTGCCGGCACTCAATGTACCCATGGACCTCAATGACGATGGCAAGCCCGATGTGTGTTTCTACCAGGTGATGCCAGCCAATCCGGTAGCCGGTGTAAATTATATCAACGTTGCACCAACCATTAACGGTGGGCCAAATCCACAGCGGCTATCCAATGATACCTCCGGAGAACTGACCTGGTTAAATACAACCAAACGCATTTTTGAACAAAAAAACTATCTTTATCCTATACCAGAATCAGACCGCTTATTTAACCCTAAGCTGGGGCAAAATCCAGGATGGTAGAATTTATAAATTGATTAAAACAACACACACCTTATAATGAAGATTAAACATTTAATATTTTCCGCATTATTTGCAGCCGCAAGTATGTCCGTACAGGCACAACAACTCATTATTGGTACCTTTAACCTTCGGTATGACAACGCAGGCGATGAAGGAAACCGCTGGGCAACAAGAGGGCCTGTAGCAGCCAATCTGCTCCGTTTCCACCAATTCGATGTTTTTGGAACTCAGGAGGGTTTAAAGAATCAAATAGATGACCTGAGTAAATTCCTTCCGGAATATGAGCACTATGGTTTAGGACGTGATGATGGGAAAGACGGAGGAGAGCATTCTGCCGTTTTCTATAGAAAGGACAAATTTAAATTGTTGAGTAAAGGCGATTTCTGGCTATCTGAAACACCAGAAAAACCAGGCTTGGGCTGGGATGCGACCTGTTGTAACCGGATCTGCAGCTGGGTACAGCTTCAGGACATCAAAACAGGTAAAAAATTCTATTACTTCAATGCCCATTTTGATCACCAGGGAAAGATTGCCCGTATAGAAAGCGGAAAACTTGTGGTAAAAAAGATCAAAGAAATTGCAGGTCAGACACCAGCTGTTTTTACCGGCGATTTAAACGGAGGTCAGAAAAGCGATTGGTACCTGACTCTGGCCAATTCTGGTGTATTGACAGATACCTATACCCAAGTGAAGAATCCTTACGTAAACAATTCTTCCTTCAATGCATGGGGTAAAGACCTCAATGGCTACGAGATTATAGACCATATTTTTGTAACCAAAGGTTTTACCGCCAGCAGATGGGGAATTCTAACCGATACCTATCATGGTAAATTTGTGTCAGACCATTTTCCGGTCCTGGCTGAAGTTACGCTGAAATAAGAAGATGAATAACAAGAGCGCTTCCTTTGAAAAAAGGAAGCGCTCTTGTTATATAAAATCCGCAGGTTTTTGTTCCTCTTTATTTTGTATACTTTTGCGGAAACACACAATTCATGACAAAAAAACTATTTGCAGGTTTATGCTTTTGCATATTAAACCTGAGTACTATTGCCCAACCGGCCCGCCAAAAAGCCAACCGGGAAGTGGAGGAGAAGGTCGCATTGAAAAATGCAACTCTACTGGATGGAATAGCTACACATACTCCCTTTAAAGGCACCATCATTATTCAAAATGGACTAATCTCCAGGATCTGCAAAGCAGGCGAAGCTTTGCCTGAGGGTATTTCCAGAGAAATTGATTGTACGGGAAAATACATCACGCCAGGTTTATTTGATGCACATATTCATCTGGCTACCGCAGGGATCCAAACACCTGAACAAACCAGTGCCAGAATGGAACCTATGTTGTCTAATATGATCAAACATGGCATCACTACAGTAAGGGATATGGCCGGTGACGCACCAACTCTGGCCATCTACCAAAGAGCCAGCGAACTGCAGCAAATTCAGGCTCCTGCCATATTCTATGCAGCCCAGTTTGCCGGGCAATCCTATTTTGATCTCTATAAAAGAGGTGCAAAGGGCCCTGAAAGGCGTTATCTGGGTACAACCCCGTGGTATCGCGCCATTACCCCAAATACGAATATTAAACTGGCCATCGCCGAGGCAAAAGGCGCAGGTGCGTCAGGTATAAAAATATACGCAGATCTGAGTGCAAAGCAAATCGCAGAAATTACAAAGGAAGCGCATTTACAGGGCTTACAAGCCTGGAGCCATGCAGCCGTTTTTCCTGCCAAACCTTCTGATGCGATCCGTGCTGGTGTAAATAGCATGTCCCACAGCCACGACTTTTCTTTTGACCAGCTGCCCGGTGATACGATCAATGTATCTAATGCCTGGGCAAAGGCCTACAAGGGTATTCAGTTAAGCATGCCTGTTCTGGACAAGCAACTTGTTGAAATGAAAAAGAAAGAGATCTTTTTAGACCCTACCGTATTTCATGCCAGTAATAACAAAATGAACAATGCATTTATTGTAACCAGAAGGGCACATGAACTGGGCGTAAAGATCGTTACTGGAACAGATTGGGTTTATCCGGAAAAAGAAGGTGATGTTCCTCTTTTAGGCGAAATGAAAGTACTGTCCGATAGCTGCGGTATGAGTGCTGCAGAAATCCTTCAAAGTGCCACTTATTACAGTGCTCTGGCTACGGGCCTGAAAGACCGCGGACTAATCAGAGAAGGGATGCGGGCGGATTTATTGGTGTTAGCCGCAGATCCCCTTAAAGATTTCGCCAATTTATTTGCACCCCTAATGGTCATCAAAGAAGGGAAAGTGCAATCCGCAACGGATATGAAATAAGAAGGAATTGCTGAATGGTCGTGAATATCTGCCTGTTCGTCGATGGTTACACAGCAGTTGGTCTAATAGGGCTAAAACAACTGCAACGTTTTGATATTGAGGGCGTCTTATGTACAAAGAGAATTTAAAAACCTTAAAACATAAAGATATGAAAACCGCTATCAAAACCCTAATCGCAACAGCTTTCACGGCTATCGTTTTAACATCATCTGCTTTTACCACATTCGCAAAAGAAGGAGATAAAAACTCATCATCTGTTGTAGCCCCAGGTTATAGCATGATCAAAGTAAAAGGTAATGTACTGGTTTACCTGTGCCAGGGAACCAAGGAAAACGTTCGTGTAGAAACAGAACAGTCGGAGACTAAAGTGTCTTTCAAAAGACAAGGAAGTAAACTACTGATCAACGCCACAGGCAGCGAAAGAGCAATAGTATTTTTAACGGTGAAAGATCTGAAAAGAATCGAAGCTTCTGAAAACGCTGTTGTAAAATCAACCGGTCGTTTCAACTTATCTTTGCTTCAGGTTTTTGTTGAGGACAATGCCAATGTAGCTGTCTCTTATACACATCTGACGCTGCCGACGAACGT
>NZ_JAELTV010000020.1 GCF_016429005.1 Pedobacter sp. ASV19
TTCCCATTCCGAACAGAGAAGTTAAGCCCACCAGAGCCGATGGTACTGCGGTAACACGTGGGAGAGTAGGTCGGTGCCAAATCTTAAAGAAAGCCTGTAGTTAACACTGCAGGCTTTTCTTGTTTATCGCCTTTTTTAGGGATAAGTTCAACTGCTTACTCTTAAAAATAGGATATAAAAAAAATTACTTAGTCTGTCCAATTTCTGAGATCTCATTCATTATAGGGGTATAATTCAAAAAATAATTAAACTCAAATAAAATGGAACAAAGAATCAATGTTTTCGAAAAAGGCCATGGCGCGATGAAGGCCTTGTATAGTTTAGGCATTTATCTGGCCAAATCCCCACTGGAGGAGCAACTTTTAGATTTGATTTATTTCAGGGTCTCCCAGATCAACGGCTGTGCTTTTTGTTTGGATATGCATGCCAAAGATTTACGTGCAATTGGTGAGACCGAACAGCGTCTGTATGTACTGGATGCCTGGAGAGAGGCGCCTTTCTATACAGATAGGGAACGTGCGGCATTGGGCTGGGCGGAAGCGGTTACCAAAATCCCCGGAGGGCAGGTGTCTGACGAAGTATATAAAGCCGCTCGTCAGGAATTTTCGGAAGAGGAACTAGTTGATCTGACTTTGGCGGTAACGACCATCAATACCTACAACCGGATCAATATTGCATTCAGGCCATTGGTAGGTACGTATACCCCAGGAGCCTTTAAAATTCGTACAGAGCGGATTTAAATTTCGGTTGGACACGAAGTAATTCATATATTCAGTAACGATTAGGAAATTTAAAATGAAAGATTTTGCGTTATTATTCAGACAAGCGAATTACAACTACAGCAAGACCTCTCCAGAAGAAATGAAGGAGATTGATAAAAGATGGCAGAATTGGATTGGCGGTATTGCTGCACAGGGTAAATTAGCCACGGGGGGCTCTCGGCTTGCCACAGAAGGCACCGTGCTTAAGGCTGGAGGTGTTGTTACCGATGGCCCTTTCGTTGAAATCAGAGAGATCTTAGGAGGATTTATCGTAGTTAAGGCCGATAACCTGGAAGAGGCGACTACGCTGGCTCATGGTTGCCCGGCATTGGATAGCAATGGAAGTGTTGAGATTCGTCCTCTTTTTGTGTAAATTTAGAATTTAAAAAACAGTATCCTCCCTTTCATGGAGTGGATGCTGTTATTCATTATGGGAAAAAGTTCCGAATCTCTACAGCAGCTGTTTCAACAGGAATTTTCAAAAATGGTTGCTGTGATCAGCAAGACCTTTGGTTTGCAACATATTGAGATCGCCGAGGATGTGGTCAGCGAAACCTTTTTACAGGCCACTGAAGCCTGGAAAGCGAAAGGTATTCCTCCAAACCCCACGGCCTGGCTATATGTTGTAGCCAAACAGAAGATCCTGCATCACTTTAGGAGGAAAAAGATCTATGATGAAAAGGTACTTCCGGAAATCATCTCAGGAAACGTTATGGAGGAGACAGGGGAAGTGAACTTTTCTGTACAAAACATTAAAGATAGCCAGCTGCAGATGCTATTTGCTATATGCACCCCGGTTATTATTGCAAGTGAGGCTCAGATAGGGCTCGCACTGCGCATTTTGTGTGGTTTTGGAATAGATGAGATCGCAGAGGCATTTTTATCCAATAAGGAAACCATTAATAAAAGATTGTTCAGGGCAAAAGAAAAACTTCGTACCGAAAAAGTACAGATGGAACTGCCTTCTGAGAAAGAGATCACTAAGCGGCTGGACACTGTTTTGCATATCATCTATTTGCTTTTCAGTGAAGGCTATTATTCACAGACCCAAAACCAGATCTTGCAAAAAGATCTGTGCTTAGAGGCTTTGCGACTAGGGCTTATGCTTACTGAATATGATAAGACGAATTTACCCAAAACAAATGCTTTAATTGCATTAATGTGCTTCCATGCGTCTAGGTTTAGCGCCAGACAACCCAACGCCATAGTTTTATATGAACAGCAGGACCAGGAACTGTGGGACGCAACATTGATCAGTCAGGGTATATACTTTTTAAATCTTTCTGCGCAGGGCGAGGAGCTGAGTTCTTATCATCTGGAAGCGAGAATTGCTTACTGGCATTGCAGAAAAGAAGGAACCCGGGAGAAGTGGGAAGAGATTCTGCAATTGTACAATCGGCTGCTGCAAATTAATTATTCGCCAGCAGTAGCCCTGAACAGGACCTATGCTTTGTATAAGGTGAAAGGAAAGGAAGCTGCATTGGCTGAAGCAGAAAAGCTTAAACTGGAGAACAACCATTTTTACTTTATACTGCTGGCGGAACTTTATACTGGCCTTGATCAGCAGAAAGCCAGGCTCCATTTAGAAAGGGCATATGCTTTAGCTAAAACGAAGACTGAAAAACAATGCATCCAGGAAAAGATAGACTTGATTAATCCATTAAATGCATAGCCAAGTATTGAATTTCATGTCTTTAAGGAAAGAAGCTGAACTGGAATGCCACCGCGCAGAAAAAGGGAGTTGATGGTCAGTGTAGTGAACAAATACCTGGCTATTAAAGCACAGCAGAAAATTTAACTAACATTCAGGCAAACTGATTGGAATATTGGTTGCTAATCCTCCGTCTGAAGTTTCTTTATATTTAGAGTTCATGTCCAGGGCTGTTTCCCACATGGTATTGACTACAGCATCCAGGCTGACCTTGGCCTTGTCCGGGTTGCTCTGAAGCGCCAGCTGACTTGCGGTAATGGCTTTGATTGCACCCATCGTATTTCTTTCAATACAAGGAACCTGGACAAGTCCTCCAATAGGATCGCAGGTTAAACCAAGGTGGTGTTCCATGGCGATTTCAGCTGCCATCAATACCTGTCTCTGGGATCCTCCAAGGCATTCAGTCAGTGCCGCTGCTGCCATGGCAGAAGATACGCCGATTTCGGCCTGACACCCACCCATTGCAGCCGATATAGTGGCTCCTTTTTTAAATATGCTGCCGATTTCAGAGGCACAGGCAATAAACTGGATGATCTTCTCCTCTTCATATCCGTTACAAAAAGCAATGTAGTATTGAAGTACAGCAGGGATAACTCCGGCAGCGCCATTGGTCGGGGCGGTGACCACCCGTCCGAAGGAAGCATTTTCCTCATTCACTGCAAGGGCAAAACAACTTACCCAGTCTAATATATAGTTAAAGCTGTTTCCACCATTCCTGATGGCCATAATCCAGCTCCTGTAATCGCTGTAGGGCTGGTCTCCCATCAATCTTTTATTCAATGCTGCAGCGCGTCTGGCTACATTTAATCCGCCAGGTAAAAAACCAGTGGTATGACAGCCCCTGTAGGTACAGTCTTTCATGACATGGAAATGCTGAAGGATACCCTCCCTGGTTTCATTCTCTTTCCTCCAGGCCAGTTCGTTTTCGAGGACAACTTCGGATACTTTAAGCCCTGTGGTCAGACACCAGTGCAGGAGATCTGAAGCTTTTTCTACAGGAAAAGGCAGTTCCACTTGTTCTTTCTCACTGCCGTTTTCACCTTCTTTAACCACAAAACCACCTCCAATGGAGTAATACGTTTCTGAAACCGCCTTACCATTGTTCATAAAGGCCTGAAAGGTCACTGCATTTGGATGGAAAGGAAGACTTTCGTGAAAAAGAAAAATCAGGTCATCGGTATAGTTAAAATGTATGCTGCTGGTGCCGTTGAGCTGCAGCTGCTGATTGCTTTTAATAGTTTCAACGGTAGAGTCGATCGCGTTTACATCAAACGTTACCGGGTCAGCCCCGCTCATACCTAATAAAATGGCCACATCTGTGCCATGGCCCTTACCTGTTTTGGCCAGGGAACCATAAAGGAGGATCTTAACTTGTTCTACCTGTTCGATCTGGTTGTTTTTTACCAGTAAACTGATGAATTGTTGTGCAGCCCTCCATGGGCCCAGTGTATGTGAGCTTGATGGCCCAACACCGATTTTAAAAATATCAAAAACCGAGATCTGTTCTCTTTGCATAATAATACAAACTTAGATAAAATTGGGTTAAGGCTGGTTGCTGCAGGTCTATTTATAATAATATTTTAATGTGTACAGCAGAATTTTGCTTCTTGGACCTAGTAGAAATCGTAGCAGCGGAGGCCGTTGAATTTTTCATAATTGTCGCTGTTCCTGAAGTATTGCTGATAACCCACACTGGCTTCCGTTGTTCCGCTGGTATTGGTGTAATTAATTTTTGATGTGGTGGCATCATGGCTTAGGCCCAGACGTACTCTTTCTCCGTTGGCTGAATTTTTAAAGAGGTCAAATATCAGGGAAACTACAATCGCATCGGGTCCCCCTTGTCCGGTGGTCCTGTACCATATCCCGGTATTGATACTTTTGTATTTGAACTGTGCACCCACACTTAACGACTGCATTTTATCCTGGTTGTAGTAGACGATAGATGGGATAATATAAGGGCTTTCGTAATGACGGAAGGATGGGCTGTTCATCAGCGGGATTCTGTAACTGGTATTGACGGTAACCCTTCTGGGTAGTTTTGCTTGTGCACCGGTAAAGGATTCATCAGGTTGGTTGATATGGTTGACGGCAGCACCCAGCATAAAAGAACCATAAACAAGATTGATTCCTGCTGCCGGGTCAAAATAGTAACGACTGCTGATGTTAGGTACATCAGCTGAAGATACACTACCCGGAATATAACCTAACCGGGGATCGATCTGATCTGAAAAGACAAGCTTGTTCCAGTTGATGGTACGATTGGTTAGGCCAGCGGCTATGCCAAAAGAAAGTACAAACTCATCCGTACCAACGCTGTAGGCATAAGTGGCTGCGATGTTGTTTTTAAGGAGCCCGGCAGATCCTTCATTGCTCCGGTTAAACATCAAACCAACACCCCCGCCAAAACTGGGTATATTGATGTCGGCTGAAGCATTGATGTACTGCAGATTTCCTGTAAGGCTTGACCATTGGTTCCTGTAGATCAGATTGGCGCGTATATCCCCCTCAAATTGCCCGGTAAGGGCTGGATTCAGATATAGAGGGGCATTAAAAAACTGTGAAAAGAGCTGGTCCTGTGCATTGGCTGCAAATGAACAGGTTAATCCGGCAATTATCAGTAATAGATATCTCTTTTTCATTTATTTTTATCTGATCAGGTGGATTGGTCCGGTTCTTTTTGGAGTGGAGTTGTCATAACTCATTCCTTTCCATTCGGTACCATTAATAAACTCAACATCGACTTTCCAGAAGTAAACTCCCTGCGGCGCAGGAGAGCCACTGAAGGTTCCATCCCAACCTTCAACAGGACGGCCTTCTTCCAGTTTACTGGTTTCCCAAAGTGCTTGTCCCCATTTGTTGAAAACAGTCATCTTCCAGGTTTTTATACCCGAACCCTTGGCCTGGAAGGTCCTGAGTTCTGGTCTCGAGCCTCCTGGCATAAAGGCATTAGGAAGGTATAAATAGCCAGGAACACCTTCAATGGTGACTTGTTTAAATGTTGTACTTATACAGCCTTGTTGATTAATGACTTTTAAGGTCACTGTGTATTTTCCGGTATCTGCATAGGTATGAGATGGATTCTGCAAGGTGGAGCTTTGTTGATCTCCAAAAGTCCAAAGCCAGCTGCTTGGCTGATTGGTGCTTTCATCTTCAAACCTGAAGGTGTAATCAGGAATGCTGATCACTGTAGAAGGGGAAACATTAAATTTTGCGACAGGAGGCGGAACAATATGGATGTATTGGTTCCTGGAAATTGTCTGTGTACATCCGAGTGAATTGGTGGCGGTAAGGGTTACGGTATAATATTCCTGGTCGCCCTTGTACGTGTGTATTGGTGCAACTTCATTAGACAGCGGGCTTCCGTCACCAAAGTCCCAGCTGTAGCTAAAACCATCTTGGGTATTGTTTTTAAACTGAACAGCAAGCCCCGCACAGCCCAGGGTGATATCGGCATCGAAGGCAACTTGTGGTTGTGGAAGTACGGTAATGGTTTCTGTTGTGGAGATCTCTGAACAGCTGTTAAATGCTGTCATTTTAACGGTATAAGTACCTGCTTTGGTAAAGGTATAGGTTTCTGTTCCGGTGGTTACGGTATTTCTTGTACCTCCGTCTCCGAAATCAAAAGTAAAGCGGCTTGCACCAATAGAGTTGTTGTCGAAATGGACTGTCCAGGGTGCACAGCCTTGTTTTTCTTTGGCATCTACCACCAGCTCTGGCGTAATATTTTGTGGGGCTACACGGATATCATAACTTTTAACGTCGGTTCCGCAGTCATTTACAGCGGTTAATGTGGCTTTAAAAAGCTGTGTTTTTGTAGTGTTGTAAACATGGTTCACCGGCGATTTATCCGTCTTTTCGACAATTGGACTTCCATCTCCAAAATCGTAATAATATTTGTTGGTACCTCCCGGAGATGTATTGGTAAAATCTACACTCATTGGTGAGCAGCCATCCGTTTTGCTTGGTGAAAATACAGCAATTGGTTTCGCTTTCACGAATACTGTAGCAGTTACTGAGTTGCTTCCACAGGTGGTTGTAGCGGTTAAAGTTACCGTATAAAGACTGTCTTTGCCGGATGGATTGGCATAGAAAGTAACCGGTGCAGGGTTGGCCAGATCTGACTGTTCCCCGTTTCCAAAATCCCATTTAAATGTAGCGCCTGCAGTAAGGATGGAGGTGTTTACAAAAGTTACCTTGAGCGGGTCGCAGCCTTCTGAAGCAACAGGGGTAAAACTGGCAGGAACTGCCTGATTGGTGCTGAACAGGTGCGAGAATTCCGCTTCTGAGCAACCTAATAAACTACTCACCACGAGCTTGATGGTTACACTGGTATTGCTGGTTTTTAGGATGTACTCTGGAAAATTGATGCCGGTGGCGATTTGAACATCATCTGCATACCAGGTATAGGTACTGTTCCTGTCTGCATAGGGAACGGCGTGAATGTCCAGTTTAAATGGGATACAGCCTTTATCAGCTGTCCAGTTAAACTCTGCAATTGCATTAGGATTTACAGTCACTTTAATGGCATTGCTAAGGCTTTGAAGGGTTCCGCTGCATTGAACTGTACCCACAAGGCGCCTGTAATATGTTGTTGTGGCAAGGCTTTGCGGCTGATAATCTTTGGCAATTCCGCTGCTGATGTTTGTCCAGTTGTTTCCATCCGGACTAGATTGCCACTGGTATAGAAATTGCCCATCGGCGCCTTCTGGTGTACTTCCGGTTAAAATTTCAGGGGTCTTTTCGCTGCAAATGGTCTGATCTGCAGTGATGGTGTTGTTTGTTATCGGTGGTTGAACCGTGATCTGAAATTCATTGCTGGTGGAGGTACAACTACCACTTTTTACAGTCCTTCTGAAGATGACTGTTCCTGTTGTGCTTAACTGGATGCTCAGGTTTTGACTCGTTTCACCGGCAATTATTGTCCAGGCGCCCGCGCCTTCTTTCTGCTCCCAGAAATACTGGTAATTTCCTTGATCTCCTCCGGTTGGGATGCTGCCAGTAACGGTTATGGTTTGTCCATTGCAGACTACGGTATTGCTGCTGGAGATGCTTTGGTTAATGTTTTCGTTATTGCGGATACTTACCTGAGATTCTGAGGGGTCGCATGGAGAGTTGCCGGTAATGGTCCATTTAAAAACATAAGTTTGCGGGCTTAATAAACCTGTTACTTCTGTTTTAGGTGAAGTAGGGTCAACAATGGTGATATTTCCTGCACCTGAAACCTTGGTCCATAATCCTGATTCGCCTGTGGCAGGTGGGTTGGCTTCCAACAGCACCGTCCCGCTGGCACATAAGGTTTGGTCGTTACCTGCTTTTGCAATAGTAGTTGCCGGGCTGACAGTGATGCTTGTTGGGGTTGAATATTCTATCGTACAGCCGCCGTTTTGAACCACTGCTCTGAATTGGGTGGTTAAAGTAAGATTACTATAGGCCTGTGTTGTCGATATATTATTTAAGGGCAGCCATGTGGTTCCATTATCTACACTATTTTCCCATCGCAATACCGTGCCTACGTTTCCGCTAAGGTTGATCATTCCGCCATTACGGCCATAGCAGACAGTAGCGGTTCCGGTGGTTACACCTGGGTTTGTTGGTGTATTGACGGTTATTTTTACATCATCACTATTTTCAGTGCACGCACCGGTAGCAGAGATGGTCCATTTAAAGACATAGGTTTCCCCGCTGCTTAAGCCTGTGACGGTGGCATCTGGTTTGGTGGCATCGCTGAATACGATGGAATTTTGTCCGGAGAGAAGGGTCCATTTTCCTGTGCCCACAATAGCTGGCTTTGCTTTCAGGGTAATTGTAGTGACATTACATATATTTTCGTCAGGGCCGGCATCTGCTATGGTTAAAGCCGGGTCTACCTGAAGGATTAGGGTAGCTGGTGTTCCCGCACATCCGGTTGCAGAGAAAGGAGTTATAATATAAGTTACGGTACCCTGTGAGGTTCCCGAATTCACCAAAATGTCTTGAATTGAAGCTACCTGTACAGGAGTTGTTACATTGGTATTGCCGGTTATCCCTGTTGTAGCTGTACTAGTCCATGTATAGGATGCAGGTAAATTCGACGTCAGCTTAATGCCTGCTGGCTGATTGCTGCAAATAGCGCTGTGATCAGCTGCAGCTGTTAAAACAGGTTTTGGAGTAATGGTGACGGTAAAGGTAAAAGGAACGCCGTCACATAAATTTGCCTTTGGTGTAATTTTATAGATAACTACTGCATTGGCAGTGGCATTGGTATTGGTCAGTGTCTCATTAATTGGCCCTGCGCCCTGGGGGTTAAAACCGGAGGCGTTTCCATCAGGGTTTGTAGCTGTCCAGTTATAGGTACTTCCGTCAATACTTGATTGAGGAGTATAGCTGGCTGTCTGGCCGGTACAAATCGTTTTTGTTGTATTGGTTCCAGTGTTATTAGGGTAAATGGTAATTGTTTTGTTGATCGTAACTGATTTGCACTCTCCGGCAAGACCTGTATTAACGGTTAAGGTAACCGTTGCGCTTCCTTTATCACGTTCTGCCTGGGTAGGAAAATAAGTTGGGGTTAAAGTATTTGCATTGGTAAAGGTGCCTCCACCAGGCTGTGTTGTCCATACAAAGCCAATATAGGAGCCATCTGTAATGGTACCTGTAATGTTCGCGGCCGCATCGTAACATATCGGATTTACAGCAATTGCAGGTTTTGGTGAGGGTGAAAAGGTAATCAGCTGGGAAGCAGAAACAGCGCCGCAACTGTTTTTATGAACAACCGATACCTTATAGGTTTTGTACTTGTTAAAAGTAATGGACGGATATTTTGTATGGCTGTCATTTTCAGCTGCAAATGCATAATCTCCAGGGGCCAAAGCAGTTCCGTCACTTTCAGTAACGGTCCATGTATAGGTATCCGGAAGGTCTAGCTGTGTGCCGGTAAAATTGGTATAGGTTAGACTGTTGGGTGTGTTTTTGAACTCATAAGTGCCTAAACCGCAAAGAGTCACTGTTGGAGACAATGTTGCGGTTGGTGTACCATCAATAAGGATGACCGTTTGGGGAATTGGTGTTCTGACTGTGCCACAAGACGCAGTACTAATTTCCAGTATAATGGTATAGATACCCGGATTTGCAAAGTGAAATACAGGTTCTGCAATGCCATTCGTAAAGGTTACGCCTGCTGACGGGCTGACGATCCAGTTATAGGTATTGGCTGCATTGCAATTGTTGTCAATTACAGATTGATCTTTAGCCTGAATACTGAATGGTGCACAGCCTGTTGTAGGTGCGTTACCAAAATTAAATGCCGGCTTCGGAGGATTTTGAATACAAATCTGATGAGTAACGGGTGCCCCATTACAAGTACCAGAAGTAATGGACTCCAGCTTGATGGTGTACACCTTTGGCGTGGTAAAGGTCTGTACAAAATTGGTCGACTTTGGTACATTAGACAATATTTTCACATCGTTTACATACCAGTTGTATCTTACGTCGTTGTCGGTACAGTCCGGATTGTTGCTGGAAGGGTCTTGTCCGGCAATAGAGGTATTTGTAAAAGTTACAGCACTACCTGTGCAAGCTGCTGCTGGGGCGGTGAAGCTGTTCTCTGGTTTGGTAACCACTTTTACATAGGTGGAGATCGGACCTCCAGTAGGGCCGCAAAAAGGGCTGACAACGCCAATATTAATGCCGAAAACATTATAACGGGTTTCGCTGCCAGTACTATAAGGTGGGTTTCCACAAGAGGAACTATTGTACATATGGCGGACATAACCGACTTTAAGATCACATAAGGTATAGACCTCCGGAGTTCCGCTCCCATCACCCCATTTGATTTGATAGGTATTTCCGGGATAATTGTTTTGTATACTTCTGTCCGGGCTGGTCACATCGACGCCATATTCCAGATAACCCCCAGGTAAACAAACAACATTGTTGCCCGATGTAGAGAAACTGTTAAAAACATTGTTGTTGACAACGGCGTATGCACGTGTACCTACTGCTCCGTTTAAAGTTGCAGTAATGAATACTGTGTAATGCGCAAGGGATGCCGTAAAACTAGAAGTTGCCGACGTAAATGTAAGTGTACCCGCTGCAGTTTTTGTAAGCTCATTTCGTATAGATCCGGATACGCTACTGTTGGGAGTGGATTCATTATTGAAATCAAATTCAGTCTGATCTTTACCTGGACAGTAGCCAAAGATTCCATTTGCTGCGTCTAAAACGGGGAAAGAACTAACTTTTGCAATTACGGCTCCTCCCGTCCCAATTGTAAAGGGGGTAGAGGGTGCTGAATAGCTGCTTAGGCTTGTTGATTTTATTCTCAGTTGGTAGTTTGTTCCTGCTGCTATAGGTAATGGAATAGATCCATTTACGAAAGTTGAATAAAACCCGGTATAAGTTCCGATCAGAGTCTCACTGGCAAAATTTCCACTTGCGTCAGAAAGATATAATTCAAAAGTATTGCCCATAGGAATACAACTGTTGCCTGTGTTGAACGTTACCGCTATGCTTGATCCAGGCGAATAAGGTCCTGTGTTTACCGGATCAAGCGTGATTTGTGCCTGAGAAGTAAAAACTATAAAAAATAGAGCAACAAATATGAGAGCGAGTTTAGATTTACCCATACGTATGTTTCCATAAATGTAAATAACTATTTAATAATTTACAATACGGAAACAAAAATTAACATAGATATAATTAAAACAGAAAAGCCTCACAAATTTTTGTGAGGCTTTTCTGTTTTATATGCTTTGAAAGGGAGGAATTACATCATTCCACCCATGCCGCCGCCGCCCATTGGAGGCATACCTGCACCAGCAGGAGCATCTTCAGGATCATCAGCCAATACACATTCTGTTGTTAACAACATTGCTGCGATAGAAGCTGCATTTTCCAATGCTACACGGCCCACTTTAGTTGGGTCAATAACACCAGCTGCAATTAAGTTCTCATATACATCTGTACGGGCATTGTAACCAAAATCAGCTTTGCCTTCTTTTACTTTTTGTACCACGATAGAACCTTCGATACCTGCATTCTCGCAGATTTGACGTAAAGGCTCTTCAACAGCACGTTTCACGATAGCGATACCTGTAGTTTCGTCATCGTTAAGACCTTTCATGCCTTCTAAAGCTTCGATAGCGCGGATAAAAGCAACACCACCACCAGCAACGATACCTTCTTCAACAGCCGCACGGGTTGCATGTAAAGCATCATCAACACGGTCTTTTTTCTCTTTCATTTCTACTTCAGAAGCAGCACCTACATAAAGAACAGCAACACCGCCAGCTAATTTAGCCAAACGCTCCTGTAATTTTTCTTTATCGTAATCAGATGTTGTTGTCTCGATTTGAGCTTTAATCTGGTTAACACGAGCTTTGATGTCTTCAGACTGACCAGCACCATTGATTACAGTTGTATTGTCTTTATCAACAACAACCTTTTCAGCAGTACCTAAATAAGTCAGGTCAGCATTTTCCAGTTTATAACCTCTTTCTTCAGAAATTACTGTACCACCGGTTAAGATAGCGATATCTTCCAGCATAGCTTTTCTGCGGTCACCAAAACCAGGCGCTTTAACAGCAACCACTTTCAGGGATCCACGGATTTTGTTCACCACCAAAGTTGCCAATGCTTCACCATCTAAATCTTCAGCAATGATCAATAAAGGTTTTCCGGTTTGAACTTGTTTTTCAAGGATCGGCAGCAATTCTTTCATGTTGCTGATCTTTTTATCATAGATCAAAATGTAAGGGTTTTCTAATTCCGCTTCCATTTTATCTGCATTGGTTACAAAGTAAGGTGATAAATAACCACGGTCAAATTGCATACCTTCAACTGTTTTTACTTCAGTTTCAGTACCTTTTGCTTCTTCTACAGTAATCACACCATCTTTACCCACTTTGCTCATGGCTTCAGCGATTAAAGATCCGATTACTTCATCATTATTTGCTGAAATTGAAGCAACTTGTTTGATCTTGTTGTTGTCTTCACCTACAGTTTGAGATTGTGATTTTAAGTTTTCTACAATTGCAGTTACCGCTTTGTCGATACCACGTTTCAAATCCATTGGATTTGCACCGGCAGCAACGTTTTTAATACCAGCAGTAACGATGGCCTGAGCCAATACAGTTGCAGTTGTAGTTCCGTCACCTGCAATATCTGCAGTTTTAGAAGCTACTTCTTTAACCATTTGAGCACCCATGTTTTCAATTGGGTCTTTTAATTCGATTTCTTTAGCTACAGTAACACCATCTTTTGTAACGGCAGGTGAGCCAAATTTTTTATCGATAATTACATTACGGCCTTTAGGACCTAAAGTTACTTTTACAGCATTAGCCAAAGTATCAACACCTCTTTTCAGGGCGTCACGGGCTTCTACATTATATTTTACTTGTTTTGACATTTTCTTTTGTTGATTTAATGTTTTAAGATTAAAATGCGAACGTTTAATTTAGCATTTCATCAATTTCATTGATTAAAGAGTTCCTAAAATATCAGAATCTCTCATGATTAAATACTCTTTACCTTCGATGGTTACTTCTGTACCACCGTATTTGCTGTATAAAACCTGATCTCCAACTTTAACGCTCAAAGGAATTAAATTTCCAGTCTGGTCTGCATATTTACCCGGACCAACTGCTACTACTACTCCTTGTTGAGGTTTTTCTTTAGCGGTATCAGGGATATATATACCTGAAGCTGTTTTTTCTTCTGCAGCGGCAGCTTCAACAACTACTCTATCTGCATTAGGTTTAAAGTTTAAAGCCATAACTTATTCTTAAATTTAAATTTTATATTAAATATGAAAAGCGCATAATACGCCGTACTCATAGTATCAGTTTTTATGCCAAGCCTCGATAGCTTGCCAAATTTACACAGCCTTGTCAGCTAAAGGTTTGAGGTGTTTAAGTTTTGTGTCAGAGTGGCAGAAAGCACAAAGCCCGCTAAGAGTTAAATCTTAACGGGCTTTCTATATGGTTAATGGAACCGTCTTATTTAGCTGGCTTACTTTGGTCAGCAGGAGCCGGTGCCGGAGCAGGTTTCTGTGTGTTGTTTGCTGGCAACTGGCCAAGCGGAGAAGGTGCAACAGTTTTATCCAACTGTTCCTGAATCTTGGAAGGTCCGGATCCAGTATTTCCTGTTTTTGCAATTGTGGTTACGGTTAAAGAAATCACAACGATTAAAGTCAGACAAATCCATGTACCTTTTTCCAGAACATCACCTGTACGCTGAACACCAAACATGTTACTTCCCGAACCACCTGTAGCTAAACCACCACCTTTAGGATTTTGTATCAAAACAAACAGGCCTAATGCGATGCAAATGATGATCAATAAAATAATTAAAAAAATCATAGTCGTTTATATAGTTAAATTTTCTTTTCTAAAGATTGGATAAGGTCGGCAAAGTAACGGCTTTTTTCTGGAAACTTCAAACTTAATTTTTGATAAGTATCTATTGCCTTGTGATAAAGCATCTGTTCAATATAGATTTTGGCCAGGGTTTCCGATACAAGATCATTGTGGTCTTCGGCACTTTTCTTTGCTTTGTTCTCATTGTCGATCTGCTCTGCATTCGGAGGACTGATCTGAGGGTCCTTTTTCAGGAAATTGTCAATGATTTCCGTTTCCTTATGGTCAACAGGTTTTCCGAGCGGTGTATTGTCTGTCACTTCATCCGCATCAAATGGACTTTGAAGGTGAAATATATGTTCTACATACTGCTGCTGCAGCTCACCGGGAGTGTTGCTTTTTTTGGGAGAGGCATAAGGTTGAAAAATGGACTGATGCTCTTTGCGTGTTTTAGCCAGCCACCACAAAAAAGTATAAGGTAGGGTGTCGTCATGATAATTGCTCACGGTTGCCGTCTCTTCGGGCTGAACATCTGCAGGAGGAGTAAGCTCTTCCCTGGAATCCTCGGGCGCAAATTTTTCTTCGAAAGCAAAGAAGTCAACAGACATGCCTTCCAGTACAAAGTCATCCTCAATAGTCTCTATTCTTGCAGAAGGATCATCCTGGGCAGGAGGAGGGGCCTGATGAGTAGCAGACCGAAAATCTTCCACATTCAATTCTGAGATTTCTTCAAATATTTCTTCTTCTTCAAAATCTGTCTGAGGGCTTGCACCAGTCAATTCAAAGTCTCTCTGAAGCGGCCATTCCTGCTGTTCCAGTACCTTGTGAAGTAAAGTGCCGTTGGTATAAAATGCAGCCTTATTCCTTGAAGGGCCATCGGCGGTATTTGCTTTTGCCGACAGCAGGTGCAGGGGCTGGAAATAAGGATACAGCCTTGTCAGATCTTCTAATAAAGAAATATCCTGCTGATCTGCCAGATTCGGCTCAGCAAGCAATATTGAAAGTCTATCTTGTCTATTTTTTTCCAGCTCCACGTTGCTAAGTTAGGGATTGAAATTCATTTAGTTTACCACTGTGCAAAAGCCCTGTTAAAAATATCATCGACCAGCATCACATTTACATCTTTAATCAGTTGGGGCTCAAGTTGCTGTATCGTAGTTCCGTTTAAGGGGAAATTTTTAAACTTGGTAAAAGTCTCTTCAAAACTCTGTTTTGGGTTGAGGTTGTTGGTGTATTTTGCAGTAACCGTGATCGTGATCCTGTTGGTTCCTGGGGTAAGTTGCTGGTTATCCGTAATGGTTACAGGTACAATCTCATAATTGGTAATGCGGCCTTCAATTGTTGCATCAGCTTCATTTTGAGTAATGCTTAAGCTGGTCTGCTCCCGGATGCGTTTTTTCAAGGCTTCAGTAAAATCCTGACTCAATGTTGGGATGACAAGGGGTGCATTGTTCTCAAAGAACTGTATATTGATGGTCTTCATGTTGGGCGGAATGGAAGCCCCGTTCAATTTGATCGTACAGGAATTGAATGTAACCACAATAAGTGCCAGCAGTATCGATAATTTCTTCATATTAGTTCAAGTTCAATTCCTTAATCTTTCTATATAATGTCCGTTCAGAGATACCCAGTTCCTGCGCAGCAAATTTACGTTTGCCTTTGTGCTTCTTCAATGCTTTTTTGATCAGATCAGATTCTTTATCAATTAAAGACAGGGATTCTTCCACTTCTTCTGCATCGTGTGCATAATTATACTCTACAGGGGTATTGGATACAGGTTTTTTGATGGTGAGTGTGGGTTCCAGACCAGAGCCCAGTTCCGTATCCTGGTAAAGCTGATTGATGAAGTGAGGATTGTCTGCAATAATATGAGAAGTGTTTCCTCCGCTCTGGATAATTTCAGCAACCAGTTTCTTGAGCTCCATCATATCCTTTTTCATGTCAAAAAGAACTTTGTACAGGATATCACGTTCAGTAAAATCTTCTTTATTATGCTGTCCGCTTAGGGCCGGCAGATTACCGGAACTTTCATTCGGAATATAGTTCAGCAGCGCCTGTGCAGTTACATTTCTGTCTTTTTCCAGTACACAGATTTGCTCCGCGATATTTTTTAACTGGCGCACATTACCAGGCCAGCTGTAATTGCTGAGCATTTGTATGGCATCTGGCTCCAGTTGAATGCCAGGACTGCGGTATTTATCACTAAAATCTGCAGAAAATTTTCTGAACAATAAATAAATATCCTCTTTACGCTCATGTAAGGCAGGTATCCTCAAAGGAACAGTGTTTAAGCGATAATAGAGATCCTCGCGGAACTTTCCCGACTTTACGCGATTGTAGACATCTACATTAGTGGCTGCAATAATTCTTACATCCGTTTTTTGTACTTTGGAAGAACCTACCCTAAGGTATTCCCCGCTTTCCAGTACCCTCAGCAAACGGGCCTGGGTACCCAGTGGAAGTTCTGCTACCTCATCAAGAAATATAGTACCGCCGTTGGCCACTTCGAAATAACCTTTCCGGGCTTCGTGGGCACCAGTAAAAGATCCTTTCTCATGTCCAAATAATTCTGAATCAATTGTTCCTTCCGGAATAGCACCGCAGTTCACGGCAATAAATGCCCCGTGTTTTCTGGCGCTCAACTGATGTATGATGTGCGAAAAAACTTCTTTACCACTACCACTTTCACCCGTAATTAAAACAGACATATCCGTAGGGGCAACTTGTCTCGCAGTATCTATAGCCCGGTTTAAAAGGGGAGAGCCCCCAATGATACCGAAGCGGTTTTTAATGTCTTGTATATCCATATATTAATCTGCTATTCTGCCCAATAAGGTAGCTGAAGTACAACGTTCAATGAATACGTTCAGATATTGTCCTGCTTTAATTTTTTCAGAAGCAGGGAAAACAACCATTGCATTCTGATCTGTCCTGCCACAATAGTCTTTATCTGATTTTTTAGAAGGGCCTTCTACCAGGATGCGGAGTGTTTTACCTACATTTTGCTGCAGTCTGTATAAGGACCATTCCTGTTGTTTAAGCAGAATCTCACTTAACCGGCGTCTTTTTACCTCGTCAGGAATATCATCTTCCAGTTTTCTTGCCGCCAAGGTACCAGGTCTTTCAGAATAACTGAAGGTAAAAGCGAAATCGTAACCCACATAATCCATCATGGTCAGTGTTTCCTGATGCTCTTCTTCGGTTTCGGTACAAAAACCTGCAATGATATCAGAAGAGATGGCGCAGTCAGGAATAATATTCCTGATGGCATCTACCCGGTTGATGTACCATTCACGTGTATACGTACGGTTCATCAGGTCCAGGACCCTGCTGCTTCCGGATTGAACCGGCAGGTGAATATAATTGCAAATATTATCGTATTTGGCAATCGTGTATAAAACTTCGTCGGTAATATCTTTAGGATGTGAGGTAGAGAACCGGATCCGGAGTTCCGGACTGATTAAGGCTACTTTCTCCAGCAGTTGCGCAAAGTTGACTTCAATTTCAGCAGTTTCTTCTGCATCTGTACCTTTCCATTTATAAGAGTCAACATTTTGCCCCAGTAAGGTCACTTCTTTATAGCCCTTGTCAAACAAATCCTGTGCTTCAGCTAAAATAGAATGCGGGTCCCTGCTGCGTTCTCTTCCGCGGGTAAAAGGAACCACGCAAAAAGAGCACATATTGTCACAACCCCGCATAATCGAAATAAAAGCGGTAATGCCATTTCCATTTAAACGTACCGGGCTGATGTCTGCATAAGTTTCTTCCCTTGACAGAAGGACATTGATGGCTTTTTGTCCGTCTTCTACCTGACCAATCAGTTGTGGAAGATCACGGTAAGCATCAGGTCCAACCACAACGTCCACCAGTTTCTCCTCTTCTAAGAATTTCGATTTCAGGCGCTCGGCCATACAACCCAGTACACCTACAATGAGTTTTGGATTGCGGCGTTTTTCAACACCGAACTGAGAAAGACGGTTTCTAACCCGTTGTTCTGCATTCTCTCTGATGGAGCAGGTATTGATGAACACCACATCAGCTTCTTTATAATCTCCGGTGGTTTCAAAACCCTGGTCGAGCAAGATAGATGCTACGATTTCACTGTCTGCAAAATTCATCTGGCAACCATAACTTTCGATATAGAGCTTTCTGCCGTTGCGCTTTGCGGGTGCATCTATTACTAAGGCTTCACCCTGGCGTCCTTCATCGTGTGTCTTATCTGTTAGCTGTAAATCAATCATATATAGTTACTCTTTATTGGGACTCCAAAAATACATAAATAATTTCGTAAATGACAAAGTGGCAGAGATATTGTATAGATTCTGTTTCCAGATCTGATGCTTATGGCCAAACAACGAAAAATATCTAAAATATGGAAATGGATTATAGTCTCCTTTCTGTCTCTGTTCCTGCTTATCGGAGCAGCTGTTCTGTATTTTAGCATTAAATGGAAACCACGTATTACCAAAAGAATCAAAACAGAAGTATACAACGGCTCGCATCATTTATATAAAATAGATTTTAAAGACATTCATTTAAATATACTTCTTGGAAATGTAACGCTGGATACCCTTACACTGATACCAGATACCACTGCATTTCGTATGTTAAGAGACTATGGTCTGGCGCCTTCCAACATCTTCCAGGTAAAACTGGCTCACCTCAAGCTTTCGGGAATATCGGTACTGAAAGCTTATTTTAAAAAGAAGATAGATATTTCAAGCATCCTTCTGGACCAGCCGTCTGTGCATATGATCCATAATGATGCGGCAAGGAAGAAGAAAGAAGAGGGGCCTTCTCTGTTTGAGATGCTTTCAGGAACATTTAAATCTGTGCATGTAGGACAAATTAAGATGACCAATGCAGATATAGACTATATCAGCGGAACCAATTGGGAGAAACTGCATCAGATCAGGCATTTCAATCTTAGGGTGGAGGACTTGTTGCTGGATTCTGCTTCCAGGCATGATCCAACCCGGTTTTATTATGCAAAAGATGTTGCATTTGAACTGATGGGTTACAGCGCACTCAGTAAAGATAAAATGTATACCACAAAGATAGATACCCTTCGGGGCTCCGCCACAGGTGGAACATTGAAAATCAGGGGGCTTAAAATGGTTCCAATGTATGGAGAACTCGAGTTTACAAGGAAATATAAAGTACAAAAGGACCGTTATACTCTGGACTTTTCTGCCCTGGATTTTAAAGGACTTAATTTTACCCGGCTGGACGACGAAGGCCGGCTACATGCCAGTTCTCTTCAGGTGGAGTCTGGCAAGGCCGCAGTCTTTATGAACCGGGAACTTCCGCCTCCTTCTTTTGATAAAGGAAAGAATTATCCGCACATCGCCCTTCAGCGCTTGCCTTTGCAGTTGCTGATCGATACCATTCAGCTGCACCATATAGATGTAGCCTATACAGAATACAATCCTATTGCAAAACAAAAAGGAACTGTTGAACTGAATCATTTGCATGGACAATTGCTCAACATCACCAACGATACATTGCAATTGACTAAAAAAAGTCATGCCTATGCAGATCTGCGTACAAGAATTATGAAAGCAGCCGATCTGCATGTGAAAATTGATTTTAACCTTCTGGATAGAAATGGCGCTTTTCATTATTCCGGTAATGTTGGTCCGATGGATATGGTCGCACTGAATCCTTTAGCTAAATCGCTTGGACTGGTTAAAATTGAGCAGGGTAAAGTGCAGAAAGCAGATTTTGATATTCAAGCCAATCTTCAGGGTTCAAAAGGAACAATGCACTTTTACTACAATGGTCTTAAAGTTTCTATACTCAAAGAAGGAGAAGATGGTGCCCCTGCGAAGAAAAGGGGGTTTTTATCCTTTTTGGCAAATAAACTGGTAATCATCGACGCCAATCCCTCTGAAGGGAAACCCCTTCGGACTGCAAATATTATTTTTCACCGTAGTCCGGCTGCTTCCTTTTTTAATTTGCTCTGGAAAGGGGTTTTTGTTGGTATGCGGGAGACGATAGGAATAGGAATGTTAGAAGTCAAAAGTCCGGAGAAAGCCTATGAAAAGGTAAAAGATAAAAAGAAACAACGTCTGGAAAAGAAAACAAAAGGCTAGAGACCGGGCGTATTCTGTATGGATAAAATTGTATCTTAGAAAAGATATTTGCCTTAACAAATGCCAGATCAGATCACGAAAAAGTTAAATAGCGTTAAATGGATGGCCCTGGCGGCACTGGTTGTCTTTCTGGTTTTTGGAACGGGATTTATATATTTTAAACTCCGTATTAAGCCCCTCATTGAACAGGAGCTCCGTGAACTTGTGCCCCGTTCAACAGAAGGGCTGTACCATCTTGATTTTACAGGTTTAAGCATCAATCTTCTGACAGCTAATGCGAGTCTTTCCAATGTAAAGCTAACTCCAGATCCTGTGGTGTTGGAAAAGCTGAGGCTTTTAAAAAAGGCACCCAATAATGTCTATCACATAGAACTCCGAAAATTGTCTGCACTGAATTTTCATTTGTTCAGGATGTTTAAAGATAAAAAACTGAATATAGATGAGATAGAGATTAACAGGCCAACGATCACCATGGTGAACCGCCAGATGGATTATAATGAAAACAGAGCTCCAAGGCCCCTGAAGTCACCCTACGATTATATCTCGAAAGTGCTGAAAGAATTAAGTGTAGATACGGTGAATTTCAGGGAGGCTGCTTTTAAGTATGTAGATAACAATAAAGCAAAGCCCATCGTAGACTCCATTGCCAATCTAAATGTTACCCTTGCCGACTGGCTGATTGACAAGGACTCTGCAAAAGATACCACCAGGATGTACCTGCTTAAAGACATCATGCTGAATCTTGATGATTATTCCTATGCCAGCCCCGACAGTCTTTACAATATTCACCTTTCGGAAATGAATTTCAAGGCATCGACAGGATTACTCCATATCGATAAATTTGAGTTGCTGCCCAGGTATAGTGAAATGGAGTTTGGTCAGAAGGCTGGTTATGCCAAAGACAGATACAGCATCCGGATGAACGATCTTCAGCTGGCCGGAATTAATTTGCCATTGTATATCAAGAAACAGGAGCTTTTTGCCAGGCAAATGAGTATTGGTGATGGTACAGTTTCTGTTTTTAACAACAATGAACTGGAAAAGCCAAAAGAGCCTAAAACAGGAAAATACCCGCATCAGCTCTTGCAGAAAGTAGACAGTAAGATCACGATCCGGAAACTAGACCTCTATCACCTGAATATCGCCTACGCGGAGTTTGACCGGAACAGCAGGCAAAAAGGAAAGATCACTTTCGAAAATACTTCAGGAACCATCACCAATATTACCAATGCTCCGGCCGAAAAGCGAAAGAACAAATTTATGGTTGCAGACCTGACTACTTATATGATGGGACAGGGAAAGTTAGATACAAAATTCACCTTCGATTTACTTGCGGAAGACGGAGCCTTTACTTATTCTGGCCTTCTTCACGGATTGAACGGCCCGGCAATGAATGCTGTAACCAAGCCTCTGGGGATGGTTCATATCAAAAGTGGTGTAGTGGATGAGTTGAGTTTTGATCTGAAAGCAAATGAGCGTGGTGCATCTGGCAATATGGTTTTTAAGTACCACGATCTGGCCATCGCAGTCCTGAAGAAGGAAGCTGGAACGGCCTGGTTGATCCGGCAGGGCTTTCTCTCTTTTCTGGCCAACAATCTGATTATTAATCCGCAGAATCCCAGTAAAGAGGGGATCCTCAGTAAAGCAGTCATCAACTATGAAAGAGCACCTGACCGCTCTTTCTTTAACCTGATCTGGAAATCGCTTTTCCAGGGAATTAAATATAGTGTTGGTGTAACTCCCCAAAAGGAAGCGCAAATCAAGGCCCAGGTCGCACGATTTGAAAAAATGAAAACAGAAAGAGACAAGCGTAGGGCAAACCGTCAGAAAAGAAGAGCGCAACGTAAACAGGAACATAAATGAAAAGGACTGCAATTTGCAGCCCTTTTCAGCAGAATAGGATTATAACAATTCAGCCGGGACCGGCTTATTGAGCAAATTCAGGTAATAAAAACGAATCCGTTCAGAATGGTCATGGGCCGATTTTGCCCCGCCCCAACCGTGTCTTCCACCCGGATAGATCATCAGTTCAAAATGTTTGTTTAAATTTTCCAGCTTATCGATCAGCTGTATGGTGTTTTGCATATGCACATTATCGTCCATATCCCCATGCATAATCCTCAGCAATCCCTTGTAACGATCGGCATAAGTCAGCACCGAAGCATTCTTATACCCTTCCGGATTTTCCTGTGGCGTATCCATAAAACGTTCTGTATAATGGCTATCGTATAGTTCCCAGCTGGTTACAGGTGCACCCGCATATCCATAGTCAAAAACATCTGCCCCATAAGTTAAGGCCATGCAGGTCATATAACCTCCATAGCTGTGCCCTGTAATGAGCAGTTTATTCTGGTCTACCCAGGGCTGGGCTTTTAACCATCTGCCTGCGGTCATATAGTCTTTCATTTCCCATTTGCCGAGGTTGCGGTGCATTAGAGCAACACCTTCTTTTCCAAACTGGCCGGAAGCACGATGGTCAACCGAAATTTGTACAATACCCTCATTTGCCCACCATTGGTTGGCTGTTCCTTTCCAGGTATTGGTTACAGTTCCCGCATTCGGGCCACCATACATGCTGAAAATAACCGGATAACGTTTGGTTTTATCGAAATCCGTTGGGTAAGTGATCACTGCTGGCAGCAGGTAACCATCATCTGTAGGAATGGTAATCATCTCCGTTTTACCAAAAGCATATTGACCAAAGTCTGCTGATTTGCTGTCTCCCAATTCTTTCAGGACCTTTCCATTATTGTCCAGCAAGGCTCTTTTTGGTGGGGTAGAAACATTGGAATAGGTGGTTATAAATTTATCTCCCGAAGGGGAAAGGTCTACCTGATGGGTGTAATCGCCAAAGGTTAATCGCTTCAGATTTTTACCACTATAGTCAACACGGTACAAATCTGTGCGCGTAGAAGCTTCCTTGCGTGCCATAAAATAGATTACCTTATGCTGTTCATCTGCTTTGAGCAAACGGGTCACCTGCCATTTTCCTGTGGTGATTGGATTGACCAGTTTGCCGGCAAGGGTATAGAGGTAAAAATGCGCCCAGCCTGTTTTGTCACTTTTCAAGATATAATGCTTGTTGTCTTTCAGGTACTCAATACGGCCATCATAATCCAGATCAATCCAGGAACTTTGCTTTTCATCATAAATCTCTTTCTTTGATCCCGTCATAGGGTCAACACTATAGAATTTCAGGTTATCCTGACCGCGGTTTAGCCATTGGACCATCATGTTCCTGCTGTCAAAACTCCAGTATGGCGTACCAAAATACTGATCGTCTTTTTCATTGAAATCTGCCCATACTACTTTCCCTCCTGCTGAAGGTACAAAGCCAATCTTCACTTCAGGATTGGGATCGCCCGCTTTCGGGTACCTGGTTTTCTCTGTATAGCCATGCTGGCCGGTAGATCCATTGATTGGAAACATAGGAACCTTGGTGTCGTCGAAACGCATAAAGGCCAGATGCTTGCTGTCTGGCGACCACCAGAAGGCTTTGTACTTTGTAGGCCGCCCTAGAATTTCTTCAAAATAGACCCAGGAAGAATAACCATTGTAAATGACATCGGTAGCGTCAGTGGTATACCGGATCTCTTTTCCGGTCGCAACTTCCACCGCATAGAGGTCGTTGTTACGGGTAAAAGCCATGTATTTTCCATCCGGAGATAAGGTAGGGTTCTTGTCGCCTTCTTTAACCGGGGCTTCCTCCTTCGGTGTAACCGGCGGAGTATAGGCTGCATGGGCTCCTGTTTTCACATCAACCGTTTCAAATTTCCCGGCCTTCGTATTGTATTCTATAAAATGCTGGTCATCGCTCCAGCCCGAAAGAGAAGGTAGAGAGGTGGTTAGAGATGGCTGGCCGCCAAAAGTTTGCTGCTTATTGAGCTTTTTGAGTTGTGCATGACTTGAAAAGCTGAATGCGCAAACTACAGCTAAACTGCAGAGTAGAATTCTTTTCATTTTTGTAAGGTGTGTTTGAAATGTTGAAATTAGTAAAGAAGAACGAAGGGAAGAAATTGTCTGACAGATGTTACCAATTTCAGTGCATAAAGAAGGCGCCTGTGGTTCTCAGGCGCCTCAAAGAAAATCATCATGCAGAAAAAACATGACGTAAATTTTAAACCGGATTTACAATACCCAGTTCCAGCCAAACTCATCCGGGGCAAGGCCGTAGCGGATATCATTCAGGGTTTTTGCAATACCGGCAGAAACCGTACGGGTAGAAGGATCAGTTAAAGTATATAGTTTACCTTCGTAGCTGATTTCTCCGATTGGTGTTACCGTTGCCGCAGTACCTGCAGCAAAAGCATCCGTTAAGCGGCCGCTCTCAATACCTGCAATCACTTCCTTAACGCTTACCCGTCTTTCTTCTACTTCAACACCTGCTTTACGGGCAAGCTGAATGATCGTATCTCTGGTCACCCCATCCAATACAGTGTTTCTTACAGAAGGTGTAACCAGTTTGCCGTCAATCACAAAAAGCAGATTGGCTGTACCAGCCTCTTCAATAAACTCGTGTGAAACTGCATCTGTCCAGATCAACTGGTCAAAACCTTCTTTTAAAGCTTCTGCAAAAGGATATAAAGAACGGGCATAATTACCAGCGGTTTTGGCAAAACCAACACCACCCTCATCGGCACGCGTATATTCAGTTTCAATTTTAACTTTCAGGGCTTTGCTGTAATATGGGCCTGTTGGCGTGGTCAGCACAGCAAAAATATATTTGTCTGAAGCACGGACACCTAAATAAGGGTCTGTAGCAAACATCACCGGACGAAGGTACAGGGAATAACCATCCTGGTTAGGAACCCAGGCCTCATCTGTTTTAATCAGGGCTGCAATACCCTGCATAAAGACTTCTTCAGGAATGGTCGGCATAGACATCCGGACCGCTGATTTGTTGAAGCGCTCAAAATTCTTGTCTGCTCTGAAAACACTGATCTTACCATCCGCCTGGCGGTAAGCTTTCATGCCTTCAAAAATAGCCTGTCCATAGTGTAGGGCAGAAATCGCCGGGCTCATTGGGATCGGACCATAAGGTAGGACCTGCAGGTTCGTCCATTCGCCATTATCGTATTCTGCGATAAACATGTGATCAGTAAAAACCTTGCCAAAAGGCAGGTTTGTTAAGTCAGTCCCAGCTAATCTGGACTGCGTAGCTTTAGTGGTTTTAATGTTTAAAGTCTCTGTCACTGCCGTATATTCTAAAAATTCAATCAAAAGTAGTTAAAAAAACCTATTCCGCGCTGGTTTAATTTCAGATTAAATGGTGTGTTTATTACACTAAGAGCCCTGAAAACCCATACTTTAGTCTTTAATACAATACCCTGAATTTGATGGTTTGCTCAATTTTTTTAAGCGCTTTAAAAA
This sequence comes from Pedobacter sp. ASV19, assembly GCF_016429005.1. Lineage (GTDB taxonomy): Bacteria > Bacteroidota > Bacteroidia > Sphingobacteriales > Sphingobacteriaceae > Pedobacter. The sequence goes on from NZ_JAELTV010000020.1 coordinate 25,268, forward strand.
GGGCTTTATCATATTGTGCATTAATGTCAGTGATCACATAACCAATCGTTGAATTGGTCATCAGGAACTGTCCCACGATATTGATGTCATGTTTAGCGAAAATGGTATTGATCTTCGCCATAATTCCAGGAATATTGTGGTGAATATGGATCAGCCTGTGTGATTTCTCTATCCTTGGCAACTGCAGGTTAGGAAAATTATGGCTCATATAGGTGGTGCCGGTATTCATAAAGTCGATCATCCGCTTAGGAATAAAATTCTGGTTGCGCGGATTGTGCTTCGGATCATCAAAAACCACGATGCCCATCTCTGTACAAGTTTGAAGTTCCAACCTTTTAGCATTACCCAGGTAACCAATGGTTTTAAGTTTAACTGCTCTTTTTAAAGTCTCCGGTTCAACATGCTCGCCATCAGCAAGCAGCAGCATATGCACATCGGCAACATATTTTTCCTCAAAAGTCTCTTTGTGTCGTATAGAAAAACCATCCTTTTTCAGTAAGTCAATACTCTCTGGTGTTGCATCACCGATCACCAGACATAAAATCCTGTTCTTAGGATAAGAAATGGCCCTTGGTAAATTGTTTACATATAGAAATTCATCGAAACTTGGCGTAACGTGGTCGGCTTTTCTAACAATGCTCTCCCGGGCAATATTCTCTGTAAACGCATAGAATTTTTTGATTAGCCCGCTTTCACGCAACTGGAAATCAGAATAGCCATCCCCAATACCATACAGGTCGCCTTCCAGGTTCAGGTGCTGCATCAGCTTTACTTTACCGCCTTCCACACTTAATGGATTGGCATGATCATAATCGATAATCTTGCCATCACCAGTGGTTACAAAAGTATTGGCATAAATATTTTCCTTTTTGATGTGGTACTGGCTCACTACAGGTGTAATAAATTCTTTAAATCCTCCTGAAACAATGAGCACTTCATCAGCATGTTTCTTGAAAAATTCTGCATTACGGGAAAAAGAACTGGAGACCTTTTTCTTCAGGTGTTTGATCAGTTGCTTCAGGTGGTTCTCGTCTGCTTCCAGTAATTTTACGCGCTGTGCCAGGCTCTCGCCGAAAGAAAGCTTTCCTTCCATGGCCAGATTGGTATAGTCTTCAATCTTTTTATAGATCAATTCTCTGTCCGGATGCTTTTTAAGGGAAATGCGAGCAAGTTCATCCAAGGCCTCCACCTGGGTAAAAGTACTGTCGAAATCAATAATGTAGTAGTTCTTTTGATTCATGTCAATTTTAATTTTTAACCCTGTTTAGCAGGGCGGTGCAGGTTTCTGCAATACTAAGTTCTAGTGGTCTGAACTCTATACCTATGGTTTTTTTAATTTTATCGTTGCTGTACAAGCTCTCATTCAGGCTGCTCCTTGCCGCATCACTGGTCAGGGCGGCAGGTTTACCCGTAAAGATAGAAATGATTTTTGCGGCCCTCCAGGCAATTCCTAGCATCCAGGCCTTGGCCTCTTTGGCGGGAGCTTTAACGCCAAAACCTCTGGCAATGGCACTGAATAAAGTCTGGTAGTTGTAATTCTCAGAAGAGAGGATAAACCGGTCGCCGCTTTTTCCGCTGTTCATTAAGGCAATCATCGCACTGGCCACATCGCGTACATCCACCAGGCCGGTAGCTCCTTTGGTATAATAGGATAGTCCTTCTTTGACCAGTTTGAATATAGCGCCGCTCCCCTCAAAACCAGCATTTGCGCCAATAATAACAGAAGGATTCACAATGACCGCGTCCAGGCCCTCGGCAATTCCCCGCCAAACTTCCATTTCTCCTTCATATTTGGAAATGGCATAAGCATGTACGTGGGCATCATAGACCCAATAGTCATCTTCTGTAATCAGTGTCATGCCTTTTTTAGGATTGCCCAGGGCGGCTACCGAACTTACATGAAGTAACCGGATGCCTTTTTCCTGGCAAAGATTAACCACGTTACTGGTGCCTTCAATGTTGATCTTGAGCAGTTGCTCCTTGTCTTTTGGATGGAAAGATACCATTGCTGCACAATGGTAAACCTGCGTAATGCCTTCAAAGGCCTCCTCCAGTGTTGCCGGATCATTAATGTCGGCCACTACCCACTCAATTAAGGGTTCAGTAAGTAGTAATTCAGGAATTAAAGAGGTTGTCCTTTTCAGTGCACGAACCCTGATGCCCTCACGGGTGAGTTGTTGGATCAGTTCTGCTCCTAAAAATCCAGTAGCGCCGGTAACCAGTATCATTTCATTTCTTTTAGGATGTTCCGGGTATGTTTAAAATTTATTAAACGTACTCTTATTAATATATGCTCTCAAAAATAGATATTTGATGCCATAGATTATATTACTTTATGTCCTTATCAGATTTTTTTTCTCCTTTAAGCCTTGATAAAATCACACCTAAACCGGGATTTTATACCAGTCAGCTGGGATTAAAGGCCAGTTTTTACACTGATGAATTTCCTGAACTGGAAGAAAATAGCTACGATATTGCCATTATAGGTGTACTGGATGACCGGGCTGCGGTGAACAACAATGGTTGTGCACTTGGTCCGGATTATTTCAGGGCACAATTCTATCTGCTCCATGAGGGTGATTTTACCAGTAAGATCGTTGACTTAGGCAACATTAAAGCCGGTGCCAGTATTTCTGATACCTATATCGCTGTCAAAATGGTGGTGGCTGAACTGATCAAACTTCACATTTTACCTGTTATTATTGGCGGGGGGCAAGACCTGACCTATGCACAATATATGGCTTATGAGGCCCTGGAGCAAAAAGTAGATCTTGTGGTGGTCGATAACCGCTTTGACCTGGATGAAGATGATCATGACGGAATAGAAGCCCGCTCCGATACCTATCTCAACAAGATCTTTTTACATCAGCCAAATTACCTGTTCAACTTCAGTAATATAGGTTACCAGACTTATTTTGTGAACCAGGATAGCCTTAGGGTAATGAACAAGCTTTATTTTGATGTGCACCGTTTAGGGGAATTCTCTGAAGACATCAGCCCGGCAGAACCCATCATCAGAAATGCCAATATGCTCAGCTTTGATCTTTCTGCCATCCGGTCTTCTGATGCAGGTGCCAACGCCAATGCAGGGCCAAATGGTTTCTATGGAGAGCAGGCCTGCAGGATCACCAGGTATGCTGGTATGAACGATAAACTCAGTTCGATCGGTTTCTATGAATTTAATCCCGCCTTTGACAATAACGGACAAAGTGCAATGCTGCTGGCACAAATGGTCTGGTATTTCGTAGATGGCTATTACAACCGGAAAAAAGATTTTCCTTTAACACCCAAATCCCAGTACCTGATCTACAGAACCAGCCTGAATGAAGGCCCCGGAGAAATGCTTTTTGTAAAAAGCAAAAAATCAGACCGTTGGTGGATGCAGGTTCCTTATCCTAGTGGAGTTTCCAAAAATGAACGTTACCACCTGATCCCATGCCGTTACGAAGATTACAATACCGCTGTAAATGGTGAGGTTCCTGACCTCTGGTGGCGTACCTATCAAAAGTTACTGTAATTTTTATGTAGTGATTAACAGAAATTTGCAGACAATAATTAGCTTTGATTAACGTTTTAATAAATCGCAAACTATTATCATAAAATAAACCCACAAATGAAAAAAACCATTTTATCTGCTGCCTTCTTATTGCCATTAGCGGCGATGGCTCAAGACGGATACACCATCAAAGGTAAAGTAGGTGCGCTGAATGCACCGGCTAAAGCCTATTTACAGTACCGCACTGCAAAGGCAGTGGTGGTCGATTCTGCTGAATTAAAAAACGGTGTTTTTGAGTTCAAAGGAAAAGTAACTGCGCCAGCTGAGGCCCGTTTGATCCTGAAGCACGATGCAAGCCCTTTAGATCAAAGAAAAGCGGGTGACGTACTTTCTTTCTATGTAGAAAACAAAGTGATCACGGTTAATGCGGCCGATTCTGTAAAAAAGGCTACTGTTAAAGGTTCTTTGGTGAACGATGACAATGCAAAATTAAAAGCTTTGTTAAAGTCGCCGAATGACAAGATGAACGCTTTGTCTGCCGAATATTATGCCAAAACAGCTGAGCAACGCCAGGACCCTGCTTACAGAAAATCTATTGAAGAGCGTTCTGATGCGATTGAAAAAGAAATGGCTCCAATCAATAAGAAATTCATTGCTGAAAACAGAAATTCTTATATTGCTTTGGTTGCTTTTAGAGGAAGTATGGACCTGGATGCCGACCCTCAGGGTACAGAAGCAGATTTCAATAAATTCTCTGCTGCAGTAAAAGCAACGGATTTAGGTAAGAGCATTTCTGAAACCATCGAGTCTGGCAAGAAAACGGCTGTAGGACAAATGGCTATGGATTTTACACAAAATGATGTGAATGATAAACCCGTTAAATTGTCTGATTTCCGCGGAAAATATGTATTGGTTGATTTCTGGGCTTCATGGTGTGGACCATGCCGCGGAGAAAATCCAAATGTAGTGGCTGCATACAATAAATTTAAAGACAAAAACTTCACTGTTTTAGGCGTATCCCTGGACCAGCCTGGTAAAAAAGATGCTTGGGTACAAGCCATTGAAAAAGATGGTCTGAACTGGACCCAGCTTTCTGATCTTCAGGGTTGGAACAATGCTGCAGCCAAAATGTATGGTGTTCGTGCAATTCCTGCCAATTTCCTGATTGATCCTTCAGGTAAAATTGTTGCTAAAAACGTTAGGGGCGAAGAATTGCACAAGAAACTTGGTGACTTGCTGGGCGCTTCCAAATAAGAAAAGTAATGACCTAAATAAAAAAAGCTATCTGATTTCAGATAGCTTTTTTTATTTATACAGGTTTTACCGGGCTGCCTGTCCAGGAGGTTCCGGGGGCCAGGACTTCTCCTTTCATCACCAGGGAGAGTGCCTCCAGCTTAACATCATTGCCAATCTCGCTGTCGTATAGAATAATACTGCGTGCGCCTATACTTGTTCTTTCCCCTATTTTTACTGGGCCTACTTTCATAACACGGTCTTCAAATAAATGCGTCTGTGGTCCGCAATCTTCATTCAGTGCAGAATCATCCCCAATACTGACCATATCATATTCGGTCACGTCGGTGGTGTTCATCCAGACCCGTTTCCCTGTTTTTACCCCAAGTAAACGAAGGGCAAGAGGAAGCCATGGGGTTCCCTTTAGATATTCCAGCAGGAAAGGAACGGATAAGGCCTCGTAGGTTGAAGTAATGGCCTCACTGCGCCAAACCTCCCATGTCCACATTGGGCTTTGTTTCACCTTGTATTTTCCTACAAATAGCCATTTAAAGATCACGGTGACTAAAAAGGCCGGAAGCCCCATCAGGGCAAGATAATAGAAAGGAAAGAGTAACAGAACTTTCCATAATGGCTTTTGGGTGATCAGGTCATGTCCAAGAGCAATAAATAGAATACTAAAGCAAATGATGGCTGTTTCGGGTGTAATGATCCGGATAAACTCTGTGATTGTTCTGGCCATTTTTCTTGGAAACGAAGGTGTGGTGGTCAGGTCATCCGGGAAAGGATTGCTTTCCTGACGGCGTGGCAATGCAATAGCAGGCGAGCCAAACCAGTCTTTCGCATCAGAGCCTGCAAGCTGCTCCTGATCAGGCGGCGTAGACAATACTCCAATCAGCATATTTCCCGGCAGGTGGTAACCTTGTGGAATGAGGGCACTGTTTCCAACAAAGCTTTTACTTTCTATAATGGTTTTGTCGAGGATGAGCTGCTGTCCGCGGACATCCGACTCGCCGAGGGTTACCGCATCGGCTACAAAAGCACCGTCGCCTATTTCAAGCAAGGGATGGGTCACATTGCTTGCGGTAGAAATTTCTGTATTCTTACCCACTTTTGCACCCAGTAACCTGAAAAATGGCGCTACGAAAACGGTGGCATAAATAGGATGCATCACAATAAGACTCAAGGACATCAACTGGTCTGCCAGCCATTTACGAACATAGAAGCCACTGTAAATAGAATGCTTTCCTGGTTTGATGCCATGTTGCAGCAATCTGGTCACCGCAATGGTTTCAAAAGCATATAAAATGATATAAGAAATAGCCAGTATTGGCACCGTGATCATATAATTGAAATTGTAGTCTGGAGCGGCATCATCCATTGCATTTAAAACCAGTATGGTAGGCAACAGGGGCAATAAAATAATGACAGGAAAGAGGATCAGCAGCACGGTGAAAATGAAACTGTACAAGCTGCGTTTAGCTGCAGTGACAGCTAAGGGCAGAGGAAGTTCTTCCATAATCCTGGTTTCTTTAAGTTGGGCGGGGCTGCCTTTCCAGACCTCACGGGCACCTATTTTTTGTCCAGACTGCAAATGGCTCAAATCCTGAAGTTCTCCCCATTCCTCTATGGTAGCATCGGCAGAAATAATGGCGCTGCTGCCAATGTAGGCATGGTCTCCAATATGAATGCTGCGGATTTTCAGCCACCCGTCTTCTACGACCGCATTGTTAAAAATCACCTGGGAACTGATGCTGACATCTTCCCCTATGGTGAGCAGATCTTCTGCCCCAATAGTGAGCGAACTGAGTTGTGCAGTGGGGGCCACTTTAACACCCAGCATACGCAGATAAACCGGATAGATTGGCGTTCCGTTCATAAACTGGGTAGGAATTAAAGCTTGTATAGTTTTCACAAACCACCAGCGGAAATAATAACTTCCCCAAAGTGGATAATCCCCGGCACGGATCTTCCCGATGACCAGCCGTTTTACTAAAATACTCAGGGAAGTGAAAAAGGGTGGGATCAGGCAATAAAGCCCCAGTGCAGTGACAATTCCATAGGACAGTTTTTCTGTACTTTCCCGTACATAATAATAGCCCAGATAAGGAACAAATATCTGTATAGCAAACAATCCATAGATGAGCAGCAGGGAGATGCTCTGTGCAAACCAGCAAGCCAGGTATCTCCATTGTGGTATTTTGTTGAAGATGCTTTGCTTTGGCGGCGCTTGTTGTGGAGCCGATTCCCATACTTTGACCAGGCTACTGAGCGGACGATGTGTATAAACGTCTTTTAAGGAGGCATAAGGGATGTTGCAGTCGTTGCGGAGCTTGGAAATAAAGGCTGCCGCCAAAAGGGAATGTCCACCTAAGTCTGTAAAAAAGTCAAGATCAAGGCTAATCTCTCTGCCCGGGAAAGTCTTCCTGAGCATGGCGAGTACCCGGTCTGGCAATGGGGCATTCACATCCAGTGTTTCCCCGGAAAGGTCTGCCGGTGTACTTAACATGGCCTCAGGTACGGGAAGAGCCTTCCTATTCACTTTTCCACTGGGCATCCGGGGCATTTCCGAGAGAATGGCTATGGTACCCGGAACCATATAAGGTGGCAGGAATTTGGCCAGTTCCAGCCGGATCAGTGCATCGTCTAAATTGATGGTGCCATCGGGAACGAGGTAGCCTACCAGTTGATCCTGGTCATTGCTGTCTTTTTTTACGGCCACAGCGGCGGCAGATACGCCTTGAAGGGCATTTAACCGGCTTTCAATTTCACCCAGTTCGATCCGGTAACCCCTGAGTTTGATCTGGTCATCCAGACGGCCAAGAAAATCAATACTTCCGTCGGTATTGATGGTGGCGGCATCGCCGGTACGGTAAATCCGGTCGCCGGGCATCTGGGCGAGGGGCTCTGGTTTATTCAAAAATTTCTCTGCGGTCAGTTCCGGAAGGTTCACGTAACCATTGGAGACGCCCGGACCGGAAATCACTAATTCCCCGCGTTCCCCAAGTGGTACGGGGTTGTATTGCTCATCTACAACTGCAAGGCCATAATTGGGAATAGGCAGTCCTATGGTAATGTTATCACCTGGACGCAATTCAGCCATTGTGGCCGATACGGTTGTTTCAGTAGGTCCATAACTGTTGAAAAATCTTCGGGAAGGCGTTGCCCACCGGGCCAATACCTGTGGCGTACAAGCTTCTCCTCCGGCATTGATGAGCCGTATCGAAGGAACCGTATCTTCTACAACGGCCAGCAGGCTGGGTACCGCATGTAAAATGGTGATGCCCTGTGTACGCAGTGTATCACTGAGTTCGTCAATGGCCTTGGAAGTCGTATTGTCGGCTATCCAAAGCGTTGCACCGGCTAGATAGCTTACCCAGGTTTCTTCGCACCACATGTCAAAGGATACAGAGAAACCCTGGTATACTTTGTCTGTTGGCAGAATATTAAAAATATATTGTTCGGCACGGACCAGATGACAGATCTGGCGGTGTGTAATGGGAATCCCTTTGGGTTTTCCGGTGCTGCCCGAGGTATACAGGACATAAGCATCATCATCGGGCCCGGCACCATCAGTCGCAACTGTTGCTTCTGCATTTTTCTCTGCCCCAGGCTGAGGAACTTCTAACTGTAAACAGCTGGCATTGATCTGATGTTCGCAAAAACAGGCCGATGCACCTACCTCACTCATCACCAGTTCCACCCGTTCTGCAGGCATTTCCCGGTCTAAGGGAACGTAAGCTGCCCCGGCTTTAATGATGCCCAGGATAGCTACATGCAGTTCTATGCCACGAGGCCACCAGATGCCTACTTTAGCCCCTTTTCCAATACCTTGTTGGTTTAGAAATCGGGCAACAGCATCACTCCACCGATCCAGTTCAGCGTAGGAAAGAGAAGTCTGGTTAAAAATCAGCGCTGTGTGCTGCGCATGTTTTTTAGCCGTTTCCCGGAACAAATCTGCCAGGGTTTCCTCGCGAAGAATTTCCGGTTTTAAAGGTCCGGTAACCATACTCACAGGCATCATATCAATATGCGTTCATTTAGATAGAAAAATAGAGGAGGTGGCAGCCGCCTCTACGAAGTACCAAAATACATTATTTTTGTGAAGTGTTTGATGTCTTTTCTAAGGACAGAGGCTAAGTGGCATGTATAGAGCGTTAAATAATAAAAATGTGACCGGAAAGGATCAGTATAAAAGAATTTATATCTATTTCAGCGAGTGCAGGGCGGAGGAATCTGAGGTCCGTTTTGAGGAAAAGATGGAGCAGCTACCTGTAGATATGCAGGAAGAAATCAGGGTTTATCATTCCCCGCAAGACCGGGCATTAAAGCTGGGCGGCCGGTTGCTGCTAAAAAAAATGCTGGAGGATCTAAATCAACCCCATTCACTTTCTGACATCCAATATGGCCGGTATGGCAGGCCTTTTTTTGATGGCGATTTTCGGTTCAACACATCTCATTCCGGAGAACGGGTAATTTGTGCTGCACAGATGGGTGGAGAACTTGGAGCCGATTTGGAAAAGGTCATTCCTGTTGATCTTAAGGATTATATTAACTATTTTACAAAAGAAGAATGGGCAGAAATCTATCGGGGCCCGGATCAGAATGCTTGTTTTTTCAACGCCTGGTCTAAAAAGGAAGCTTTTTTGAAAGCAACTGGAATGGGGGTTCAGTTGCCATTGGATAAAGTCAATGCCATTAGAAGCCATTTGCGGTATGAGGGCAGGTCGTTTTATTTTCACCAGGTGGATATTGGTCCGGAGTATCCTTGCTGGGTAGCAAGCAGTATTGCGTTTCCTGAAATCGTGCTTAAAAGAAGTTAGGTTTGGATAAAAGCTTGTTGAAAAATCAATATTTCTCTTCGAGGACTGGACTCCTTGCCTCGCTTCGCTCTTGTGGCAAGGCGCCCTGAGGCCCTCGAAGAGAAATATTGATTTTTATGTGGCACTTAATTGGGGGGAGTCCAGGCATGGCGTGTAGGAAGATATTATAGTCCTGGTTTATATTGACTCCAGAATTAGTGCCTGATTAGAGCAGAGTAAGTCCGGGTTTTTCCGCAAAAACCCGGACTTACTCCGGACTCAGACCGGACTCACTCTGCTAGGAATATAAACCAGGACACAACTATTTGCACCCTGTCCTGTCACCACCCTCCCTCTGCAATTTGCTGCGGAAAATTTTCGTACGCTGCGGAAAGACCTCAGAAATCTGCGGCTTCTTCAGCCGCCTGATATCGTTAGTCTTGAAGCAGCTGTACAGAATTTTCCGAAAAATTCACTTCCAACACACCTGTTCCGTTCCTGGTAAAACCTGGATTGACTTTAAAAAACAAAACCCGCTGTTTTGGCAGCAGGCTTCGTTTAGAGTTTTTTGTATAATTACATCAGGTCAAACCCGATGTCTTCCCGGAAGTATTTGCCATCAAAATAAATGCGCGCGGCATCCGCTGTTGCAGATTGCAAGGCTTCAAACTGGTTGTCCTGTAAGCTGGTTACGGCCAGCACACGGCCACCGTTACTTTTAATGATACCTCCTTCAGAAAGGGTTCCTGCATGAAAAACAGTCGATTGTCTGACATTATCCAATCCGCTGATGCTTTTGCCTTTCTCGTAGGCTCCGGGATACCCGCCAGCAACGATCATTACGGTTGCTGCATTTTTAGGACTGATGCGGATTTTTACATCCTTTAATTTTCTTTGAGCTGTGGCCTGGAACAGTTCTACCAGGTCGTTTTCTATACGAGGCATAACGCTTTCCGTTTCCGGATCGCCCATTCTGCAGTTGTACTCAATAATCATTGGTTGATCACCCACTTTGAACAAACCAAAGAAAATGAAACCAGTATAGTCTATTTTGTCTTTCTTCAAACCATTAATAGTTGGAATGATGATGGTCTTTTCTACCTCAGCCAGGAATTTCTCGTCAGCAAAGGGAACAGGAGAAACCGAACCCATACCGCCGGTATTCAAACCCGTATCGCCCTGACCAATGCGCTTGTAGTCTTTCGCTTCCGGTAAGATCACATAATTTTCTCCGTCTGTTAATACAAACACAGAAAGTTCGATCCCCGTTAAAAACTCTTCTATAACAACAGTTGTTCCGGCATCGCCGAACTTACCACTCAACATCAGTTTAAGTTCTTCCTGAGCTTCGGGCAGATTGTCTATAATCAAAACCCCTTTACCTGCGGCCAACCCGTCAGCTTTCAAAACCACCGGGAAGCTATGTGTTTCCAGATAAGTCAGTCCCTTTTCCAGGCTTTCCTTGGTGAAAGACTTTGATCCAGGTGTAGGGATACCGTGGCGTGCCATAAATTGTTTGGAAAAATCTTTGCTGCCTTCCAGGATTGCGCCTTCTTTTTTAGGACCAATTACGGGAATCGCGGCCAGACTTTCATCTGCAAGGAAGAAATCATGAATACCATTGACCAGCGGGTCTTCAGGCCCCACTACAACCATGTCTATTTTTTCCTTCAGGACCAGATCTTTTACTGCAGGAAAATTGTTCGGACTGATGTTAACGTTTTTTCCGTAAGCAGAAGTTCCGCCATTTCCAGGTGCAATGAAGAGTTGTTCACATTGAACGGACTGGCTCATTTTCCAAGCCAAAGCGCTTTCTCTGCCGCCAGAACCTAATAGTAAGATATTCATCTATGTTGTATATTTTGTGGTTTTCAGCAAATATACCGCTTTAACTAAATTATTATAGTTAAAGTTTTAGATTAAAAGGACCAGGTGCTGGGACCTATAATTTCCGGATCTTAGAAATAATAGGATGAAGCTGTCTCTTATACACATCTGACGCTGCCGACGAACGTTAGCCGGTGTAGATGTCGGTGGTGGCCGGATCATTGATAAGGGGGGGGGGGGGGGGG
>NZ_JAELTV010000210.1 GCF_016429005.1 Pedobacter sp. ASV19
AGATGTGTATAAGAGACAGTTACACAACAACTGGCAAAAAACCTATACAGAACGAGATACAATAAATCGCAAGGCTTTATAAAACATATCCCGGTGGTCCGTACACTGGTTTCCAAATTAAAGGAATGGATGACTGCTGTAAAGCTGGAATCCAATTATTCTAAAAACGATATCATTACCATGTACCTCAATACCGTTTCTTTTGGAAACAACGCCTATGGTATCAAAACAGCAGCAAGAATTTATTTTGACAAAGATGCCTTAAACCTTGATGTACCTGAATCAGCACTGCTTGTAGGTATGTTAAAAGGAACCACGTATTATAATCCGGTTAAGAATCCACAAAGGGCCCTGGAACGCAGAAATGTGGCATTGGCCCAAATGAACAAATACAAATACATTACCGCTGCACAACTTGACACCTTCAAGAATACCCCCATTAAGTTAAAAGAGGGTCGCATTGACGACGGCAGTGACGGAGATTCCTATTTAAGAGCAGCAGTTGCGAAATACCTTGAAAAATGGTGTTCGGATAATGGCTACGATCTATACGAAGATGGATTAAAAATTTATACCACCATTGATTCCAAGCTGCAGAAATATGCAGAAGAAGCCGTAAATGAACAAATGAGAAGCCTTCAAAAGCGTTTTTACAGCGTATGGGGCAAGGAAGATCCATGGCAGGATTCCGAAAAAAAGAAAGTTGATTACCCTAACCGGGCCAAACAGAACCTTCCCATCTATGCAATGCTGCAGAAGAGATACAATAACAATGCAGATTCTATAGATGCGTATTTCAACAAAAAGAAAAAAATGCGCGTCTTTGCCTGGGGCGGCGACCGCGATACCTTATTCTCTACTATGGATTCGATCCGTTATTATGGAAAGATCCTGAACACAGGTATGATGAGTCTGGATCCCTTCTCTGGAAAGATCAAAGTTTGGGTAGGCGGTATTGACCATAAATTCTTTAAATACGACCACGTAAACCAAAGTAAAAGACAAGCCGGATCTACTTTCAAACCTTTTGCGTACCTGGCAGCCTTAGAAAAAGGCATGAGTCCTTGCGACACCTATGTAGATAAACCTGTAAGCATTGCCTATCAGGAACATGGAAAAACAGAATACTGGGAACCGAAAAATGCCAGTTATTCCAATTCCTATAAAGAAATGTCTTTACGTTTGGCTATGGCCAGATCAGTAAACACCATTACGGCCCAGGTTACTGAAACTGTGGGTTGGGATAATGTTGTAAAATGGGCACACGAATGCGGAATTGACAGCCACCTGGAATCTGTACCTTCCGTAAGTCTTGGTTCAAATGATGTTTCTGTATATGAAATGGTCAAAGCTTATGGAACATTCCTGAACGATGGTGTTAAAACTGATCCCATCCTTGTAGAAAAGATAACTGATCTGGACGGTAACCTGATCGAAGAATTCAAACCTAAAACCAAAAAAGTCCTTTCCGACGAGATCAGCTGGTTGATGTTATATATGCTCAGGGGGGGGATGGAAGAACCAGGCGGTACCTCTCAAGCCTTATGGGAATGGGATCTTTGGAAAAAGAACAACCAGATTGGAGGTAAAACAGGTACATCTTCCGATTACGTAGACGCCTGGTATATGGGGGTTACTAAAGACCTTGTTACTGGAATCTGGGTAGGTTGTGACGAACGCAGTGCACATTTTAAAAATGGAGAAACCGGTGAAGGTTCCAGAACGGCATTACCAATATTCGGTAAATTCATGGAAAAAGTATACCATGATCCGAACTCCGGGTACTCTTATGGGCCTTTTCCCAAAGCAAAAGAAAAGATTACAAGGAACATCAACTGCCCTACCCCAAGGTATTCTGTAGATACCACAGCCAAGGATAGTGTAGCAGTAGATTCTTCAGTTTTTAATGTACCAACTATAGAAGAGGTACAACCGCAACCTCAAAAAGAAGAAACACCAAAACAAGAGGAGAAAAAAACACCTGAAGCCCCTGCTGCTGCAGTACCAGCAGCGCCCCTTACTAAAAAGGAAGAAAGAGAACTCCGCAGAAAAAAACGTCAGGAAGAGAAGGAAAAGAAAAAGCAGGAATCACAAAACCAGCGATAAACTATTTTCGCTATAAACTATTCCTTTATAGCTTATCAGGATGAGAGAGGTGCTGTATTCAGTTTACATCATCTCTCTCTATCATGACATGATACCTAACGGCAGCATCACCTGTGTATTAATGGTCTTGCTGCTAATGATGTGTTCAAAGTCAAGCCCAATAGTCAGATCCACCCAATCAGGATTACAAGAACGAACCAATCTTTCTTTCTGCATTCTCGTAAAACGGCTGAGCAGTTTAAAACGTCCTATTGCCTGGGTCTCAGTTTTAAATTCCTCAAAATAAACCAGCCTGGTCAGTTGCTGGCCGCTATCAAAAAACAGGCTTGGCATCTGCTTATAAAACTCCAGCGTCTTAATCAGGTCTGAGCTCATACCTACATGTAAATTAGTCCGGTTTCTGTCAGTTACTACGTACACAAATTTTTTCATAGCATTTAAATAAAATTATTTACAACTAAATTAATTAGTAGATATATTTGTATGACCAATTAATATTACTAACTTTATTGGCACAATAATACTAACAATATTAGTAAAAACAAATTATTTCTAATTTTTATTTTATGTCGAATATTTCATCTAACCTTAAATACCTCAGAAAGAAAAAAGGCCTTACACAGCAACAATTCGCCGATGCTATAGGCATTAAGCGTTCTTTGGTTGGTGCCTATGAGGAAGACCGTGCAGAGCCAAAATACGACTTGCTAAAAAAAATAGCAGATTTCTATGACTTTTCTATAGATGAGTTCATCAATGAAGAGATCAACGATAAGTGGAAACCGAACCTGAAAGCCCAGGGCTCCAACCTGAGGGTCCTGAGTATCTCTGTAGATAAAGATGATAATGAAAACATTGAACTGGTTCCTGTAAAGGCTAGTGCTGGCTATATGAATGGCTTCTCTGACCCTCAGTACATCAGAGAACTTCCTAAGTTTCAATTGCCCCTGCCTTCTCTTAAACAAGGCACTTTCAGAGCTTTTGAGATTACCGGCGATTCTATGTTACCTATCCAACCCGGAAGTGTAGTTATTGGTGAATACCTGGATAACTGGAACGATGTAAAGACTGGCGAGACCTATATCATCATCAGCAAGAACGAAGGAGTTGTTTACAAAAGAGCAGGTAACCGCTTCAAGGAAAATAAGGAGCTAAAGCTGATCTCTGACAATAAGGCCTACGACCCTTATACCATTCCTTCTGATGATATTCTGGAGATCTGGAAAGCAAAGGCTTATTTTACTTCAAGCCTGCCTGATCCTACTCCGGAACCAACTATCGAAACCCTAACCACCATGATGTCGCAGATGCAGAAATCACTGTCGCAACTGAACAAAAACTAAACGCTTTATAAGTACACTTGTCCGATTCGCATATCTGCTAAAAAAAATCAAGTTACTCTTCGAGGACTGGAGTCCTTGCCCCGCTTCGCTCTTGTGGCAAGGCCCCCTGAGGTCCTCTCTGAGCAACATTGATTTTTTTCTAAACGCAGAGCAGGGCGCTTAATCTGACAAGTGTATTAAATGCTTTTAGTATTTGTTAATTTGAATGTCAGGGATTTATGTTGAGGGATCCTCCAAACCGCATTATGCATATCAACCAATTTGCCGAAAATTAAGCGCTCTTCCTTATCACCTTCTTCTTTTTTATTCTTTCCTTCCTTTTCCCGGACTCTCCCCCTTAACCTTCAATATCCAATTCCCCATCTCTCTCACTCAAATCCTATTCTGCAATCACAATACACCACCAACACTGCTTCCCCCCCTTCCCGGACTCTCCTCCTTAACCTTCAATATCCAATTCCCCCTCTCTCTCACTCAAATCCTATTCAGCAATCACAATACACCACCAACACTGCTTACCCCCCTTCCCGGACTCTCCCCCTTAACCTTCAATAGTTCATCTAAAAGCGGAGCTAAACAATCAGCCTATCCTCCCTGCATTTTATGCACCCAGGAGGAAAAAAATCAATGCTGCTCAGAGAGGACCTCAGGGGGCCTTGCCACAAGAGCGAAGCGAGGCAAGGACTCCAGTCCTCGAAGAGTAGTATTGATTTTTTTCCAAAATAAACCGCATAAAAAAAGGGAAGCTAATTTTAGCTCCCCCTTTTCTAATAACTTTGAAGTTATATCTATTTTACTGTGTCAATTACCGCTTTAAAAGCTTCTGGATGATTCATCGCTAGATCAGCTAAAACCTTACGGTTTAAACCAATGTTTTTGCTAGCCAATTTACCAATTAATTGAGAGTAAGATATACCGTGCTGACGTGCTCCAGCATTGATACGCTGAATCCACAATCCACGAAATTCTCTTTTCTTAACTTTACGGTCACGGTAAGCATATTGCAAACCTTTTTCTACCGTATTTTTAGCAATGGTGAAAACCTTACTTCTTGATCCCCAATAGCCTTTGGCCATATTTAGGACTTTTTTCCTTCTTCTTCTCGAAGCTACTGCGTTTACCGAACGTGGCATGTTGTTGTTGTTTTTTGATAAACGGTGTTGCGTATTTCAGCAAACTTACTACCGGGTACCTGGTTAAAAATTAATTATTTACCGATGCAAAGCATACGTTTAACATTGCCCATGTCAGCATCTGACACTAAGCTTGTGTTACTTAAGTTACGCTTACGTTTAGTCGACATCTTAGTTAAGATGTGGCTTTTGTATGCGTTCTTCCTTGCGATTTTACCTGTTCCAGTAAGCGAAAAACGCTTTTTAGCACTGGAATTGGTTTTCATTTTTGGCATAACCTGTGTTTATTTATGTAATTTATTTATTTTTTTGCAACTTTTGGAGCCAGCGTTAAAAACATACGCTTGCCCTCTAATTTTGGTAATAACTCTACTTTACCAATTTCCTCCAAAGCCTGAGCAAACTTAAGCAATAAGATCTCTCCCTGCTATTTGTAAACAATTGCTCTTCCTTTAAAGTGAACATAAGCTCTCACCTTCTCACCATTTTCCAGGAAACTAACCGCATGTTTTAGTTTAAACTGAAAATCGTGATCATTGGTATTAGGACCAAAACGAATCTCCTTAATAACGGTTTGCTTCGCGTTTGCTTTGATCTCTTTCTGCTTTTTCTTCTGCTCGTAAACAAATTTACTGTAATCAATAATTCTGCATACTGGCGGAACTGCATTTGGAGAAATCTCTACAAGGTCTAATTCCAACTCATCGGCAAGGGCCAAAGCTTTTGCCAAAGGATAGATCCCCGGTTCAACATTATCTCCAGCTAATCTCACTTCCTGAGCCTTGATAAACTGATTAATATTATGTTCTGCTTCTTTTTTCTTAAAAGGAGGACGTGGTCCCCTGTTAAATCCTGGTCTGCCTAATGCCAAATTTGTATCTTATTTAAACTGTTATTTCTTTAATTAATAATTCACTAAACTCTTGCAGGGTCATTTCACCTACATCCCCATCACCATGTTTTCTTACCGAAACCTTGCCTTCTGCCATCTCCTTCTCTCCGATAATCAACATATAAGGGATCTTTTTAACCTCTGCATCCCTAATCTTCCTCCCGATTTTCTCATCACGGAAGTCAATCAAACCGCGAATATCGGAATTATTTAGTTCATCTGAAACTTTTTTCGCATATTCTTCATATTTTTCTGAGATAGGAAGAATAATAAACTGTTCAGGAGAAAGCCATAACGGGAAGTTACCTGCACAATGTTCAATCAGTACCGCGATGAAACGTTCCAGTGAACCAAACGGTGCACGGTGGATCATAACCGGTCTGTGTTTCTGGTTATCACTACCTGTGTATTCCAGTTCAAAACGCTCCGGCAAGTTGTAATCAACCTGAATGGTTCCAAGCTGCCACTTCCTTCCCAAGGCATCTTTCACCATGAAATCCAGTTTCGGGCCATAAAATGCAGCCTCTCCCAGCTCTACAACAGTAGGCAAACCCTTCTCTGCAGCAGCCTCTATAATAGCCGATTCAGCAAGGTGCCAGTTTTCATCAGTACCAATATATTTTGCTTTATTATCAGGATCTCTCAAAGACACCTGTGCAATATAATCGTTAAAGCCTAAAGACTTAAACACATACAGCACCAAGTCAATCACCTTCTTAAATTCTTCCTTTACCTGATCCGGACGACAGAACAAATGCGCATCATCCTGAGTAAAGCCACGAACCCTCGTTAAACCATGAAGCTCCCCGCTCTGTTCATAACGGTATACGGTACCAAACTCTGCAAAACGCAAAGGAAGATCCTTGTAAGAACGCGGTTTCACCTTATAGATTTCGCAATGGTGCGGACAATTCATCGGTTTCAGGAAAAACTCTTCCCCTTCCTGAGGTGTCTTAATCGGCTGAAAAGAGTCTTTACCATATTTTTCATAGTGACCTGAAGTGATATACAGGTTCTTATGTCCAATATGTGGCGTAACCACCTGCTCATAACCAGCTTTCCCTTGTGCTTTAGTCAGGAATTGAACCAGACGTTCACGTAAAGCAGTTCCTTTAGGCAACCATAAAGGCAAACCCATACCTACTTTTTCAGAAAAAGCAAAAAGTTCAAGTTCCTTACCTAATTTACGGTGGTCCCTTTTTTTCGCTTCTTCAATCATATGAAGATATTCTGTCAGCTCACTTGCTTTCGGAAAAGTTACCCCATAAATACGAGTCAGCTGTTTCCTGGTCTCATCACCTCTCCAGTAAGCACCGGCAACATTCATTAACTTTACCGCTTTTACAAAGCCGGTATTTGGAATGTGTGGGCCACGGCAAAGATCTGTAAAGTTCCCCTGAGTATAGAAAGTGATCTTTCCATCTTCCAGGCCGTCAATTAAGTCTAATTTGTACTCATCGCCTTTTTCTGTAAAATATTTTACAGCATCTGCTTTAGAAACACTTTCTCTAACAAAAGTTTCCTTTTGCTTAGCAAGTTCCAGAATCTTTGTTTCGATCGCTTTGAAATCATCCGAAGAAAATTCCCGGTCTCCAAAATCCACATCGTAGTAAAATCCGGTTTCAATTGCCGGACCAATACCAAATTTAGTTCCTGGATATAAAGCTTCCAGGGCTTCAGCCATTAAGTGAGCAGAAGAATGCCAGAAAGTCGATTTACCAGCAGTATCATTCCAGGTCAGCAATTTAACAGAAGCATCGTTTTCAATAGCCCGGGAAGAATCCCAAACTTCACCATTTACTTCCGCAGCCAATACGTTACGAGCCAAGCCTTCAGAAATGGATAATGCGATTTGATGGGCGTTTATACCCTTTTCATACTGACGTACCGAGCCGTCAGGCAGTGTAATGTTAATCATCTACAACTATGATTTATAAGTAAAAAAATAATTCTATTAAAATCACCTACAATGTGATTTTCTTTCAGGCACAAAGGTAAAGTAAATTTCAAATAATCAGTTCATTTAAGCTGAAATATATGTTAGTTTCCCGGAGCCCTTCTCTGGCCATTTCCCCTGCCCCTGTTTTTCATCATCTGCTCCAGTTTAGCTTTATATGCATCTGGAGTAATCACTGTTCCTTTTTTAGGAAGGTTCACATCTTTAGCATTAACCTTTCTGAATTCTATACTGGTTGCCAGTGTACTTCCGGCCTTCGACTGAATAGACAACACTGCGCCCTCTGTCCAAAGCGCAGGATTAGGCGAAAACTCAAAACCAAGATCCTTGGTATACCAAATAACAGTTTCATCTACAATTTCCTTTTCCTCTTCCATGATCTTTCTTTTGGAAGTTGTTTTAATCGTAACCTTATGGCAATCAAAACCGACAATCTTTTTTACGTCATCAGATTTGATGTATTCCACAACCGGCTGCCCTATTAAACCACGGCCAAGCATAGATACATCGGCCTGCCCCAGCTTACCGTCCAGAAAGTACGTTGTATCGCTCATGTCGAATACAGCCGTCAATTTATGATCTAAAAAGTTATAGTAATAATCGCGATTGGAAAGTCCACCAAAACGAAAACCACCTCTTCCGCCTCCGTTGCTGTCTTCCGTTTCCTCTACCTTGGTATAACTTGCACCCGTCGCATTAAACAACAGTTCAAAATCAGTTTTTGAACTTTCCGGAAGTCTGTCCTTCATCTCTGGTGTGATTTTAATCCCATTGGCTTCCATTGCAGCAGCCGGATCAAAACGGGTTTCAAATTGGATGGCTCCAGACTGTTTTTGTTGTGCATTGACCTGTAAGCTACAGGATAAAAGGCCCACAACGGCGATCATTAAAGCTTTCATCAGAGAAATTTTATGTCAAAATATAATTTAATATTCAAGCCAGCCATTAGCCAACACATCTGCCAGATGCATGGTTTTCAATGGAATGTTATTTTTGTCAATGTAGCCCTGCAAATGCATCAGACAGGAAAGATCTGTCGAAATGATGTAATCCACTTCCTGTTCCAGGGCGTTGTTCACCTTCTGCTCTGCCATAGCCGATGAAATGGCATCAAATTTAACCGCAAAAGTTCCGCCAAATCCGCAGCACATATCAGTCTCCTTCATCTCTACCATTTCCAAGCCATGAACTTTAGACAATAGTAAACGTGGCTCTTCTTTGATCTTACATTCCCTGAGTCCACTGCAGGAATCATGGTATAC
>NZ_JAELTV010000211.1 GCF_016429005.1 Pedobacter sp. ASV19
CCCCCCCCCCCCCCCCCCCCCCCCCCCCCCCCCCCCCCCCCCCCCCCCCCCCCCCCCCCCCCCCCCCCCCCCCCCCCCCCCCCCCCCCCCCCCCCCCCCCCCCCCCCCCCCCCCCTTTTTTACTGACACGGCCACCACCGAGATCTACACCGGCTAACGTTCGTCGGCAGCGTCAGATGTGTATAAGAGACAGGTATGAGCCATCATATAAATAAGAGGTTCCGTAATAAGGCATCTGAGATGCATAACGAGGCATAGGCATATTTGCATTCGTATTATCTGGCGTCCAGTATGATCCCTGCTTATATACGTTATCATAGTGGTCCTGTCCTGAAAAACTCACCAATTGCAAATAACGATTGGAATTATTAACGCCATAGAATTGAACAAACGTGCTGAAACCTTTCCATTCAAAACCTATGGTTGCATTGTATGTATTTTGCGGACGCTGTGGATATCCATACGGTACGATATCTTTATTATCGATTATCCCATCGCCATTATAATCAACCATATTAAGGTCACCAACTAATTTCTGATTATTATTGGTATTCAATTGCGTACTTCCATAGATCTGATCCCAGGTATTGGAGTAGCCATTGCTCAGGTAAGAATAGGTTTGACCAATTGGCTTATTTGCCCTTTTTAAATAATCATCTTTTAACTGTGGATCATCCCCTTCAATAATTTTATCTTTAGCATGGGTCATGCTAAAGTTTGCCCACAACCTAACACCGTTGGTTAGATTCTTATTAATTCGAAGCTCTAATTCATAGCCTCTATTACGCACTATACCCAAATTCGCCGTTGGTGGCTGAACACCAAAATAAGAAGGTACAGAACGGCTGGCACCATCCAGTAGAATATCCGTACGATAATCATTAAAGACATCCACACTACCAGACAATAAATCGCCAAACAGAGAATACTCTAATCCGAAATTCGTCTTTGCTACCTTCTCCCAATGTATATCTGGATTGCCCACGCTTGTTTGTGCTTCCCGCCACCAGGTATAAGGACTATTTTGTCCACTTGATGATCCTAAAGGAGCATTACCTCCATAAGTCCAGGTTGTTGTATACAACCAGCGGTTGGTAATGTTATCATTACCTACCTGACCATAGGAAACACGAAGTTTCAAAGTATTGATGAATTTAAGATTTTTCATAAAATTCTCCTTGCTGATCATCCAGCCTGCAGCAGCAGAAGGAAAGAAAGCAAAGCGGTAATCTGGTCCAAATTTTTCCGATCCATTATATGCCCCGTTGAACTCTGCAAAATATTTGAGCCCATAGTTATAAGTTACCCTGCTCACCCAGTCTTCACGAAAGTGTTCAAACTCGCTACCACCAGCATATCTGTCGCGACTAAATAATCCCATTGCGGTAACACCATGCTTTCCAAAATTTTTGACATAATCCATTGATAGCTGATAGAATACTTTTCTATAGGTTGAGGTATTTTGTACTGCATCTGGGTTAGGCGTCCAGCGCGACGGGATCCAATCGAACTGATTGGTACCCAGATACTGACTATGGGTTACTTCTCCGGTAACAGGATTGATATATTCCTGCTGGATAACGCCGTTATCATACACCCCACCCTGAGATATGAAAGAATTATCAAAAGAGATTGTACCTTTTGCCGACAACCCACTTAGAAGCATACTCATATCCTGCTTCAATGTAAAATCTGTATTGATCCTTGTAGTGGTGGTTTTACGGATACCGTTATTTGCTAATGTTGCAAATGAATTAATAGTAGACACCTGTTCCTGCGGATAGTATCCCCATCCACCATCAGAATATTTAGGATAGTAAATATTTGGTGCATTGCTGTATATACTCTGCCAAATGCGGTATTCCCAGTTGTCCTGCCCCCATGCATCTTGCTTTACCCCATAAGACCCAGCTAAATTGGTTGTTAGAAC
Organism: Pedobacter sp. ASV19; assembly: GCF_016429005.1. Taxonomy (GTDB): domain Bacteria; phylum Bacteroidota; class Bacteroidia; order Sphingobacteriales; family Sphingobacteriaceae; genus Pedobacter. Next base: position 1,931 of record NZ_JAELTV010000211.1, read on the forward strand.
AGTGGTTTTGGTTAAATTAAAGTCTAAATTACTTCGCACATTGATCCGGTTAAAACCATAACCTGGTTGATAAGACTTCCCATTATCTAACTTCTTAATAATGTCACCTTCTTTTAGAAAATCTACAGCAGTGAAATACCTTACAAAAGCATTCCCACCAGCAACATTCGCACTCGCATTGTAAGACATGACAGATTTTTTGATCAATTCTTCTCCCCAATTCACATTCGGGTAACGCTCCGCTTCTGCCTGACTGCTGGGGTTACGATATTTATCCAGTTCCGGAGAAGGCACAAAATTACTCCAGGAAGAAGGTGAAAGACCAAGTTCATGCTCAATAGCTTGATTTCTGATTTTGATCGCATCATAGGAATCATATTTACTGGCCAACAAAGAGGGTATCTTTACCGTTGCATTGCCGGTGAAGCGTATATCTGCCTTTCCTTCTTTTCCACGTTTTGTAGTGATCAGAATTACCCCATTGGCACCCTTTACCCCAAATACTGCTGTGGCCGAGGCATCTTTCAAAACAGAAATACTTTCAACCGAACCAATGTCTACGCTGTTCATAGAACGCTCAATTCCATCAACTAAAACCAAGGGATCGCTGTTGTTCCATGTGCTTTGGCCTCGTATAAAAATTTTAGGATCTTCAGCACCAGGAGTTCCCTGCGTAGCTACGGTAACTACACCGGGTAAATTTCCTGTTAAGGCTGCACCAAGACTTGAAACCCCACCCGTCCTTTCAAGTACCTCACCTTTAACTTGCGTTATAGCACCAACTACACTTTCTTTCTTTTGCTTTCCGTAACCCACAACCACTACTTCACTCAATTGTGATTGATCCTCTTTCAGGACTACATTGATACTGTTTTTGCCCGAGATATTGACCTCTTGATTGATCATACCTACATAGCTGACCGTAAGTATGTCTTTGTTGGCAGGCACGTCCAAAAAGAATTCTCCTATTCTATTTGTTTGTGTACGAATGCTAGTCCCCTTTACAGTAACTGAAGCACCAATAAGCAAATTCTTTTGCTGATCTGTGACGGTTCCTCTTAGCATTCGCTTTTGCTGGGCAGAGGCCATATCGACTGTCAGTAAAGCAATCAGGACCGCGAGACATACCCCTGCGAGGAGTTTCCGATATCCAGGATACTTATGTTTAGCACCATTACATAGTTTGGTATTTTTTTCCATTATTTAAAATCATTTGAGAGAAACAGAATTTCTGGTAATTACATTTTTCACGAATTGTCTGGAATTAATTTTAGCGCATGAATATTCTGACGCTTTTTCTAAATGAGGCGGCCCCGCCACATTAATCATTTCAGGTAATGGTCTTTTCATAATCATATATTTGGTTTTTTTGGTTTTATTGATAAGGAATAAAAAGGGGAAAATTTGGCACAGGAAGTCCCAATTTGATATGAACAGCTGTTAAACTGCTATCAAACAAATTGATTTCTGTTCTTATGCGATTCCTTTCGGATAGACTATGAATGCAAATATTGCATTCACTTCAGTCGAAAAAATTAGGGTGAAATAAAGTGGCCTGTGTTCATGATTTCTGTTTGGTTTGGTTTATATTTAGTTAACCGAATATAGAACTCCACTTTTTTTTTGGTTAGCACAATTGTTCAAATTTATATGCAGTATGTTCAAATTCATCAAAAACGCGCTTAAAATATACATATAGGCCTTTACTATCTGTTTTATAATTTGTCATTAATATGGAAATAGTCAAAATCTGCATACCCCCCAGTATATTTAGTTGCATAGTTAAATAAACCAAAACGATACCCCATAAAATGTGGCAGGGTATAGGTCATTTTTAAGGAATCACCCAATGATTTCCAGGAAATACCATCCAGACTGTAAAAGAAATTTGCAGTATCTTTAAAATTTTCAAATTCGCATTCAATTTTAAAGTATATCTTGTCTTGTTGTAACAAATCACCTTTTATCTCTATTGGATGTACCTTTCCGGCATTAACCATAACTACAGATTTGGTAGTTCCTGAGACTTTAACTCCAATCTGACCATAGTTTTTCTGCAACAAACTTAGGCCGGCAAAATCACCATCCTTCATCCTGGAAACATCAACCATAGTACCTCCAACGCAAACAGGGCCTATAGTACGCTGTGTTAGTGTATTTTTTGCCTGCAAAAAATTGGAGTCTATCCGGCCTGTGGTTAATCGTAAATATCCTCTTCGTTTGGTTACTGACCAAAGCTTATTGTCTGGGTTATGGTTCCATTGCCAAACCAATGGTAAAGCAGGTTCTTTCTTTGTACGCAGAAAATCATCTGAAGCAACTATTCCTGGTATCAGACCTTTACTAACAGGCAAACCAGTTAAAGGAAGAATTTTCCCAGCATCACCCAGTATGGGCCATCCGTCCTTCCAACATACTGGAACCAAATAAGGAACACGCCCAACGGCACCAAAATCTCTAAATAAATAAGCATAATATTGGCCATTTGACATATCAATCAAGCCTCCTTGCGCCACTCCTAAATCCTGAAATGCAATACGGCCTTCATAAGGCCCCCTAAGGTGATCTGCCTTGTGGACAACGACAGTCCGCATACCTCCTTTTGGCCATGTAATATTGAAAAGATAATATTTACCCTTTACCTTAAACAACTGTGAGCCTTCGGCTGGCAGCCCGCCGTTTCCGGAAGGCTCATTTGCATTCTCGATCAGCACCTGCTCCTTTGTACCAGACTTAATGCCCGAAACATCTGAATTTAATTCTGCCAGCCGTATTTTACCAGATCCAAAAATCATATATACCCGCCCATCGTCGTCAAAAAACAAAGAGTGGTCGTGTAAACTTGGCTTAAATGAAACCGCTTTCCAATTACCTTTCTCTATGTCCCTGGTTGTATAAACATGGGTTCTTCCAGAAGTAGCAGAAAATGTACTGACATAGAATATACCATTATGGTAGCGCAAGCTACTGGCCCATGATCCATTTCCATAGGCGTTCTTCCCATTCTCAAGATTCATTGCATTTGAATTGGCCAGTGTGTCATATGCATAACATACCAATTTCCAGTTCACCAGATCTTTAGATTTCATGATGGGTACACCTGGACTCATGTGCATCGTCGTACTGCTCATGTAATAGACATCCCCTACTCTAACCATAGACATATCCGGCACGTCGGCATAAATGATCGGATTACTGGCGATATTAGACTGCTGCTGCGCCAAAGAGGAATCTATAAACAGAATAATATTTAAGGCCAGGCAGGCCAGTATAGTTTTTAATTTCATAATGTATTTATTGCTCAAAAACAGCTACAAAGCCATCGTTTCCACCTAATTTCAATTTGACTTTTCCATCTAAAGGAATATTCCTGTTTTCTGATTGAAAAGACGGCTGTTGATCTGAATCACCCCCGGAAAAAATAAATTTCCCGGTCCTGTTTTTTAAAAAAGAAAGATCCAAAACCAGTTCTTTTTCCGCCCCTTCTCCATTAATGCCTGCCAAATACCATTTACTTCCGGCTTTCCTGGCTACCACAAAAAGTTTTCCCGGGTAACCTTCAATGAACTTTACATCGTCCCAGCTATTAGGTAACCTTCTTAAAAAATCTATCACAAACAGAGGAACATGTTTCATCCCTTCAGGCCTCTCTGCATAATGCTGGATTCCAGATAAAAATGTAATTGATGTTGCCAGTTCAAAGGCTGCAGTTGTTGCACGCTTTATAGAAGGAATTTGATATAAGCACATCGGCGTGAAATCCATAGGATCAAAAACATTGCGCACCATAGCACTCATCACCGAATGTTGCGGGGCCTGATTGGCAGCATCCTGGCTAAAAGTGATCATTTCATACCCAAATATCGCCTCAGCAGTCATCAGGTTGGGGTACGTGCGTGCCCATCCTCTTGGAAGAGTTGCACCATGAAAATTAACAAGTAAATGATAGACAGCTGCATCATCTAAGATATCCTGATAATATGAAATCATAGATTGCCCGTCACCCCCAAAAAAGTCTATTTTTATTCCTTTAATCCCCATTTCTTGCAGACGCGAAAACTCTTTGATCCGGCTTTCGTGACTTAGCAATTTATCTTTTGGTGTAAATTTCACCGTATTCCAATCTCCTGCAGAATTATACCACAACAGTAATCCAATATTCTTTTGTTTTGCATAATCTGCCAATAGCTTAACTGAATCATAACCAATTGTCTGGTCCCAGTTCGCATCGATCAGGCAATATCGCCAATTCATCTCTGCTGCATAGTCAATATACTTTTTTTGTACAGGATAAACAGTAGCTCCATCTTTTTCTAATACCCAGCTCCATGAAGCTTTACCTGGTTTAATAAAAGAAGTATCAAGTTTGATTGAAGGTAAAGCTAGGTCTGTGCCTAAAGTAGACTCCATTATGCTTTTTAGACTTCCTATAGCAAGTACCCTCCAGGGTGTGTTCCACGGTAATACAGACTCTGGGTTCAATGCCCCCTTGGCTATTTTTTCAGGTGGCTGGGGGAAGTTTATTTTATATTCGCCTCCTCTAGAAATTTGTTGAAGGGCTGTACCACAGTAATTTCTGTCTAATCCTGCTTCAGTCATCATGATCCAGCTGTTTCTAGTTTTGAATAATGCTGGATATACCCATCCATTACTACTGTTGGAGGGTGTACCTACAGGAATATCCATCATATAATGAGCTTCATAGGAAGGATTGGTATGTTCAAATCCGCTTTGCGCCTCAGTCTTAGGCTGCATCCAGGCCCTTGTTCCCTCAGGAAAGCGAAAACTTGTTGCTTCCGCTCTTATTTTTTTGACCCCTGCAGCCTTGTCTGGGAATTCATAACGAAAAGCAACACCATCGTTAGATACCTGGAAAACGATATTCATTTTTTTCCCTGAAGCCTTTTTCGTTTCTATAATAAGCCGGTTGGCAGTATAAGTAATGTCTTTCCTTTTTGCATTAACCATACTATAGCTGTCTTTTATAAGCGTGGGCAGAGAAGCCTTTATAACCGTTAAACCTCTGGTAAAGTCTTCATCTTCCCTGAGTATACCTAATCTGGACGCTCCAAGAATGATCTCCCCTTTGTATTTTATAGAATACAGAGCCTCATCAGGCTTGCATTCAACTTGTATATTTTTATCTGGACTTGAAATGCGATAAACTGCATGCTGCTGTGCACTACAGAAAAAAGTAAAAAGTACCAGGTAAATTAATAGAATTTTTGATTTCATAATATTGTGCTAAGAAGCAATTCATGTATTCCCTGATCATCAATCATAAATGACAGGTATCTTTTAATTAATTTTATTATTTAAAAGGCCTCCTAAAAACTACAGAAATAACAAAGGCGCAAACTCGTAAAGATTATTCCTCCATACGGGCCAGGTATGGCCTCCCGGATATTCATGGTAAGTATACTTAACTTTCAAATCTTTAAGTTTAGCCAGCATAACTTGACAATTATTATAGGCAATATCCTCTTTCCCGCCCATTGAAATCCAGAATTCCTTAAGATCGGTATTGATTTTATCCGCATTCTTCTTCATAAAAAAATATTGTTCATCTGCAATGGTATTCTGAACCGGAACCACCCAGCCCGAGCTGAACACCCCCAAATAAGAAAACATATTAGTGTTTTTGATCCCTGTATAAAGTGTATGCATGCCACCCATGGATAAGCCCGCCAGTGCCCTGTTTGCCGCATTATTTTTAGTACGATAATTCTCCTCTACAAATGGAATAATAACATCTTTCAACTCGGATTCGAAAAACTTCAGCGCAGACTCGCCAAAGGCCGCACCACCGGTATTCGCATCTGGCATAACAACAATCATAGGTTTTGCCTTATGGTCTGCAATCAGGTTATCAAGGATCAGATCTGTTTTTCCCTGTCTTGCCCATCCTGTAGCATCTTCTCCTCCGCCGTGAAGGATATACAATACCGGATATTTTTCATGGATTTCGGTATCATAACCGGGAGGAGCATAAATATAAAGCTGGCGCCACGAATTGGTTATTTTGGAAAAATACTTTTTGACACGAATATCTCCGTGGGGTACATCTTTTAAAGCATAGTACGCGCCATTTACAAAGGGAATTTCTAAACCACTGGCCATCCTGCCCATGCCATAGAAGGTTGAGCTTGAAGGGTCGGCTACAGCAACACCATCAATAATTAAAGAATAATAATGAAAGCCCTCACCAATGGAATCGGTAGTTACGCTCCAATTCCCTGATTCGTCCTTTTTCATATCATATTTTTTACCTAAATCGACCTGAACATTTTTGGCCTGAGGTGCCTGCAAGCTAAAAATAACCCTGTGGTCTGGCAATATCTGCGGGTACTTGTTCGATCCTACTGTTGTAGATACCGGCATTCCTGCAACAGTATATTTCGAAAAAGCAGAGGTATCTACCGGCTTGAACAACAGTTGAGAAAAAATGTATAATCCATTTTTCCAGACCTTAAAATCGTGAACTCCCGGTTCCACAAAATAGATGTGCGGAATCTGATTTTGCACCAGATAATCGTGTGTACGTTTACTGTAAATGAGCAGATTATCGCTGGCTCCACATGAAATGAACAGTAACTTCAGCATTTCCCTCGTTTTTCTCGGATCGGGAACCAATTGCGCAGGTGTTTTTGTATCTGTCTCTTATACACATCTAAAAGGGGGGGGGGGGGGGGGGGGGGGGGGGGGGGGGGGGGGGGGGGGGGGGGGG
>NZ_JAELTV010000212.1 GCF_016429005.1 Pedobacter sp. ASV19
CCCCCCCCCCCCCCCCCCCCCCCCCCCCCCCCCCCCCCCCCCCCCCCCCCACCCCCCCCCCCCCCCCCCAACCCCCACCCCCCCCCCCCCCCCCCCCCCCCCCCCCCCCCCCACCCCCCCTCCCCCACAAAAAAATTTTTTTACGTTCGTCGGCAGCGTCAGATGTGTATAAGAGACAGACTTTAATTCTTCCACTACTTAGTTTGTCTATCAATTGTAAGATAGTAAAAATACAAATGAGTTGAGAGATAGAAATAAAATTCAGAGATTGAATTATAGGTTGACCATCGCCCTTTTTTTTGTAAAAAGTGTACATCCTATAAAATATATAATCAAAATAACTAATCATTTTTTAAAAAGTAATAATATTTTTATTTCCAAGATACAATTGCCTTATCACCATAATAATCATTGAGATGTTGCCCGATTGACTCTCCTGTAATAGACTTTGTAGCAAGATCGCCAATAAAGTAAAGTCCAGCTACTCCCCATCCCCATCCTGGAATAAAAGCAGCTCCGCCTATGACTCCATCTAATATATCAGAAGGTTTTACTTCTTGATTATATAAAACCTTACCCGCTACAACACCAAGTGCTGCATAATTAGCAACTTTTCCAACCGCCTGTAAGCCATCTAAGACACCAGCGGATCGTCCAAGGGCACGAAGTTTACTAATTCTACTTATATTTGAAAAGGTTGCGCTTGTTTCTGAAACAACAGTAGCTTCATAAAAAAACTGCAATTGCCCCTGTCCTAAAGCAAATGTTCCAAGTCCGGTATTAAAACTGTCGATAGAACTATTTAAACTTCCTCCCTGATTGGCATTCTTATAGGCTACTCCAATTTTTACCGCCTTTTATTTCCGCTCTGCTCCGGCCACCGGCTTACCGTTTCGCACGATAAGGTACTTTTAACAAGTACGTTTAAGGCACTAATGTACACAACTGATTTTTATTTTTTCAATTGAGCTTCTTTTCAGTTGAAAGAAAAAAGCACCTGGTAAAGCCGATCATCTGTTACCGCAAAGGTAGCCCCCGAAGCCAGGGCAGTAAAGGGACTTTCGCGGCATAAACCCGCAAGCCTTTCACCCACATGGCCATTTATTCCACGTTCCCTTGACAGGCCCGTCTTCTCCCGCTTTTGGTTGCTTAACAGAAGATCAGCTAAACATCTATGCCCATATTTATATATGCAGATAGACCTATATACAGCTAAAGGAATAGACCAATAAACAACTAAGCAGCCATACAACTAAACGCAGATAAAGCAATTAGCCGATAAGCAGCAAGTTTGTGTTTTTGTGTCCACAAAAACTACCACGATGCCTTTCGGCTCGTGGCAAACTTGCCTTTGCGTCCGGTGGTTGCAAAGGTCTTTCAGCAGTTCCTCGGCGACTTCGGAGCAATGGGGCAAGATTCGATTGTCGGACGATCGTTTATCTTACTAAACGCCAAAACGCGTTTTCTACCGACAGGTTAGCAAGATCATTTGTGGCACAAATGTACATCTTGCTAATTATGCGAAGCACATAATTTCGGGCGAAAAGGACTTATGTTTTCGGGCTGGATGTAAGCGTCGGCAGTGGGTGGATCTGTGCGGCTTGCATCCGGCACGTAAACGCTCCAACGGGGGTTTGGGGGCTTTGGAAGATAGCCCCCCAATTAAACAACCGGCCTCCATGTGCGGGGGGGATTATGGGGTGTCGGTTTTTAGAGACGGTCTGTGTTTAGTAGCAAAATATTTTACAGTTGACCGATCATTTTACTTTATCATAGGCTATAAGCAAATTATTTAACCGCTAAATTTCATCTGCTTTACTAGTATCTGAATAAATTTCTTCAACCCGATTCAGTAACAATTCATATTCTTCCAGATTTGAGATTTTTCCAATCTTCAAAACCTTTGCTATTCTCCTATCAATGACTGGATTAATATGATTTAAATCTTTCCCAAACTTCTCATTCAATATAGCATTTAACTCCTCATATTCCAAAGGAGTTAAAAATTTTGCCATTTCATTTATATCTCGATATGATTGTTGGAACCCTTTATAGAACCTTTGACTATTATTCTTATAATACTTATTTAGATTATCCTTTGTGGGTTCTGTAAATTCTTTAAAATTAATATTTTTTGCTACTATAAAATCTAAAATGACGACACACCAATCCTTGATATGCTCCATCTGTGATTCGTAATTTTTGTTTTTCATAACTTATTTAAAATATCCTGTATATAGTGCCAATGGCTCAAATGTAAGGTCTGACATATTATGAAGACCTTTTCCTGCAGGATTGCAATAACCAACATCTCTTATCGAATTTCCAACTTTTCCAATGCCCCTTGAACCCATCTATCTAATTGTGGATTACCGTAGCCAAACTTTCGCATATGATGACCTGAATACTTGTTCATCATAATACTGTAAGGATCTCCATATCCACTTGTCCTTCCCATATAAATCTTGCCTTTATCATCAGTAACGTATATGTTATATGTTTTTTTTGACCATAAACACGAATAGGACTGCCACATATGCAGCAATCCTATTCACAATTCTAAATTAATATATTAATGTTCTATGATTGCAATATCAAGAAGCATTTCTTCAGCGTTTTTTTTAGAACCATAGAGTTTATCCAATAAAATAACCAACACAAATAATGCTAGGAAAAAGATATTATGATTAATCAAAATTCCACCCATCAGAAATAAAAGGATTAAAATTGTTTCTTGTAAAAGAGAAACAAAATAAAATAATTTCAAAGAGAGATTATTTTCTAATGCAATTATTTCCAATTTACCCCTTTTTATTTTTTTATATGATTCTGAACGGGATACAATTTTCCAATCATTGCCCCCTAAGCTAAAAACGATGACGTTATCCAGAACTTCAATTTCTAAATAATTTGCCTCTTTCAAGACTTTGATTGCTTGTTCGCGTACAGCTTCAAATTCTGAATTTACTGTCTTTTGTAATTGAAACTTCATATTATTGTTGTCCGTAATTTCTAATATAACTATTTGTAAATTGATTGGATCTTGGTTCCATAAGGATTGGCTGCCCAAGTAAAGTTGTTGTCCCCACGCTAACAAAAGCTGTTCTTCCTTCCTGCCATTGAAACGTACTTCCAAAACCAATGCCTCCCCCGGTGGTAATATACATTGATGATCCGCCTATTAGTAATCCCCATTTACCTATACCTACTGAAAGACCTGCAGCTCCTCCTTGCCAATCTGAAAAAGTAGGATGTTGACCCTTATTTGCGGATATATTAATCAAATTTGCACCTGCCGAAAAACCTATGCCATGTGAATAATAAACCGTTTGATAATACTGTACATAATTTTTATTTGTACCAACCCATCCATACTCGTAGGTAAATCCAGGAGCAAGAGCTGCAGAAACTGATACACTAAATGCACTAGTAATTTCTCCATACTTTGTTAATTCCTGAGCATGGGTTAATCCCACCTCGCTTCCCCTATTATCCAATTGTGTGAACGGCCCAGAACTACTGGTTAACACTGGTGGTGGCATGGCAGCACCGGCAAATCCACTCCATCCAAAACCTCCACCTCCAAATCCATTTCCCCAGGAATCAGAATTTCCAAAACCACCACTAAAACCACCCCAATTGCCACCGGGTCTTTGTCCCACAATAGTGACGTTATTTAAATTTATATCGTCACTACCAGATTTATAATTATGCCAATCTTTATCGGTCATGTTATTCTGCTTGTAGGTGGTATCCAAACCCATATAATCCATATACCGCATTGGATTGTTTAGCACATAATGGTACGGATTGGTATCGAAGTGATTTTCTGCTAACGGATCTATGGTGCTTAAACGCCCGACCACCGGGTCGTAGAACCTAAATCCATAGTCATATAATTTCTCCTGATCCTGCTTTTCCTTGCCATTATATTGATACTTGTTCTCTGTACCAGTTAAACTTCTCTGGATATCAAGCCCGAAGGCATAATAATCTGTTACCTGAATGGCTCTTGCTGCCCCTGCATTAATGTCAAAGTACACCCTTCCATTATTCAGGTGGTCTGTTAAGCTATATTCATAAGAATAGTTCGTAGCGCTGTTGCGTACAACCCTGCCTTCCGATGTTCCTACATATTTTAAAACACCCCCCTCATATTGGACCCCACTAATGTACTCATTATTTATATTTGCAGAAGGAACTTGTTTTCTTAATTTATTTCCTGTCGCATCGTAAGTATAACTAATCGCTGTACTGCCTGCAGTAACAGAATTAGGTAAATTCAAATAATTATACGTGATCCCTGAAAGATTATTCGCAGGGTTTACGGTATTGATTCTGGAAAACAGGTTCCCATTCTGATCATAAGTATAAGCCGTTGTTCCCGGCACCTAGAAAACCGCACTTGTATTGACTGTATTACTATCCCATACAGACGACAACTGGTTACCAGGTGTGTATGTGTATTTTAATTGATCTACCAGAGCTCCGGTTTGCTTACGCTGTAAACGGGTAATATTTCCCATCGCATCATACCCCATGAGTTCATTGTTGTTATCTTCACTAACCGCTGAATTTAAACGGCTCAGTTTATCATAAGTATAATTATAATATTTCCCAATACCCCATTCCTGCCGGCTAATGTTACCATTATACTGTGGTGTTACCCCGGTAACAGCATCCTCATACTTCAGGATTTGAGTAAACAAAGGGGCACTTTGACTTTTTAACCAGCCTCTTGCATTATAGCTATAGGTAACGGTCTGGGCAAACGCCGGTGTACTGGTATTTGCACTATACAGTTGTTTACTGGTTAATTGTCCTATTTCATTATAACTCTTACGGCTTAACAGGATTTCAGCATTTGGTGTGGAAATATTATCACCTGTTTTCTGATAAATATCTATGGCGCGTCCTTGTGCATCATATGTAAAGCGGCTGGCCACATACAACTGCTCAACTCCATTTACATAATGACGGCGGGTACTGGTTAACAGTTCGTTCGAAAAGCTATAAGTACTGATTACATCATCATAATTATTAGTGGTTGTTGCCGCCCCTTTATAGTGCTGCTGAATCCCTCGGACTGGTCTTCCCCGGTCATCGTAATAGTTTACTTTCCATAACATCTGGGAAGTTCCCAATACATTTACCAGGCTTGCTGTAGGCAATAAGTTAACCTTATTGTTATAGGAAGAGGCCAAATTATAAGGGCTTGCCACCGGAAGCCCGGGAATAGTATAATCGTCATAATAATTTACGGTAAGTGTAGTAGTAATACCTGTTGTAGGCCAACACTGATTGGTATAGCCATTACCTGTAGACACTCGATTCTCCCACAAACTGACTGTTATCGGCTGGGCATCTATTGTCGATTGCAAAATGCTGCGGTAACTTGTCCCTGCACTACTCGATGGATAAGTATAGACCCCTGTCAGGATCACTCTCCCTAGAAAATCATATTTATTAATCGTCCAGTCCTGGTTTACTTTTGCCCTTTGAATAGCATCCTGGCTAGCCACCACTTGGTTAAGCTTGTTGTACACTATATATTCCCATCCCTTACCAGGAATCTTCTTTTCAACTAATCTTTTCCTTCCATCATAATGATAACCGTATATAAACTGGCTAAATACCGTTTGGCTTTCATCAAAGCTATTGATCAGGTTTTGCCCGTTTTCATTGACTGCCGAAGGCAGTACATACCTCAAATTTCCTAAATCATCGTAAACATAACAGGTACTCAAACTTTTGTTATCAGTTTCCCAAACACGTTTGAGTACCACAAGCCCCCGGGAGTCCTGAAATTCTTCAACTGTTCCCTCTTTGCCATTCTCTATCTTCCAGTTCTCATCTTTGCTCGTAATTTTGGAGAGACTACCCGGCTCATAGACTGTGGCCGTTGCACCATTATCAGAAGTATTTATCTTCCAGAGCTTTACTTCATCTTTTATATTAGTCCCATAATCTATTTTTGCAGTATGCCCCGCAGTACTTCCTGGCACAGGTTGCCATGGGCTTCCTGGTGCACCCTGTTCCGTCACTCTGTTTAACGGACTGGCCTCTATCACAGTTTTAGAAAAAGGACTCGAAATATTGCTGATCCCAGCAGGTGGACTATTGTAAAAAGCTTGCTGCCCTAAGTTGGCTTGTAAAGCATCCAGACGGTAAGCCCCTCCGTTACTTGCTGCCGCATAGGGTAAATATCTGATACTTTCTTTTCCAAAGGCATCATAAGCAAATGGCTGGACCAAATCTTGCCCTTGAGGACTTTCTTGTACGCCCACCACTTGTAAAGGTCGACCCAAGCCATCAAAATACTGAATAGCCTGATTCACCTCACATGTACTCCGCGCAGAATCTAAATTAACCGAGTTCACACCCGCCATTTTAAAAATCCTGGTACTGACGTAATTCTGTTTTATACTGGGTGAACCAATAGAAGGAATACATTTAATATAGCTGATCCCAGTGGTATAGATCCTAACGGTATTACCAGAGGGAATATAAAACCCAGCTTTTAGAGTAACACTTCCCGGTGCACTGATTTCACTTTCATTAGAATAATTGCTTACAACTTTATCTTGCTGGGCTTTTAATTCGGCACCAGCCAGCCCCGATAAAAGGGCAATGCATGCAATTCTTTTCAAAATTTTTCTTATTTCCTTTTTCATTATAAGCGTATTTAATTTTGCCGTCAGGATAATTGTTTTCCGGCCCAACCTGTGTCTTTTAGTTTTCCACTTTCAACTCCGAACCAGAGACTATATGTCTGGTTCAGGTTCCAAAGGTCCGCAACCAAACATAGGATCCAGTTTTGTATAAGACGCAGAAGGTCTGATCTCCGGCGGAGCGGTTTCAATGATTTCTCCAGCTGTTCCACTGGGCATAGGGCCCACATATTCTCTGAAGATCTCCCGTTCACCCAGATTCAAGTTGGAAGTAACAGTTACAGACTGTATTGAACCTCCATAGCTATAGGAAATATTAACCGGACTGTTGAGTGGAATAGTTCCATAATGATCGGAATAGACATTGATAGAACAAGTTACATAGGTATACATATAATTTCCTATTCGCGTGTTTCGGTTATTACTTAGACAAACTGAAACGTAAACGCCATTTTGAAAACATTGTCCTTTGGTATTCGCATTTTGCTGCCCAAGTAAGGTCAACTCATTCCAAGCCAAAGCATCAGCTTCTCCCTGACGCTTTGCAAAATGTTTATTAGCAGGGACACTAAATTCAACTTTTTCACCATACTGGCCAACTGAACAGTTATTCTTCCTGAAAACCCAGGATATGGCTTGATTCCCTGCAATCGACCCCAAAGTATTATATGAATAGTCTTTGATAATATCTCTATCTTGATTTTTAATATATTTTAACCGCTGAAAATTATCGTATTCATAGTAAGTGGTTATTCCATTTGGATCGGTTTCTGAGCTCATGCCGATTAAAGGGGCATAAGTATAACTCCAGACCTTAGCACCAGGCAAACTATTTCGGAAATTACTTAGTGTACTGCGCAACATCTGATCATCGATCGTCACTGATGTAGCTGTATCAATTTTCGATTGAGGAATTACAGTGCTTGCTATAGAGGTACTGCTTAATATTTTTGCTACAGGGTATTGACGATTATACCCCCAGAGGTAACTTGTTTTAATGCCGTTTGACTGCTGTTGTTCTAAGATATTCCCATTAACATCGTACTGGTTAAACTGCTGCCGGGTTTCAATAGGATTATTACCGTTTTGTACTTCAACACTCTTGGGTAACAGCAAATTATTAGCATTAAATCTGTCATAATTAGTTCGGGTAAACAAAACTTGCTTTCCATCTTGAGTCTCTGTTCGCTCTATAACTGGATCAATTATGTTTTTAGTGCCCATCTCTGCATATACTCCGCCCTGATCGCGCCCTAAAGAAACCATATCTGCGGGATAATTGTATTCAACAGTTGAAATTGCTTCATTAGATTGCTTTTGAGTCTGCGTGGCCAATACAAATGCCCGGGGTACTTGTTTGTATCCGTTTGTTATGGTTGTGGATCGGGTAGGAAGAGTTGTACCCGGAAAGTAATTATCTTCTTTTATCTCGGTTAAGCGGGCAGCCATCACCCGTTCAAAGTACAATGAACCTAAATAATAGTCTCTTAAATTTTCTTTAAAATTATCCGGTGGAATATACGAGTATATATTTCGGAGTCTAAGATTATAAACAGGTTTGTGGTCAATCAAGATCGGATTATTAAAACAGAAGATGCACTACCCTTAACCAAAGCTCTAGATCTGGATGGTGTATTGGTCGGTTATTCGCAAGTTAACGTTATCCATCCAGACCAATCCAGTGATGAATATAGTTTTCGGGACTATGCTCATTTTCCTGATGAGGTAAAGCCTTATTCATTTACGCGTGTACCATTTGCCAGACCCGTAAGAGTGGAGGATTTAACGCAAATCAATAATTCAGATCAATATAATGGGTTTAAATCAGTGACCTCCAATGCGATACAAAGAGGGCTGATTACCAGTAAAATCATGCGAAATAATAAACGCGAGCCAATCAAAGTCATTCAATATACATACAATATTTTTACAGGTGCTGAAATACCAGGATTCGAGTATCGAAATATATACTCGTATAT
>NZ_JAELTV010000213.1 GCF_016429005.1 Pedobacter sp. ASV19
CCCCCCCCCCCCCCCCCCCCCCCCCCCCCCCCCCCCCCCCCCCCCCCCCCCCCCCCTTTAGATGTGTATAAGAGACAGGCCTATGATTTGGTTTATAATCCAGAGGAAACCCTGTTTTTACGACAGGCTGCAGCAGCTGGTGCTTCAGTAAAAAATGGTATGGAGATGCTGTACCTACAGGCTGAACGCTCGTGGGAGATCTGGAACCACTAGATGATTATGGGACGGATATTCTTTTCGCTTTTCCTGCTTGTACTCTTGATGTCCTCCTGCCATTCGGATCCTTATATGCCAAAGCCAAAAGGGTATTTTAAAATCGATTTTCCGGAAAAAAGCTATCGTTCTTACAAGGGGAATTGTCCTTTTGTTTTTGATTCTCCCGTTTATACAACGATTACCGCTGATACAGAACCCAATGCCCAGCCCTGCTGGAATAATTTGAATTTCTCGCAGTTTAATGGAAAGATCCACCTCACTTATCATCAGATCTCCTCTAAAACAGAGGGGCTAAAGCTAATGGAATATGCGAGAGAACTTGCTTTTAAGCATACTGTTAAGGCGAATGCGATTGATCAGAAAGTAATTAATTATCCGGACCGAAAGGTTTACGGGATTTGCTACTACATAGAAGGCAATACGGCTTCATCTGTCCAGTTTTTTCTAACAGACAGTACGAAAAACTATTTTAGAGGTGCTTTGTATTTCTACGAAAGGCCACAGTACGATTCAATTGCACCAGTGGTCAATTTTATAAAAAAGGATATTGATGTTATGATCAATACCTTTAGATGGAAACAGTAAATAATATTGTGATTATGATGAATATTCAAAGATTTACGTTTAATGCTTATCAGGAAAATACCTATGTGTTATTTGATGAGACTGGAGAGTGCGTGATCATTGATCCAGGAATGTATACCGGAGCAGAACAGAATGAACTGGTCAGTTTTATTAAAGAGAAAGGCCTGAAGCCTGTTTTACTTTTAAATACACATTGTCATATAGATCACGTATTAGGAAACAAGTTTGTATTTGATCAGTGGGGTTTAAAGCCACAATTTAATAAAGGAGAGCTTTATATTTTGCAGGCTGTGCCAGGTTATGCACCGCAAATGGGCTTTAACTATGAGCTTTCGCCTGAACCGGAAACCTTTCTGGGAGAGACCGGAACAGTTGGCTTTGGGAACAGTGAGCTGGAACTGATCTTTGCTCCGGGGCATTCTCCAGCACATTTGTGTTTTTATGCAAAGAATGAAGGATTTCTGGTTGGAGGGGATGTGTTGTTTTATGGCAGCATAGGAAGAACTGATCTTCCTGGTGGAATCCATGAACAGCTTTTGACAAGTATTAGAGAAAAATTATTTACCTTACCTGCTGATTGCAAGGTTTACCCAGGGCATGGTGGACCCACTTCTATTGGTTTTGAAAAAGAAAATAATCCATTTTTCTAAATAGTAAATTAAAGTTTTGAATACGGCCTTTTATATTGCACGCAGGTATCTTTTTGCAAAAAAATCTACCAATGCCATTAACATTATTTCCGCAATCTCACTTGCGGGTGTATTTGTAGGTAGTGCAGCCTTGTTAATTATCCTTTCGGTTTTTAATGGCTTTGAAGAGGTGGTTTTAAAAATGTATAATACTTTTACACCAGAACTCGTTATTGCACCGGCAACAGGAAAGACTTTTGATCCCGGGATTGCGACCTTACAGAATCTAAAGAATGATAAACGGATATATTCTTTTACTGAGGTTCTTTCTGAGAATGCTTTATTGAGGTATAAAGACCGGCAATCGGTTGGTTTGATTAAAGGGGTAAGTGATGCTTATCTCAAAAATCCAAATCTGGATACCATTGTTGTCCAGGGGAAATTCGTTTTGAAAAATAATGCTGGCTCTAATGCTGTTATTGGTTCTGCTATACAGAATTACCTCATGATCAATACGAATGACCCTTTTACACCGTTACAGGTATTTTCCCCTAAAAAAGGTGGTGGTCAAAGTTCAATTAATCCTGCAGATGATTTTACGGTAAGCTCCATCCCTGTCGCCGGGGTTTTTGAGGTACAACAAGACTTCGACAATATCACGATTGTGCCCTTAAGTTTTGCCCGGCAGCTCTTTCAGGAAGAAAAGAAGGTGTCTTCAATAGAAGTCAATCTGCAAAAGGGCGTTCGTGCAGATGACTTTAAAAAGGAGGTTGAGCAACGTATAGGGAAGGGTTTTGAGGTTAAAGACCGTTTGCAGCAAAATAAGGTGTTGTATAATATTCTGGGTACCGAGAAATGGGCTGTGTATATTATTCTTACCTTTATCCTGATTATTGCTATATTTAATATTATAGGTTCATTAACAATGCTTGTGTTGGACAAGTTAAAAGATATTGCTGTACTGAGTAGCCTGGGGGCAGGAAAAACATTGATAAAAAGAATATTTTTAATCGAAGGGATGATGATTACAATGACAGGATGTATATTTGGACTTTTAATTGGGTTTCTCTTTTGCCTGATTCAGCAAAAATATGGTCTGGTCAAGATTTCGGAAGGAACAATTTTGAACGCCTATCCTGTAGCCTTTAAATGGACGGATTTTCTGCTGGTATTTTTTACTGTCGGATTGTTCTCCTTTGTGGCATCAGCTTTGTCTGCGAATTTAAGTGTGAAAAAGATAAATCATATAAATCAAGATTTCTAACCATGAAGCTTATTAAACAAATAACGTTATTATCTATTGTTCTCTCTCTTGCTGTAGTTGCATGTAATCGCAATTCGTCTGAACAAAAAGGCAGTGACGTTAAAGTGATAAAGGGCCTGTATAGCTTTGGGCCTGAGATTAAATCTTTTACGGATTGTGAAGAGGGTAGTGAATATTGGGTTGCAGATAGTGCGAAAACACTTGAACTTGCCTATAGCAACCTGAATTTTGAAAAGCCCTATGAACCTGTTTATATTGAAGTGGAAGGTCGCGTAGTGAAATCTGATAGCCTGACTGTTTCTGCAGATTTTGATTCTACTCTTGTCGTTACCAAGCTAATCAAGATTACCAAAGAAATCCCGGACGGCCCTTGTAATCAATAGTTGTTTACATAGATGTTTTCGGTAATTTCAGGAATGATACCTTTAGACTGTGCCATAGTAAATAAAGTGTCAATGGCCTTTCTGCCCTCTGGGCCAAGGTCGATGGAGTACTGGTTTACATAAAGCTCAATATGCTTGTACATCACTTTTTCTTCCATTTCCTGGGCGTGTTGGCGAATAAAGTCCAACCCTGATTTTGGGTTTTGAAATGCGTATTCCACAGACTTACGCAGAACATGGTTAATCTTTTGCTGAATATCTCGAGGTAGATTTCTGTTAACGACAATTCCGCCAAGAGGAATAGCACATCCCGTAAGACCTTCCCAATAATTTCCAAGATCTACAACTTTGTGCAGGCCTTTATCGCTATAGGTAAAGCGGTTTTCGTGGATAATCAGACCCAGATCTATTTTTTCCTTTAACAGGGCATCTTCTATTTCGGAAAATACAAGTTGTTCTTTATTGGTAAGTTCAGGATAAGCAATGCCAAGAAGAAAGTTTGCGGTGGTGAATTTGCCTGGAATTCCAACAAGAAGTTCAGACTGAAGCGCAGGCTGCCCGGTGAGTTCCTTGTTTTTACAGATCAGCAGTGGACCTACACCAAAACCGAGGGCACTACCGGCATCTAGTAAAGCATATTGATCCAGAACATAGGCTAAGGCATGAAAGCTAAGTTTAGTGATGTCCAGTTCACCCCGCATTGCTTTTTGATTGAGGGTTTCTACATCGTCAAAAAATACTTCAAAATCTAATCCTTCTGTGTCAATTTTATGATGGATCAGGGCATCGAAAATAAAAGTGTCGTTTGGGCAGGGGGAAAATCCTAAGGTTAGCTTCATGCCGTAAATTTAAGCATTGGCTAAAGTCATTTGGTTATGTGTTTGTCAAAAAATCTATTGCCCAATCGTTGAGATTTTTGATAGCAAGACCTATTTTCCAGGTTTCCTTGTTCCGTTCTTCTACATAATTTGAGATACTTCTGATCTGTAAACAGGGCACGGCTGCTTGTTCGCAGGAATAGAAAACCGCAGCACCTTCCATGCTTTCTGTTATCGGTTGCAGCCTTGTTACAACAGACTGAATATTTTCTGTGTTGCCATGTACGGTGTTCACGGTAATTCCCCGAACAGTTCTGAGGCTTTGGGTGTGGGGCAAAAGTGGAGGGTTGATGCTGTAATTACTTTTTCCAAAACCAAGCTGATCTATAGGCAGGAATTCATTTTTGTTTTCTGCGCCTAATTCGGAGAAGGTGTCAGAGGTAATGCTGACCACGCTTCCCAAGGGGATAGAGCGGTCAAATGAGCCCGCAATCCCAAGATTGAGGACCAACTGATAGGCGGTTGCCAGTTGTTTTCCTAATGCATAAGCTGTTGCTGTCATGCCAACTCCAGTAATAAGCAGGTCAAAACCGGGTGTGGAATAAAACTGTTCATGAGGGATACCAAAGTGATCATAAACAGGGCCGATTTCAGGCAGAGTTGCTGCAACAACAAGTATCTTCATGTATCGAAGGTAATTAATTTGTAGCGACTTAAACCTCTTTGTGCGTATATTTGCAGTCAATTTATAAGAAATGATTTACATAACACGAAAGGCGTCATTTAATGCCGCACATAAATTATCCAGAACAGATTGGTCTGAGGATAAGAATACAGAAGTTTATGGAAAATGTGCCAATCCAAACTGGCATGGACATAATTATCAGTTATATGTTACTGTTAAAGGCGAAATTAATCCGGAAACGGGCTTTCTTGTCGACCTGAAATGGCTCAAGGAAATCATCAACATTAATGTTGTAGATAAGATTGATCACAGGAACCTGAACCTGGATGTGGATTTTATGAAGGACAAACTGGCCTCTACAGAAAATCTCGTGATCGCTGTCTGGAATGAACTTATTCCTCACATAGAAAAAGAAGGGATACAATTGCACAGTATAAAAATTTATGAAACCGAAAATAATTTTGTTGAATACTTCGGGTAATTAGCATACAAATAAATGGATAGTAAAACACAAAAATTCACCGAAGAAGAGAACGAAGGTTATTTAAAGATAGACAGATATAATGAAGAAAAGATAGCATCCATTGCTGGTCATTATAAAGATATTTTACAAAAACTGGGGGAAGATCCAGAGCGAGAGGGCCTGATTAAAACCCCTGAGCGGGTTGCTAAAGCATTGCAATACCTTACGCATGGCTATGATACCAAACCGGAAGAGATTCTTCGCTCTGCAATGTTTAAAGAAGACTATAGTCAGATGGTGGTGGTAAAGGACATAGAAGTTTTTTCTATGTGTGAGCATCACATGCTCCCCTTCTTTGGAAAAGCACATATTGCTTATATTCCAAATGGTCATATTGTTGGTCTGAGCAAAATTCCGAGAGTTGTAGATGCCTTCGCCCGCAGGCTGCAGGTTCAGGAAAGACTGACTAATGAAATAAGAGATTGTATTCAGGCAACCCTTAACCCTGCAGGAGTCGCTGTGGTTATGGAGTGCAAACACTTATGTATGGCCATGAGAGGAATACAAAAACAAAATTCTGTAACCACAACTTCTGCTTTTACAGGTGAATTTGCAAAAGATAGAACAAGGGCAGAGTTTTTGAGGTTAATTACAGCGAATTTACATTAATAGAAATTTTTAAGAATAAGATGAACCCAATAGAATTAAAATAATTATTTTAATTCTATTGGGTTCATCTGACAACTAAACATAATAAACTTAAATAGATGAAAGCATATATATTTCCAGGGCAGGGTGCGCAATTTTCAGGGATGGGGAAAGATCTTTATCAGAATGATGAAGCAAAAGAGTTATTTGAAAAGGCAAACGAGATTATTGGTTTCAGGATCAGCGATATTATGTTCTCCGGTTCGGATGAAGAATTAAAACAAACGAATGTAACACAGCCGGCTATCTTTTTGCATTCCGTTATTCTTGCGAAAACTCTAGGTGCAGAATTTAACCCAGACATGGTTGCGGGACATTCTCTTGGCGAGTTCTCCGCATTGGTTGCTGCTTCTGCTTTATCTTTTGAAGATGGATTAAGACTGGTGATTGCAAGGGCAAATGCGATGCAAAAAGCTTGTGAAATCCAACCGTCTACTATGGCTGCAATTCTTGGCCTTGCAGATGAGGTTGTAGAAGAAATCTGTGCAGAGATCCCTGAGGTGGTGGTGCCGGCAAATTATAACTGCCCGGGCCAGCTGGTGATATCAGGCAGCCTTGAAGGAATAGATATTGCTTGTCAGAAACTAACAGAGGCAGGTGCAAAAAGAGCATTGAAATTGAATGTCGGGGGAGCCTTTCATTCGCCACTTATGGAACCCGCAAGGTTAGAACTTCAACAGGCTATTGAACAAACTGTGATTCAGGCGCCGGTTTGTCCAATTTATCAAAACGTAGATCCGACACCAAATACAGACCCTGAAAAGATCAAATTGAATTTAATTACTCAATTAACTGGTGCTGTGCGGTGGACTCAGACTGTGGAAAGCATGCTTACGCATGGTGCAGATGAATTTATAGAAGTTGGTCCTGGAAACGTACTTCAAGGTCTTGTGAAAAAGGTCAGCAGAGAGGTTAAAACCAGTTCAGCGACAGTTACTGTTTAATATGGAATTTCAAATCAACTAATGTGAGCGTAGGGGGTAGAATCCGGTTTCTGCTGTTAATCATGGGTGTATGCTGTATTCTAACAGCGATATCCCTGAAGAATTCTATCACCAGGAAAGATCTTTTAAAGCATGAGGCGCAGAAACTGCAGGCTAGTCTTTCGGCAAGTGAACAGTTGGTTTTTAATTTTTTAAATCAGAAGCAACAGGTAGAGCGGGCAAAAAAGTTCCATTTATCTGAAGAACTCGGGTTAAATTTTATCAATACCTATAGAGAAAAGGGTATTAACCTGATGACCTATAAGGACCATGAGCTTAAATTCTGGAGCTCTTATCGAATTACCCCCCCGCGTGACAGTATGGTTAAGGAGGGGGTATCCTTTATGTCCTTTCCAAATGGTTCTTATGAGGTAATTAAGAAAACTTTAGGAAGCTACGTTTTTGTCTTTCTGATTGATGTCAAAAATGACTTCAGAATAGAGAACCGTTTTCTAAAAAATGATTTTTCGAAAAATCTGATCTCTTCAAATGTTCTGGAACTGGCCTCTTTTACAGATGAAGAATTCTATGGAATTAAAAGCAGCACAGGTAAATTACTTTTTGAAGTAAAACTCAATCCCGGCTATAGCAAAAATGTGTACTCTACCATAGAAGTCTGGTTATGGGTTGTAGGACTTTTTAGCTTTTCCTTGTTTTTTAACGGGTTATGTGCCTGGCAGGCAAAAAAGGGGCATTATGTGCTTTCAACTCTCCTGTTAATTGGTTTTTTTACGGTCGTCAGGCTAACAGACTTACAATATGGCTGGTTCAATCATCAATTTAGCCTGGAACTCTTTAGTCCAACCGTGTATGCGGAGAGTTTTTTTCTACCTTCTCTTGGAGATCTGTTGCTAAATGTAATTTCGATTACCTGGGTATTACTTTTTATTTATACGTATAAAGATAAATATGTACTGCCAGACTGGCTTGCCAGAAGCAAAACCGCAGGATGGGCTCTTCATGCGCTGATGCTGTTGCTGTTTTCCGGAATAGCATTTTTGATCGATCAGGTTTTTTCAGGATTGATCTACAATTCCAAGATTAATTTTGACATTACCAATATTATAAATCTTGGCTGGACGAGCTGGATCAGTATTGTCATTTTATGTTTGGTCTGGTTTAATGTTTACCTGATAGTAAGCGTTTCCATGCAATTGAGCAGGAAACTTAATGTCTCTAATAAAGAACGTCTGATCCTGTTTCTGATCCTGTTTTTTACTTATTTTATCTATAGGGCAGAAGTTGAATTTACAGCGTTCTTTATCATATATGCATTCTTCCTGTTTATCATGGGATGGAACATTTATATTCAGAAAAATAAATTTTCTATTGGGATTTATGCTGTTCTCTTTTTCTGTCTGGCCATGATTTCGTCGGTGAAATATGTTAAGTATAAGGATATAAAGGAGCGTACGAAAAGATATGCTATTGCACAAAAACTGCAATCGATGGATAATCCGTTGGTGATTAGTTCTATTGAAAGCCTGGAGAACGGTGTCTCGTCTGACCATTTTGTGTTGAATTATTTTAAAACACCAGCGCTGTATAAGCAAATTAAACTGGAGAAGCTGATTGATAAGAAATACCTGGATCGTTATCTTGCCCAGTTTGAATACAATTTGTATACCTTTAATTATGCAGATTCCTCTTTGAGTCAGGAAGAAAGCATTCCTCTTGCTCATTATAAAAATCTGGTCAGGTCAGGATCGGTTAAGGTTTCTAACTTTTTTTACCGGCTCAATGATACTTCTGTCTCTTATACACATCTAAAAGAGGGGGGGGGGGGGGGGGGGGGGGGGGGGGGGGGGGGGGGGGGGGGGGGGG
>NZ_JAELTV010000214.1 GCF_016429005.1 Pedobacter sp. ASV19
CCCCCCCCCCCCCCCCCCCCCCCCCCCCCCCCCCCCCCCCCCCCCCCCCCCCCCCCCCCCCCCCCCCCCCCCCCCCCCCCCCCCCCCCCCCCCCCCCCCCCCCCCCCCCCCCCCCCCCCCCAACACAATTTTTTTACGTTCGTCGGCAGCGTCAGATGTGTATAAGAGACAGAGTAAAGGGGTACCTTTTTCAGTGGTATTATCCATAAGCGGATTGTCCTGATTGGCAGTTGAGGTAATACTTAGTACGCCGTTATTATGGATGAGCCAGACCCAGCCCGATCCAAAACGGGCTAACGCAGCTTGAGAAAATTTCTCTTTGAATTGATCTACAGATTGAAAAGACTTCTCGATTGCTGCCTTTAATTTCCCAGAAGGAGTAGTCGGGCCAGATGCCTGCATAGATTCCCAGAAAAAATTATGGTTCCAGGCACCGCCACCATTATTTCTCGCTTTTGGAGATAAAGTAGATGCCTTTGAAAAAAAATCGTATTCGTCTTTAAAATTCAAATGATCGGCCTGGATCGCTTCATTTACATTTTTAATATAGGCTGCATGGTGTTTGGTATAATGTATTTCCATAGTCAGGGCATCAATATGTGGTTCTAGCGCAGCATAAGCATATGGAAGCTTAACTTGGGAAAACACAAAGGCTTGTCGATCTTCCTCAGCAAGGTCTTTTGCAAAGGCAGGAATAACATTTAATGCAGATAAAGCTGCTACACCCAAAGACATTTTGAGGGAGCTTTTTAGAAAATCTCTTCGTTCATTATTTTCCATAATTCTTAATTTACAGGATTTAAAAATATTCTTATACTTGTCATCCATCCTAATTTAACAATTTCAAATGATCGCTTTATGTTTTTAATTTACTGATTATGACGCTTAACTGATGAATGATCAGCGTAACAAATATAATAAAAGACCGGCAATAGTCTATTAAAACAGTAGACTATTGCCGGATTAGCTATTTTACTGTTGCTCCATTCTTAATTTCATCACTACCCTGCAGCAAAATTTGGTCTCCTGGTTTAATGTTTCCAAATATTTCTGTAGAATCTGCAGCGCTTAAGCCTTCCTTAACATCAACCATCAACGCCTTTCCATGTTCCACTTTTATGACATATTCCCTTTCTGTAGATCTTACAATTGCATGATTTGGTACCATTAAGGCCTTAGCCCCAGACAATAATGGAATTTCAACTTCGGCAAACATCCCTGGTTTTAGCTGCCCGTCCTGGTTGTTGATATCCACTTCTATGGCCTCTGAGCGGGTGCTGTTGTTTAATGCATTTGCAGACCGGCTGATCAATGCTTTATAGGTTTTGCCTGGTATTGCAGTAAACAACAACGAGACTTGTTTTTTAAGGTCAACTTTATCTACATAGGCTTCTGGAATATATACTTCCAATCGAAGTTTCTGCAAATGTTGTAACTGGAAAAGCGGCGCCTCTCCACTCTTACCCGAACCTGCTAATGCACCTGGCGAAACATTTCTTTGCGTGATCACCCCATCAAATGGTGCCGTGATAATGAGATATTGCTGCATATGTTTTATAGAAGCGACATTGGATTGTTCTGAATTTGCGATGGCCAGATCACCTTTCATTTTGGAAAACGCATTATCAAGATCAAGCCTAGATACCGCACCGGGCTCTTTGGCCGCTTGCTTTAACCGGTTGTATTTATCCTGACTGGCCAGCGAAATCTCTTTGGCTTGCAAATATTTAGATCTTGCTGCTTCCAGTTGAGATTCCATTTCCGGCGCTTCAAGGGTAAGCAGCACCTGTCCTTTTTTCACAACCGAACCCCGGTCAGCATAGACTTCTTTAACAAAGCCATTAGCCCGTGCAAATACAGAAACCTCTTCAAATGGTTTCAACTGTCCGGGTAAGCGTACTGAACTGGACATATTCTTTTCTTTTAGTACCCCCAATTCGTAACCCGTAGCCTTCTTTGCTTTATGACGGATCAAAATTGGTTTTTCTCCCTGACTGCAGGAAGAAATAAAAAGTAGTATAAAAATAACCAGGACGTTAAAAGCCTGACTGTTCTGGTTGCGGATTGTTCTGGATGAATTAATCATGTGTTGTATTTTCTGGCATTAATGAAGGTGACTGATAAGTACTTTTGTTCTGCATCCAGGCAAATACCTGGGGAAGGATAAATAAAGCGGCAAGGGTTGAAGCAAATAATCCTCCAATAACAGCTCTGCCCAATGGTGCAGTCTGTTCTCCTGCTTCCCCCATTCCAGAAGCCATAGGGATCATACCTGCCATCATCGCCAGACTGGTCATTAGAATTGGTCTCAACCTTATAGACGCACTGATAACCGCTGCCCTCGTGGAATCTTTGTAATCCAGGCGCAGCTTTTCAGCATTGGTTACAATAAGAATTGCATTAGCAACTGATACACCGGTAGACATGATCATTCCCATATAGGACTGGAGATTAAGGGTAGATCCTGTAAGAAACAGTGCCGCTAACGATCCTAGTATTACGGCAGGAACAGTAGAGAGTACAGTTAGGGATAGTCTAAACGACTGATAATTGGCGGCCAGTAGCAGAAAAATGACCAAAATGGCAAAAAGAAGACCACTTTGCAGACTCGACAGCGTTTCAGACAGCAAACTGGACATCCCCTTGACCTCAGCCAATAAACCTTTGGGCGGTTCTCCGAGGGATTTTAGTGCTTTGGTAACGTCTGCAGTAGCGGTTCCCAAATCCTGTTTATAAATATTGGCACTTATTGTTAAAAAGCGCCTTGGTCCTGTACGGTCATATTCGCCTGGTGTATAGATGACTTTAAAAGAGGCAATGTCTCCCAGTACAGGGCTGCTTTGCCCTTTAACCAGCGGAACTTCCCGAAGTTCTTCCATGGTATCCATCACATATTCTGGAACCTGAACTTGCACCTGATAGGTATAAGCAGCTTTTTCGTCTAACCATTGATTTTTTTCAGTAAAGCGGCTGGAGGATGTACTTGCTGTAACTGACCGGGCAATATCTTGTACATTTAATCCCATTTGTGCCGCCTTTAAACGATCAAGTGTGATGGAAACCACCGGCACTTTTAAAGGCTGGACAATCTGAATATCACGGAGGTAAGGTATTTTGCGCAACTGACTTGTTACGCGGCCCGCAAAATGCTCGATTTCCTGCATATCTTTACCAGCTACCCTAACTTCTATGGGCGTTGCTGCGCCCTGGCTCATGATCTTTTCTGTCATATCAATAGGTTCAAAGGTTATCCTTAGGTCTGGTATAGCCTGACGAATATTTTTCCTCAGGGCGTCTTTTAATTCATCCATATTCACTTTATACTGTTCATCAAGATTTACCTGTAAAACAGCTTCGTGAGTACCTGTATTAAAGATGTATAGATTACTTGTACCGTAACTACTGGGAATAATCCCTACATAACCTGAACTGATGGCAACATGATGATTTACGGTGGCATCTATAATTTGTAGTACTTGTTTAAATTTGTCCTCTGTTCGTTCAAGCCGGGTGCCATCGGGCGCCTTAATGCGAATCTGAAACTGGCCATTGTTGACCTTTGGCATCATATCTTTGCCGATATAGATAAATCCTGCGGCAGTCAGACCGAGAACCAATATCAGATAGGCTGGAATGATCAGTTTCTTTCTACTCATCCAGCTTTTAATGATTTCCATATATTTCAGCTTTACCCGTTCAAAAAGATCATTATGCTTGGGGTCTTTCTGTTCCTCTATCAGGTGTTCTTTAACTTGTTCTCTCTCTGCACTGTTCAGAGCCTCTCCCGCATGGGCATGGAGGCTGTCGTGATCATAATGTTGGTAACGTTCGGCCCTGATCATCCAGTTGCTCAGGATAGGCACAACGGTCTGGGCAATAATAAAGGACACGATCATGGTCAATCCAATAGAAAGAGACAGCGGAAGAAACATAGCCTTGGGAACACCGTTCATGAGAAATGAAGGGGCAAAAACAGCAAGTATACAAAGCAGGATCAATAATAAAGGAAAAGCAATTTCTTCACAGGCATCGTAAATTGCCTGGCGCTTGCCCTTCCCCATTTCCAAATGCTGGTGAATATTCTCTATGGTTACCGTAGCCTGATCAACAAGGATACCAATAGCTAGTGCCAGACCACTTAAAGTCATAATATTAATTGTTTGACCAAAAAAACTGAGCAACAATACCCCTATAAGTATAGAAACAGGAATCGTAATAACAACAATCAAGCTACTCCTCCAGTCTCTAAGGAACAGAAGAACCATAAGTCCGGTAAGTAACGCCCCCAATGCCCCTTCACTAATCAAACTTTTTACAGCGTTAACAACAAAAACCGACTGGTCAAATTCATAGGATATCTTAACATCACCAGGAAGCAAGCTCTGCATCTCTGGAATTTTAGCTTTTAGTGCTTTAACGACCTCCCAGGTCGAGGCATCAGCTGTTTTGACCACGGGAATATATACAGAACGTTTGCCGTTAATGAGCGCATAGTCTACGGTTACATCAGCAGCATCTGCCACCCGCGCAACATCTTTGACCAGCACAGAGACACCATTTTTTGTAGTTATAGGAATATCACCAAATTCGTCGACGTTCTTTACAAGAGAGTTCATTGATGTTACAAACATCGTATTGTTGATGCGAAGATTGCCCGAGGGGGACATCACGTTAAATTTGGCCAGGGCCTCTACAACCTCATCAGGGGTTAGGTTATAGCTTCTGAGCTTACTGGGGTCTAAATTCACAGTAACAGAGCGAGAATTTGCCCCAAAAGGTGGAGGGGCAGAAAGTCCGGGTACAGCGGCAAACATAGGCCGGATGCGGGTAGCAGCCATATCATAGATTTCCTTCAGACTTCTCGATTTTCCGGAAAGAACCAGTTGTCCAACTGGTAAAGAGGAAGCGTCGAAACGTACAACCTGGGGTGGCAGGGCTCCTGGCGGAAAAAATTTCATTGCCCGGTTAACCTGGAGTGCGACCTGCGCTGAAGCTTCTGCCATATTGGTGTTTTCATAAAAACTAAGCTTAAGCATGGTTAGCCCTTGTATGTTTTTACTCGTAATGTTTTTTACGCCGTTTACATACAGAAACTGATCCTGAAGGCGTGTTGAAAAGAATCCCTCCATTTGCTGCGCAGACATTCCTCCATAGGACTCTATCACGTATATAGTTGGAAGATTGAGCTGTGGGAAGATATCGATAGGTATTTTAATAGCTGAAAGTACTGCAAAAAGAAGCAGACTTAGCGTGATAACAACTGTTGTAACCGGCTTTTTTAAAGCCGTGGTAACCATAGACATAGTATCTAGTTTAAAGATTTTAAAAATGTATCCACTTTATTTTGGGCCACCGATCTTTGAAATAGCGCACGGCAAAAGGTGTATTTTGCTGTCGCATAATCTGTTTCTGCTCTATAGAGAAGGCTTAGGGCGGTATTGAGTTCGATAATGTCCGACAGGCCGCTTTTGTACAGGGACAGTTTCTGGCGATAAGCGGCCTCTGCAGCACGCAGCTGATGTGGTATTTCCTGGAGCCTTTGCAAGGCGGTATTAAATTCCAGTGAGGCCTGATCTGAACTGCTTTCTAAAAAAACCTGTTGTTCCTTTAATTTTTTCAAGGCAAAATCGGAGGCCAGTTTCTGGGTATGGAGTTGTAATTGCTTATGTTTAATATCAAAGAGATTATAAGTAATTCCAATACCGACCAGATAATTAGTTCGGTCTATCCCCATCCCTTCCCCAAGACTCCCAAAACGATCGTTTGCGTCGACGCTGGAGCCTCTGCCCCAGGCCGCTGCTTCTAACATGATTTTTGGTGCGTAACTCTTTTTAACCAGCTTCTCTTTTTCCAGACTGTTTTGATAAAGCGATCTGTAGTATTGAAGCCCGGGATGGCCTATTGTATCCGGCCCCAAAGGCCCCAGCAATGAGGCATGCTTAATCAGATTTGCTGCAATAGTAGAATCTGGAATGATATGGGAGGATTTAAGGCCGCTAACAGCAGCCAATTGCAGTTGAAGCTGGCCATATTGATTAATTAACTCAATTTTATTAAGCCTGGATTTGGATAACTCAGCTTCCGCGATACTGGTATCCACTCCAGCCCGCAATCCACTCCGGGCAAGGGCCTGTATAGATTGCCTGATTTCCAAACTGCGATCTATATTTTTCTGCTGAATAGCCAGCATGTTCTGATAGTGGTACAGTTTAAGATAAGCATCAATTCCAAAATTCTGAAGTTCAAATTTCGACACTTTAAATCGGTTCTCCTCTACCTTAACTTCGGATGTAGCAACCTGGTTTTGTGCACGATAACCTCCAAAATTATAGACTTCCCATTCCAACGCTGCAATTCCAAGATCTCCTAAAACCGCGTTGGTATTGCTTTCGGTCCTTACCCCTCTTGAATTGGAAGGAACGATACCAAAGCCTACATACGGTCCGGCAACGTTGTTATTGCTTCCTATATCTGTTTGATAATTCAATTTGAGTGACGGAAGCCAGTTATAGCTCGTTTGTTGAGCCATCGACCGACGAATCTGCACTGAAGCAGAATCAGAGATCAACTCTGGTGATCTCTGAGAGATCTGATCTAATAGGTCTTGTAAGTGCAGTACAGAACTGCTTTGCTGCGCACAAACTTGTAACGCGTTGATGAGTAAGCAGATCAACAGAACTGCCCTCTTATAGGTATACATAAATATTTGAAATAAGATGAAACGAACGGATCAGTTAATAGTAATTCCTGAAAAAGCAGAAAATATTATATGATCAGTTTTCTATAAGAGATATAGACTTCCCTATTGGGTAATAAGCATGAAATGAGCTGCCGGATTGCACGCTGGGTGGTACCAGACTCAGCAAATCTCTTTAGTGGAAAGAGAAAAGATAGTAAAGACCAGATTGTGGTAAATAAATTCTCCGGAAGACCAGGCAACCGAAAAATAGCATCTGTAGGCTCAATACAAATTTCTTCAGCATATTCCTGTTTACGTTTATTGAAGAGCTTCTGCATCAGGAAAATTCCATTCTCATCTGCTGCATGTATGCGTTCACTAATGCTAAAACCAATCATAGGTTTCACACTTAGTAAAATACCAGCAAGGATAAATAGAATCTTGATATACTTAGATAGGCTCATAGTTTGACGCAATGCCTTATGGAGTATACAAAAATTGATATTATTATTCAAAGATCAAACAGGTCATAGAATTGTTACGTTCCCGCCTGTCCGAAAATATAATATCATTATTTTGTCATTAGTGATTTTAAATCCTTAAATTAAGGATATTATATTTTCCTTTGCTACCGAATGAACGTTCAATTAGAAAATAGCAACAAGAGAGACGCGATCCTAAACAGCACATTAGAGCTGGTAAAATCACATGGATTTCACGGCGCGCCCATGAGCCAGATTGCAAAAAACGCAAGTGTAGCTGCAGGGACGATCTACCATTACTTTGATTCCAAAGAAACCCTGATTATAGAGCTTTATATCCGGACCAAAGAAAGGTTGTCTGAAGCCATGTTAAAAGGCGATGACGAGACCCAATCTTACAAAGACCGTTTTTTTAGATTTATGAGGAATAACTATAATTTTTATGTGGAGAATGAGTCTTCAATGCTGTTCTTAGAACAGTACATCAATTCTCCTTTTGCCAAAAATTATCCCGAAAGGGACAGTGACTTATTCACCAATAAAATCATCCCCTTTTTTGAACTTGGCATTCAATCCAATTATTTTAAAGATATAGACCCACGCCTGCTTGGCCCTACAATTCGGGGCACGTTAGTTGCTGCTGCAAGTTTCAGATTATCAGAACATATGGTGTATTCTGAAGAAGACATAAACACCGTAATTCAGATCATTTGGGACGGAATTAAAAGACAATAATTTATATATGATCCTATCTACACTCAATTCCATTTTTAACTATGAACTTAAATAAGTTAATTCTAGTACTGATTTGTGGTTTGTCTGCAACACTCCCTTCTGCTGTTGTGTTTGGACAAACGTCTGCCAACGACAAACAACTCAGTAATGCATCCCTGCAGGAGGTGATCAGTTATGCACTTGTAAATAAGCCTGGCGTTAGGCAGTCTTTAATAGATGAAGAAATTGGTGAAAGGGATATCAAGTCTGCACTCTCAGGCTGGTTTCCTCAAATCAATGGAAGTGCTAATTACAACAATAACCTGAAACAACAGGTCAATGCACTCACCATAAATGGCGAGACTTCTTATATCACTTTTGGAACCAAGCAGACTTCTGCACTAACGCTGCAGGCAGATCAGCAATTTCTGAATGCTGGTTTAATACAGGCTTCAAAAGCAGCTAAATTTTATAGACAGCAGTATAAGCAGAATACAGAGAACACAAAGATCACCACGGTGGTTGAAGTGAGTAAAGCGTTTTATGATATCCTGACCAGTAAAGAGCAACTGAACATTATTAATGCTGTCTCTTATACACATCTGACGCTGCCGACGAACGTTAGCCGGTGTAGAGCTCGGTGGGGGCCGGGGCGTTGGAAGGGGGGGGGGGGGGGGGGGGGGGGGGGGGGGGGGGGGGGGGGGGGGGGGGGGGGGGGGGGGGGGGGGGGGG
>NZ_JAELTV010000215.1 GCF_016429005.1 Pedobacter sp. ASV19
GATGATTAATGGCAGTTATTCCTTTACGATGAACCCGATCATGAACAATACGGTGAGGGATACCACAACAGGCAAGTCTATCTATCAGGCCGTTAACCTGACGGAGAAGAAAATACCCGATGTTAGGATGGATGGACGAATTTTAACTAACGCCGAAATTCAGGAATTAGCAATTAACGATGGCTTTGAGGTATTGGAAGATTTCCTGAGTTATTTTGCTGCTGATTTTAACGGTATCCTGATTCACTGGACACTATTTAAATATTAATAATATATTTTTTATGATTTTGGAACTCATTAAACAGCCATGGCCATGGTACATTTCCGGGCTAATCATTGCATCAATTATGGTTGCATTGCTTTTCTTCGGAAAATCATTCGGCTTTTCATCTAATCTCCGCACCATTTGCAGCATGATGGGCGCTGGTAAAAAAGTGCGCTTTTTTGATTTCAACTGGAAAACCCAGAAATGGAATTTGTTTTTTCTTGTAGGTGCGGTCATCGGAGGATGTATAGCCTCTACGTTTTTAGCAAGTAATGCTCCTCTAAACTTATCCAAATCAACCATTGCTGACCTGGCTAGGCTAGGAATTCAATTTGACGGCGGCTTAAATCCATCGCAATTATTTGATTTTAAATCCCTGGCCTCAGTTAAAGTTATATCATTACTCTTATTTGGAGGTATCCTTGTTGGTTTTGGGAGCAGGTATGCTGGCGGTTGTACCTCCGGACATGCTATCAGCGGCCTTTCAAATCTTCAACTCCCTTCATTAGTTGCAGTGATCGGCTTCTTTATCGGAGGATTAATTATGACACATCTTTTATTTCCAATACTATTTTAACTATGAAATTTATCAAATACATTTTTACCGGGATAGTTTTTGGAATAGTTATGGCTAAATCGGAAGCGATGTCCTGGTTCCGTATCCAGGAGATGTTTCGTTTTCAGTCCTTTCACATGTATGGAATCATTGGCACTGCAGTTGTTTTCGGAGTAATTGCTGTATTTATCATAAAAAAGACAGGAATAAAAGACCTGAACGGGCAACCCGTAAAATTTCAAAACAAGGATAAAAGCTGGAGAAAGTACATCATAGGAGGGACTATTTTCGGTCTTGGCTGGGCACTTACCGGGGCATGCCCAGGACCAATTTTTGTTGGTATAGGATATGGCTATCTGGGAATGGCTGTTGTAGCCATCGGAGCTTTAACAGGCACTTATCTATATGGTGTTGTGAAAGATAAATTGCCTCATTAGTTAGGTTAATCAGATGGATTATTCGACTGCTTATTTATTCAGTCCATTATTTATAACTCTGTATTGCTTCGGAGAAATACCCATTATTTTTTTAAACAAGCGTGAAAAATAATAAGGATCATCATAGCCAAGGCTAATGGCTACATCCTTGATTTTAGTTCCCGTACTGTACAACAAGTGACATGATTGCTGGATTTTTAACTGAATAAAATATTCCATAGGTGAGATTCCTGTCGATTGACGGAATAAACTTGAAAAGTGGGAGGCTGAAAGTTTATGGCGTGCGGAGAAGTCTTCCACAGTAAACTTATTAGCCAGTTCACTCCGCATAAAAACAATTGTTTCTCTCACTATCCCTTTATCCTCGTTTCCTGTAAAATGTTGTTCCGGATATAGAAAAGTAGACAAAAAATGGTATAAACACATATTTGCATTATTCAGATTATCCTTACTGTATCCCATTTCAAGGCATCTATACATGTCGTTCCAAATCTGAATTCCCTTTTCATTATAATGAATTTGTTGAGGGCCATCACCCAGGGTGATGTTCAGTGTCTGGTTAAAGGCATCTATTTCTTTACCACTAAAATGGACCCAAAATATGGTCCATGGCTGATCCTGATCTGCAGCATATTTTAAATACCTTGTCGTTGCAGGAATTTGAAAAAATTGATTTGGCCCAACTTCATATCTCTTCTTATCAATCATATACCATCCTTTTCCACCAATACAATAAATAAAAATATTGTCTTCGCAACCCTTCCTGCGTTCACGAAAATGTGAGGAAGCCTTAGGGAAATAGCCTATATGGGTAATAAAAATTTGATTCAAAAGTGCATTTACAGTGTCGGTGTTCTTATAGATCATATTAGGTAAACTGATCAACTTTTGCCCCTCAAATCCATCTCTAACTTTCTTCTTGCGCTTGTTATCTGCTGTACTTAACCTCATATATAGCTGGGATTGATAGCTAAAGCTACTATTTTAATCGAATAATCCATTAAAATAGAGAGATAATTCATTGCTGATTAATCTATATGGGATTAGTTTTGATTTCTAACTAAATATTTACTGATTATCTATAATACGGGATAAATGATAAAGAAAATACAGATCAATGACTTGCGTTTTCCCCTGGGCAAAGGGGCAGGAAGTGACGCTATCCATAGCGATCCCATCTATTCTTATGCGGTAACCAACCTGATTGACGACAGCGGTCTAACAGGAACAGGGTTTGCTTTTACATTGGGTGAAGGAAATGACCTGGTCTGCAAAGCAGCTCAGTTTTATGCGGAGCAGCTGAAAGGTAAAGACATTGAAGAGCTGATGTCTGATTTTGGGGCATTGTTTAACCGTCTTTCCAATGAACAGCAGTTCCGCTGGTTAGGCCCCCATAAAGGCGTAGTACATTTGGCTCTAGCTTCAGTAACCAATGCCTGTTACGATTTATGGGCAAAGAAAAGGGGGGTACCACTATGGAAATTACTGATTGATCTTTCACCAGAAGAAATTGTGAAGACGCTTGATCTTTCTTACCTGGAAGATGTACTTAGTCCAGAGCAGGCGTTAAATCTGTTAAAAGATAATTATGCAGGTAAAGAAAGCCGGTATGGAATACTCAGCTCAGGTTATCCTGGCTATGATACCTCTATTGGTTGGTTCAATTATAGCGACGAAAAAGTACGTGAAAACTGTGTCAGAGCAGTTGCAGAAGGATTTACGGCGATGAAGCTGAAAGTGGGAAGCAAAGATTCAGAAAGAGATATCCGCCGGTCTCATATTGTAAGAGAAGTGGCCGGACCAGACATCAAAGTGATGCTCGATGCCAACCAGCAATGGACCTTACCACAAGCACTTAATATATGCAAAGAATTTCAAAGTATGCATCCTTATTGGATTGAGGAGCCAACCCATCCCGATGATGTATTAGCGCATAAAACCCTGGCAGAGGCTATCGCACCAACTAAATTAGCGCTCGGTGAACATGTTCCCAATCGCATAATTTTTAAAAACTACCTGCAAACGGGAGCTGCAGGCTTTATGCAGCCAGATGCCGTGAGATTAGGTGGCGTAAGTGAATTCATTACTGTAAGTTTACTCTGCAGGAAATACGGCATTCCTGTAGTTCCTCATGTTGGGGATATGGGTCAATTGCATCAACACCTGGTCCTGTTTAATCATATTTCCATAGGTCATGAAGCTTTATTTTTAGAACATATACCACATCTGCAAAAATATTTTGTCCATCCTGCAATCATTGAAGGGGGAGTTTACAGAACTCCGATGGAAGCCGGAAGTAGTTGCGACTTGATTCATTAATATAAAATTATGTTAAAATCTCTAGACTTGTGCATCAGTATTGCATATCTGCTTGGTATTCTGGCAATAGGGCTCTGGACGGGAATCCGCCATCGGCGCAAAAGCAAAACAAATACTGCCGGCGGGTATTTTCTCGCCGGAAAAATCCTTAAATGGCCAGCTATCGGTCTGGCACTTTTTGCGACGAACATATCCACTGTACATTTGGTTAGTTTGGCACAGAGCGGCTTTGACAGTGGTTTGCTCAATGGAAATTTTGAATGGATGGCCGGTGTTACACTTGTACTTCTTGCCTTATTCTTCGTGCCATTTTATATCAAATCCGGGGTCGCCACTTTACCCGATTTTCTCGAAAAGCGTTATGATCGTTCAAGCCGAGACTGGTTAGCTGTGATCTCAGTCGTGTCTGCAATCATTATTCACATCGCATTCTCTATGCTCGCTGGCGGTATTGTGCTAAAAACACTATTTGGATTGAATATGTACCTCAGTGTTATTGTCATTTGTATCATAACAGCTATTTACACCATCATTGGTGGATTAAAAGCCGTAGTGGTCACAGAGTCAATACAAACTGTAGTCCTGCTTACCGGTGCATTCATCATCAGTTACGCTGCTTTTCACAAAATGGGTGGCTGGAGTCATATGACGGATGTTCTGAAAAACACTGGCGAAATGAATAAACTATCCATGTTAAGACCATCTGGGGACAGTAGTGGAATGCCCTGGTATACCGTATTTTTAGGTTATCCTGTTTTAGGAATCTGGTACTGGTGTGCCGATCAAACCATTGTTCAGCGTGTGCTGGGCGCTAAGGATGAGAATCATGCAAGGGTTGGATCTTTGTTCTGTGGCTTTCTTAAGATCCTTCCGGTATTTATTTTTGTTTTGCCGGGTCTGCTGGCCTATACCCTATCAAAATCGGGGCATTTGGACATCAGCAGCTTAGGCGTAGATGACAAAGGTCAT
Organism: Pedobacter sp. ASV19; assembly: GCF_016429005.1. GTDB lineage: Bacteria > Bacteroidota > Bacteroidia > Sphingobacteriales > Sphingobacteriaceae > Pedobacter. The sequence continues at coordinate 4,547 of NZ_JAELTV010000215.1, forward strand.
GTTAATTCAAAAGGAATTTATACATTAATGATTACACAACTTCTGCCCACTGGCCTGGTTGGTGTATTGGTGGCAGCCCTTTTATCCGGCCTGATGAGCCAGGTGGCGGGCGCACTAAATTCCATATCCACCATGGTCAGTTACGATATGTACCAACGTTACCGTCCAGGTGCATCAGATAAGCAATTGATTTGGGCAGGTAAGCTATCAGCCGGTGCCGCACTTGTTTTTTCTCTTGCGCTGTTACCTTTACTGGGGAGGTACGAGAGTATTTTCAGCGGCATCAATGACATCATTGCGCATATTGCTCCACCAATCACATGTGTGTTTCTACTAGGCGTATTTTGGAAAGGAGCCTCTGCAGCATCAGCAAAGCTGACTTTATGGATTGGTTCAGCTTTAGGTGTAATTGTCTTTGCTATTGGAAAATTATCCCCGGAAAGTATAATCGGACATATTCCCTTCATGATGATGGCCTTTTATCTGTTCTGCACCTGTGTGATCATACAGGTCAGCTTTTCGCAAATCTATCCTGTACAACATACCGGTCAAAGTGCACAACTTTATTGGAAATCACCTTTAGAACCCTTAAATGATGCAGGCTGGAAAGGTTTCGGCAACTATAAGGTGCTGTCGGTATTGCTACTTTTAGTAACAGGCGTACTATACTATATATTCAGATAGATGACTAAAAATTCAAAAATAAAGACGTTGGAAACAATGTTGTTATCAGGCAAAGTAATCTTCCTTACAGGAGGATCTATGGGAATAGGTCTGGAATGTGCTAAAGCCTATGCTGCAGCGGGCGCTTGTGTTGTTATCGCAGCATCTTCCGAACCATCTGTTAAAGAAGCAGTGAAATTATTGGGCAGGGAGCATCATGGAATTGTTTGTGACGTTTCTTCAGGAGAGGATGTAGAGAAGGCCATACGCGAAACCCTGCATAAGTTTGGAAGGATTGATGCCATCCATAATAATGCAGGTATTGCCAGCCCCTCCAAACCCCTGCATGAAACCAGTGATGAAGAATGGCGGAAATTGATGGATGTAAATGTAATGAGTGTTTTGTTTACCACCCGTTTTGGTTTCGAAGAACTTAAAAGAACCAAAGGATGTATTTTGAATACCAGTAGTCTTGTTGGCGAAATTGGACAGGAAAATCATGCAGCTTATAGCGCAACCAAAGGCGCATTAAACACATTGACCAAATCAATGGCCCTTGATTATGCGCGTTATGGCATCCGCGTTAACGCCGTCCTCCCGGCCGGAGTCTGGACGCCTATGTTACGTGAATGGTCTAAAGAGCAAGCAGATCCAAGCTCCATAGAAAAATACCTGGATGATATTCATCCTTTAGGCTATTGCCCTGAAGGCGATGTGATTGCCGATGCTTGTGTTTTTCTTCTTTCTGATCAATCCAGATTTATTACTGGCACGATATTACCGGTTAGTGGCGGGGCAGAATTAGGTTACCGGAGAAATTCCTAAGTCATCACCATCAATGATTGCTTGTTTTTCGTAATTTAGAAGAGCACATAAAAATCAACAAATGAAGCAACCGATACAGAAATATCCAATTTGGATAGGTTTACTGGTTATAATAACCGGTTTATTCTTTTCATTTACATCTACCAGATCCAGCTTAAATGGCAAGGATTCTACATCTTTATCAGCAGATTCGGCAAGTTATTTAAAACAACTGCTTAAGTATAAAGCTAGTGATCATCTGTTGGCCGTAGGATATGTGGTTGCCGACGGTAATGACCCCGAAGCATCAACCAATTTATCAAATCTTCCCGACAGTCTCGATATTGTTTCCCTTTTCGTGGGGTATGATCCAAACCCGGACCATTGGAGGGCAGCACAAAAAAAAGGAATTAAAATTGTAAGAACAATAGCACCCAATAGCGCTTATTTTGATCACTCTGCAAATGATCCCATCACCAAAATCCCAGGTTATGTACGTCCTGCAGGTATAGATCCCAATGTAGCAAACAGCACAAGTACATATGACCATTATGCAAAGGATAAGTATATGGAATATGTTGTTCAGAATAAGTGGGATGGAATTGATGTAGATATAGAAACCGGGATGTTCGGTGCTGAGGTACCGGCGTACAACGCTGCGAAATTCCTTTCCGCCCTGGCAAAATATTTCGGCCCGAACTGTACCAGCTGCACCATCAATCCCAAAGGAAAGAAGCCGCTTTTCATTTACGATACAGACGTTATTTTTAAAGGTAGAAATATAGGTTATGATGTTCTATTTGAGCCATATAAATCAAATTACGATTATGTGTATTTTCAGTCATACATAGGGGGTAACCGCGCCTGGCGTGGATCTGGAACTCAGGATTTCCCTCCAATTGTTAAAGCCTATGGCAGTAAATTTATAGCGCTTGTTAATGGGGATCAATATATTTATGCAAATGGCGGTCAGGATTCTGCCCCAGATGGTGATGCTAAAACCCTAGCCTCGCTGCTAAGTTATGCACAATGGATGAAAGACAACAATGGTGGGGGAGCAGGAGCTTATAGAATGAGCCGCGACTACAATCATAAGCCAGTTTTTAAAAATATCCGCGAAGCCATACAAATTATGAATCCGGGTACCAAATCGAAATAAAAGATCCTCTGACAACAGAAAATGGTTTAAGCCCTGCAGATTCTTCCAGGATCTGCAGGGCTTATTTTATTTCTTTGCAACTCTATAGAATCGTCCACCGTCAGTTACAGCATAAAGCGCTCCATCTTTACCAACCGCAAGTGCACGGAAACGCTCACCTTCGCTTTTCAAGAATCTCTCCTCACCAACAACTTTATTGTTTTTGATCACCAACCTAACAATATGCGTACTACTTAAGCCACCAACAAAAAGGTTACCTTTCCATTCGGGAATAACATTACTGTTATAAAAAGCAATTCCTGAGGGAGATACAACAGGATCCCAATAATAAACCGGTTGTTCCATGCCTTTCTTTTGCTGTATACCATCGCCCACTTTTTCACCACTGTATTCTATACCGTAGGTAATCACCGGCCACCCATAATTCTTTCCGGGGCGAATAATATTGATCTCATCACCACCTCTTGGTCCAAATTCAGATTCCCATAATTCGCCGGTTAGTGGATTGATAGCCAATCCTTCAGGACTACGAAGACCCAAAGCATAAATTTCTGGTCGTGCATTTGGTGTTTTAGAAAAAGGGCCGCCCGGAACAGCTTTCCCATCCTTAGTAAGGTGAATGATTTTTCCAAGAGACGAATTCAAGGCTTGTGCCTGCATCCGGATGTCATTTCCTGAGCGTTCACCTGTACTTACAAATAAGTTTCCATTTTTATCAAAAACGATACGTGAACCAAATTGAAGCGTTCCTTTATAGGCCGGAGTGGCACGATAAATTACTTGTATATTTTCGATTTTAGTTTCATCTGCAGACAATTTACCTTTGGCAATCGCTAATAATGTGCCTCCGGATGTTTGTTCAGAATAATCCCAATAGATCATTCTGTTGCTGGCAAAATGCGGATCAATATTAACGTCGAGCAGGCCACCTTGTCCATCCGGTACAACTTTAGGTAAGCCGGTTATTTTCTTTACTATTTTTCCAGTAGTGGATATAATACACATGGTTCCCAGCTTTTCAGAAACTAAAAAGCGCCCGTCGGGTAAAACACAGATTCCCCAGGGATGTTCCAAATCCTTACTTAATAAAGTAACAGAGACAGGTGTTTTAGTTTTTACACCTGCAATACGTGTTTGCCCGGTAAATGCGGGCTTATATTTTGTATTTGCCGGCTGGGTTTCCACCGGTGATTGAGCATCACCATTGTTACAGGCTAATATAGAAATCAGGCCGACAGCAAAGAGGGTAGAAGCCTGTCTCTTATACACATCTGACGCTGCCGACGAACGTAAAAAAGGGTGGGGTGGGGGGGGGGGGGGGGGGGGGGGGGGGGGGGGGGGGGGGG
>NZ_JAELTV010000216.1 GCF_016429005.1 Pedobacter sp. ASV19
TTTCCTCGCCGCCACTATATGTAAATAAGCAAAGTGCTGCGAATGAAAAATATTTATTTGTTCATTCGGCATTGATAGCCGATAATGAAGTCGCTAAATCCTTAGAGAAGGTATCGGTAATTGATGTTTATGCCGTGAAAGACGGTAAGTATCAATTCAGTTTTTACCTGCCTGATTTCAGAGGCATTAAAGTGCAGGATTTTAGGGTTTATGGACAATCGCTCTATGCCCTTTACGATCACTACCTCTACAAATACCAATTAAACTTTTAGAACGAATTACTTATGAAATATAAAATACTAACTCTGATGCTCTTTCTAATGGTTGGGTATACTGCGGTGGCACAACAAGTGCTACCGCTTTACCCGGATACTATTCCTGGAAGTACGGTCAAACTCTCCAAAGAAGATGCACCAACCCTGACCCTATATCTACCCATCAAAGAAAAAGCCACCGGAACCGCAGTACTGGTCATCCCGGGAGGAGCGTATGGCTTCCTTGCCTTTGAAGAAGAAGGAATTGCCATAGGCAAAGCCTTTGCAGAAAAAGGAATTGCAGCTTTTGTGCTAAAGTACCGGTTGCCGAAAAAAGAAACGATGCGGGACAAAAGCTACGGACCACTCATGGATGCACAGCAGGCCATGAAAGTGATCCGGTCCAATGCGGCAAACTGGAATCTCAATCCTTCTAAAGTTGGTGTAATTGGTTACAGCGCAGGAGGGCATTTGGCTTCTACATTGGGTACGCATTTCTCCAAAAGCTATATCCCCAATAAAGAAAACATCAGCCTGCGGCCAGGCTTTATGATCCTGGTTTATCCTGTCATCAGCATGAATGATCAACTCACCCATATGGGTTCTAAGATTAACTTGCTGGGTATGGAGCCTTCGAAGGAAAAAGTTGATTTGTTTTCTAATGAACTGCAGGTAACCAAAGAAACCTCTCCAACATATTTGACGCACTGCGGGGACGATCAGGTAGTAGATGTAAACAACAGCATCGTGTTTTATCAGGCATTACAGAAGAATGGGGTAGATGCGGAATTGCATTTGTTCCCGAAAGGGAATCATGGGTTTACGCAGAGACTGCCTGTGAGTGAGTGGCTGGATCCGATGTTGGGGTTTATGAAGAGGGAGGGCTTTTAATAAAATTCGTCACGCATTGCGTGACGAATTGAAGAGGAGAGATGGCACAGCCAGAGAGAGAATACTAACCGCTTTTTCCAGCGGAATATAAAGGATGTTGTTCTTTGAAATTGTTTGTGAAAGGAAGGTTTGTGTTGTGTAAAATATTATTTATTTTCTTTTTGAATTAAGTATTATCATAATTATTAATACTAAATATTTTAGTAATTTTGTTTTTAAACTATAATTAAAAATGAAGAAAATAGAAACTACTATGGAAAGTATGCCTATAGAAAATCTTTATGGCAATGTTAAACAAGTTATTGAATCTGCCAGAGAAACGGCTTACCGTGCTGTCAATTTTGCTATGGTGCAGAGTTATTGGCAAATTGGAAAATTGATTGTTGAGGAGGAGCAGAATGGAAAAGAACGGGCTGGTTATGGTGATGCGCTACTTAAGCATTTGGCAAAAAAACTCGGGATGGATTATGGAAAGGGGTATACGGTAAGTAATCTCCAGTATATGCGTCAGTTTTATATTACATTTCAAATATACCACGCATTGCGTGGTGAATTGAGTTGGACACATTACAGGTCATTGTTAAAGGTTGAACGTGAGGATGCGAGGATGTTTTACATGAATGAGGCGGTGAATTGTAACTGGAATACAAGGACCCTGGAACGGCAGATCAACAGTTCTTATTTTGAAAGGTTAGTGATGACTCCTGAGCAAAGCAGGCCTTTACTAAAAGAAGAAGCTGAAACTCAGAAAGTGGAATTAGAGGCTAAAGATTTTATCAAGGATCCGTATGTATTGGAGTTTTTGGATTTAAAGGCGAACCCTGGTTTTTATGAAAGGGAATTAGAACAGTCCATTATTGATAAATTGCAGGAGTTCTTGCTTCGCCTTGGCTAAGTATAGTTTACTGAATGATAATAAGCATGTTTTTGCGTCCAGGTATAAGACTTATTTACCTTCAGAGGAAGAGTTGCAGCGGGAAATAACCAGAGAGATTAGTCAGGCGGAGCTTGAAGCTGGGTTAAAGAAATGATAGCGCAATTGCTAGGTAAGGTTCGATACGTCATGTCGACAATAGGAGAGATCTATTTGCAAAGTGATTACAGGTCTCTCTTAGCTGCGCTTCCATCGAGATGACGGGATGGTGATAGAGAGCGGCAAGTATTTGCAAGTTTCTTTTTACACGCTTTCTTTCACAAACCATATTTACTGTTTTAATTGTTGTCACCCTGCGTTGTGTTTCGTGGGGTGATGCTTCGTGTATCTATAAATCATCATTATTGTCAATCACCTTAATTTAACATCTCTACCTATGACTAAATATCTTAAAAAAACCGGAACTGAACTCTTCTTTGCTTTGCTGGAGGAAATAGGGAAAACGCATAAGCCCATCGAACCTTTTTTCTTTGAGCGGTTGACTCATGCGCATTATACGCTAACCTCAGAGATCTTTGAGATTATTGCCAGTAACAATCAAAAGCAAACGGCTAAACTTTTGATCGGGGTGAGAAAGTTGCTGGTCAAGCTTCGTCAGGTTAAGGGTGTGGATTTGCTGGTTCGTTTTGATCCTGAACTGACGGAGATTGGTGGTGCTGCGGGGAAGGGGGAGCCTGATGTTTTTCGGTTGAGACTGGTTAGCCTGGTGTTGAGTGAGCTGGATAGGGTGATTGATTTTATTATTGAATATAAGCCAATACCGCGGGTGCCGAAGAGGATTTGATTAAATGTTGTAGTGATGTTGCAGGAAACGAAATCATATTCAAGAAGATTTAGGCTGAAAGACTCTGATTATTATTCGCCAGACTTTCAGCGGTTAAGGGTATTGCAGTCTTTGATTGAGCAGGATTTTAGACGCAACCGGGATATTAATGTGTATGCGGTTAAAATGGATACGTCTATTCATGCTTTGAACAAATTTGCAAAGACCTATTTGGGCAGGTCTGTATATGAATTGCTGCAGGACAGGATTTACCGGGAGGCTTTGTACTTGTTGCAGTATTCGAAGCATACGATCAAGGAGATTTCGGTGTTGCTGGGGTTTAGCGATACACCGTATTTCAGCAGGTGGTTTAAACAGAGAAATGGGCAGACGGCCAAGGTTTATAGGGAGGGGTTTAAAATATGAATTTACAGGGTGCAAAAGGGGGAAAATATGTTTTCTGATCGCGCTGAATCTTACAGATTCTGAGGCTTGATCATGAAATCATATTTTCTTGGGTGCAGACCGGCGAGGGTTCATATTTACGCTCGCTATAGTGCTCCACGCAACCTCTCGCCCTTCCAGGGAGAGATGCCCACAGGCAGAGAGGGATTTTTCTCCCTTTTTTTACCTTTTATTCAATCAAAAATTTGCTAATAATTCACATAATTCATAACCAACTATTAAAAAACAGAAACAAAACTGTATGATTAAAACAAGTGACCTGGTCCAGTACTTCTGGACCCATGCCAATCTCATCACCAGTAAAGAAGGTGTGGAAGCTGCGCTTCATGGCGACAAGCTTATCGAAGTAAGTGTGATGCTCCGCAACCACGAGGAAAATGAGGTGCGGCTTCAGCTGAGAACGGCCTTTATCTCGCCTCTAAAATTCATTGAAACCTTTAACCTGCATTACCCTGAGGATGTTAAAAAGATCAGCATAGAAAACCTGATGGTGCTGTATAAAAACGGGAAGGCGGAGCTCAGTGTAACTGAATATCCAACCGATTAAGCGAAATCATTAAATCAACGACCTAACGAAAACAAAAACTAAATTAAATGACACTCTTAAAAAAGGAAAACCCAAAAATGAAAGCGGTTGGTCTGCCAAAACCTGCTTTTGAAAAGCTTATTGAATATTTAAAGCGTATCAAAAAACCTTTACCCGATGGTCTGGAATCTTACCTGGACAGAGTGATGACTGCTTCACTTTGTCTGGGTACGCATGTGATCCATCTGGAAGGTACTGCAATTGATAAAGCTTATTTTATCTCCAGAGGTTTTATGATTGCCTTTTATATTGACGAAAACGGTAATGAGCAGGTATTGGACATCTTCTTCGCCGGGGAGATTGTTGCTGGAAACAGTTTTATGAATGGTAAACCAGCAAGGTATAATTTAAGGATTTTTAAAGATACCTTTGTTTTGGAAATTACGCATGCACAAATGGAAGCCGGTTATGCGAGTATTGAGGGGATGGATGAACTGGCGCGTTTAACCCTGGCCAGCTTTGAAGATAAGGAGGTGGAGTGGAATAATGCAAAGAGCAAAGGCGGGGAAGAGTTGGTGTATTTCCTGTATAAAAATAACCTGGATTTGTTGCCTCCCGGCAACATCATTAAAGACCCTAATCTGGCCAGTCGTTTGGGGATGAGTATAGATACGTTGCATAGGTACCGGTCTTCTTTAATTAAAAAGGGTTTGTTACCTGATAAAAAGAGGTAAAGTCTTGTAAATGCGGTAGTTGATTTGTTTTTGGCTGCCTATCTTTAGGTATATAAATTTAACAACTCTTATATATGAAAACTACGCTACTCGGTTACCCAATTACATTTCGAATTAAAATAAACACTACAGCCTTTCTTGGCCTGGTTAGCCCTGGCTTTGGTGTTGTCGGTTAGTTTACTAGGCAGGTGCCAGTGGTTCTGGCATCTGCTTTTATTTCCCTGAATATTCTTAGCGGTACGTAACGCAAGTAGAATATATAATCAACTCAATTTTTTTACTTTAAAATTCATTAACATGAAAAAATCGTTTAAAGCGGCTTTAATGGTCGTGTTGTGTGCTGGCGGATTGACCGCAGCTTTTGCTTTTACTAAATCAGCGTCTGTTAAAAAGGCGGGTTTAATTGCTTACACGTACAATTTGGGTACGTCTGCTGGTGCGAGGAATGTGGCGAACTGGACGCTGGCTACGGGTTCTACGCCGAGTTGCGGGGCTGCGGGTTCTGTGCCTTGTAAGGTTATTTTTGATAGTTCTGTGTATGCTACGTTGCAGGATTACATTAATGACCAGGATTTTACGAGTGATGCTGATGTGGTTTCCGGGCCTGGTGTAGTGAGTAAGCAATAACCTCTCTTGTTGTGAAAAATATGTTTTCTGATCGCGCTGAGCCTTACAGGCTCTGAGGCTTGATCATGAAAACATATTTTTCCTGGGCGCAGACCTGGTTGGTGTATTAGCCTTTCCGGGTGCAGACCTGGTTGGTGTATTGGCTTTTCCTGGGCGCAGACCTGGTTGGTGTATTGGCTTTTCCGGGTGTTGATCTGGATAGTTGTGTAAGCTGGGTACAGTTATTAAACCCGCAGCGGGCAGCAATGCTCTGTACTGCGGGTTTTTATTTTTTAATCAATTTTAGACTTAACATTTATGAGTAATAATTTACGATTGAACATGTATTTGATGAGGAAGAACCGGGCTTGCCTGGTTTTTAAAAAGGATGGGATACTTTTTAGGGTGAACCGCTTGGTTAAGGCGTTGGAGTTTGTGGCGGAGATGGAGCTGCTGGCTAAGGCCATTGATATGGGGGCTGGGCAGGAGTGTTATTATGAACTGGTGGATGACCGGGGTAAGAAGCTGGTTTTTGAATGTGGCTTTGACCTGGGCGTGTTGTCTTTGTGTGTGCGGAGGCCTGATGGTACGCCAGATAAATTTTTGTGTAAGGTGTTCTGCTGGGAGGGTAGTAGTGTTGAATTTAGAAAAGCAGTACAGGGTTTAGCCCTGATGGCCAGTTGTGCCAGGACATTTAATGTATATAGAAAGGGGTGAGTTATGGCAAGGTTGTTTGTGTATACAAAGGATGTGCAGGTTTTGACAGGAAGGGGTGAAAAGATCGCCAGGAGACTGTTAGGGGAAATCCGTAAGAAATACTGTAAATCCAGATGTCAACTGGTTACGATCGTGGAGTTTTGTGAGTATATGGACTTAAAGCTTGATTTGGTTTTGGAGCAGTTGAAATAGAATCGGCCGGAGTATATCCGGCCGATTTTTTATTTTTGTTCTTTAAGTGGGAAACCTGGCAGGCCGCTAAAACCGACTCTATCAAGGAAAGCCTGAGCTTCCTGGGCTTTTTTGTTAAAGAAATCGTCTTTTGCTTTTTTTAGTGCTTCTGAATCAGTTGATTGTGACTGACGAGCTGTCTTTTTTTTGACTGTTACTGGCATAATGTATCGTTTACGATTATTATATTCAAATATACTTGTTTATTTTTTCCTTACCAAAAATGCTTCGTAATTGATATTACGATGGAAATCTTGCCAATTCGCATCTTTCCAGCCGTAAATAGCAAAATCATTTTTTATTTCATCCAGAAGCCCTGCTATTCCCATTTGGTAGAGCCGAGTTCTTGAAGGAGTGCTTCCTGTTGCTCGACCACGCCTCGAGTCGAGGTATCGCGGTGTTTTCTAGATGGTAGGAGAGATTGCGAGAGGCCTGCTTTTTCGGGAATAAGCTGGTCTTTTACAGCCAAATTCGGCTGAACCCGGTTGTGTCTTAGGATGTTGTAAGTGGTTGATCTACTTTTGGTTTATAAGTTTTTGAAATCGCCGTGGCGCCGCGGTTGAGTTTGAAAGTTTATGAATTAACATGAGTAATTAACATTTAAAATTTCTAGAAAATGGGAAAGTTTTTAAAAGGAATCCTTGGTGGATTCAGCGGAAAAGTGGGCGCCGTAATTGGTGCGGTTAATAGAGGCGTAGATTACATGCGGAGTTTACCGCGTAAGTCTAATAAGCCTGCGACAGTGGCTCAATTGACACAGCGTTTGATTTTTCAAATCGTGGTTGGTTTTTTCAGGCCTATTAATGGCCTGATTAAGATTGGTTATCAGAGTTACAAGGGTAAACAATCTCCAATCAATGCTGCGGTGGCTTACCACATTGACAAAGCGGTTACCGGGGTTTATCCAAACCTGAGCATCGATTTTCCAAAGGTAAGGTTTAGCAAGGGGCATTTACTGAGGCCTTCTATTGTTGGTGTGGAGTCTGTGGCTACGGCTAAGGTGAAGTTTGAGTGGTTGAACAATGCGCCGACTATCGGCACGAGTACAGCTGCAACGGATCTGGCCACGCTGTTGGTGTATAATCCAACGAAGGAGTTGTTCCTGTCGGTGGAGGACATCGCTGCACGTAGTGCTTTAAGTTTTACGTTGCCGGTGCCTGCCGACTGGATTGGGGATAACGTGCATTGCTGGATGAGCTTTGTGAGTGTGAACCGCAAAGAGGTAAGTGATAGCGCGTATCTCGGGGTAACTGCAGTGTTATAGTGATAAGGCGCTGGTATGGTGTAGGCCTGCCAGCGCCTTAATTAAATCTTTAAATCAACGAAAATATGAAGACTTTAAATTTAAACCCTTCTTTTCTTTCCAACTCAACGATTAAACATAGAAATAATGGCAAGCTTTAAAAACGGCCTTCAAGGTCTCTTTACAGGGAAAATAGGGGATTTAATTGGCGTAAAACGTAATGGACAACAATTTGGCAGGAGCCTTCCAAGACCTTCAAAGAAACCACCAACGTATAGACAGCTCAATCAAAGAGCAAAGTTTGGAGTAGCTATGCATTGGTTAAGGCCTTTGAAGCCTTTTATCAATATCGGTTATCAAAACGGGCAAGATAATGCTACGCCGCTAAACAGAGCATTATCTTATCACCTCAAAGAGGCGCTGGTGGATACTGAAACGGGATGTCGAATAGATTATCCGAAGGTGATATTGAGCAGGGGAGCATTGGTTACTTCCTGGGTTTTAGAGGTAATTCCACAACGTGATCACATCCTTTACATCAGATGGGATAATCCACCAGAATCCAGGTATTGTGATCCGCAAGACCGGATGAACCTGGTTTTTTATAACGTGCAAAAGGAACAGTACCTGACTTTTGAAAATGCTGCAGAGCGTTCTGCAAAGGAAGTTTATTTACAAATGGACAAGAATTTTGCGGGAGATACTGTACATGGTTGGATGCATTTTGTGAATAAGGAAGGGAGCGAGGTGAGTACAGGTATTTATTTGAAGTCTTCTTTGTGAAAAATATGTTTTCCGATCTCGCTGGATCTTACAGATCCTGAGGCTTGATCATGAAAACCTATTTTTCTTGGGTGCAGACTTGAGGGGGTGCAGACTGGGAGGGAGCAGAGTTGAGGTGTTATTTGGATGTTGATTTTGGGTTCAGAATTTGGTGTTGTTTTTTAATTTATTTAATTGATTTTCAAATGTTTAAAACGAATAAATTTGTTTTGGAATTGGTGTTTTTATGGTTGGAACTGTATACTTTAGCTGCAACTAATTTTTTATAAAACGACTTTTTAGGGGCTTGTTTATGGTGTTAAATGTTGGCATTGTATGCGGAGTA
>NZ_JAELTV010000217.1 GCF_016429005.1 Pedobacter sp. ASV19
GCTGCCGCCGCAATTGTAATGATATTGAGTTTAGGTCTGTATTTCTATAAGAATAAATCGGCTCGTCCTGGACAATCCAGTATCGGTTTGGCCAAGCACGATATTGCTCCGGGAATTTCTTCGGCAACACTAACTTTGGCCAATGGAAAAAAAATTATCCTATCTGATGCAGCCAACGGGGAACTTGCCAAACAAGCAGGTATCGTTATTTCAAAAACAGCTAACGGGCAGATAGTCTATAAAGTAAATAATGCCAGCCAGATCCAAACTGGTCAGTTTAACACCCTCTCTACCGCAAAAGGAGAGAGTTATAAAATGCAGTTGCCAGATGGTACATTAATTTGGTTAAATGCAGCTACTACCATTAAATACCCGGCATCTTTTAGTACCATGAAATTCCGTCGTGTTGAATTAGAGGGAGAAGCCTATTTCGAAGTGGCTAAAGACAAAACCAAACCATTTATTGTTTCTACACGGCCTGGTTCTAATGGCGCAGGACAGGAGATTGAAGTATTGGGGACGCATTTTAATGTAAATAGTTATACAAATGAACCTGTAGTTACTACAACCTTGTTAGAGGGCAGTGTACATGTTGTACCTTTATTACCGCTGCCGGGGGCAGGTCTATCTTCTTCGGGAACAAAGGTGGGCGTAATCCTTAAACCCGGGCAACAAGCTATTAACAAGCATGATGATATCAAGGTGGTTAAGGCAGATCTGGAGCAGGTGATAGACTGGAAGCAGGGTGATTTTTACCTGAACCATATCAACTTTAAAACTGCTATGCGCAAAATCGCACGGTGGTACAATATTGACGTGGTGTATGATGCTTCTGTTTCTGATTCTATTGAATCAGGAGGCTGGATTTCCAGGAATAAAAAACTCTCTGAAGTACTACAATCTATAGAAGCCACCGGACAAGTTCACTTTAAAGTGGAGGGGAAGAAAGTTATTGTATTTAAATAATTACACCATTTATAAAAGCATCAACTAACCAGTAACCAAACCAACAACATGAAAAGAATGAAGACACCTTTGCGACAAAAAAGCTAGAAGCTGGAAAAGAAACAAACCAGGCCCTTTTATAAGGGCCTGGTTGTAGCCTGGTAACAATTAAATAACTGTAAACTGCAGCTGCCACGCACCGTGGAAAGTAGGGGCATGCTGCTCAACCAAACCATACAAATGTATAGAATTTATACCACTAAAACGGGTATGGCCTATAGGCTGTACCATAAACTATTGCTAATTATGCGACTTACCACCGTTATATTAATAGCATCTTTTATGCAGGTCAGTGCCGCAACATTTGGCCAGCGTATTACTATAAATCAAAAGAAGGCATCATTGGAGGCCGTGTTGAAGGAAATCCGGAAACAAAGCGGGTATGATTTTTACTATGACAGTAAAGTTGTGTCATTATCCCGGCCTATTGATATTGCAATTCAAAATGTTAGCCTGGATGAGGCGTTGAAGTCAGCATTTAGCGGGCTTAACATTGACTATACGATTAGGGACAAAATCATTTCTATCCGGGAAAAGGATACTTCCTTTCTGGATAAAATGGCCAGTATTTTTACAGATATTAATGTTCGGGGAATTGTGGTGGATTCGACAGGGAATACATTGAGTGGCGCTACGATTAGGATCAAAGGAACCAACCGGGTTGCGGTTACCGATAACAATGGTGAGTTTATCTTTGATCATGTTGATGAGCATGCCATATTGGAAATCTCCTTTTTGGGTTACCGTAAAAAGGAAGTAAAGGTGTCTAAAAATATGGGGCGTATTCCATTGGAATCTGCCAGCGGTGAGCTTGCCGAAGTATTCGTGGTTTCGACTGGTTATCAGACTCTTCCAAAGGATAGAAGTGCAGGTGCCTTTTCTCAGCTGAATGGCGTTAAGCTGGCCCAGAAAAGTATAAGTATGAACGTAGTCGATCGCTTAGAGGGCATGGTACCAGGCCTTGCCGTTAATTATGGGCAGGGTAATGACAAATTGATATTACGCGGGGTAAGCTCTGTCAATCTTGATCGTCAGCCCTTGATAATATTGGATGGCGTACCTGTTGCTGAGTATCGCAACATAGAATCTCTGGTGAATCCACAGGATGTGAAGGACATCACTATCTTAAAGGATGCAACTGCAGCGTCTATTTGGGGTGCACAGGCCGCAAACGGGGTAATTGTGATTACCACCAAATCAGGTGAATATAATAGCGGTAGAATTAATATTACTTATGATGGCTTTGTTTCATTTAAAGGAATGCCTAAATACAATTCATTAAATTTGATGTCCAGTCCGGAATTTATTGCCACAAGCAAACAATTGTTTCAGGATCCAAATTATCTTAATGCATTTCCGTACAGTAGTGTGAGTGCAGTAAATGCCGGGAAATTCCCAAAAATATATCCTCATGAACAAATATTTTACGATTTAAAATCGGGATTGAACACTCAGGCTGTTGCCAATCAGCGATGGGATTCCTTGTCTAATTTGTCCAACAGGGACCAGATTAATAAATATTTTTATCAGCAGTCCATGCTTACCTCTCACAGTGTAACATTGTCTGGAGGTGGAAAATTGAATAAATATTTTACTTCATTGGCCTATAGCAGATATGACAATGCGGATAAATCGACCAAAGACAGGTACAATTTTAATTTACGTGAGGAGTGGAAACTCGCGAAATGGCTTACGCTTGATCTGACGGGAAATATGTCGTATGAAAAGAACCGTACCTTAAATATGTCTTACCCAACGGTTCTGAATCAATATGTTCCGTATGCGCTTTTTGCTGACGGGAATGGTAGCCCATTATCACAAAGTTATCTATATATGAGTGGAGCTTACAGAAGCGCAGCAGAACAGAAAAGTAAGCTGAACCTGGATTATATTCCCTTAAACGAATTAAATTACAATAACAATGACAATAGTGTTTTGGCTGCCAGGATAAATGGTGGGTTAATGGTAAATTTGTATAAAGGCTTGAATTTTACAACAAGGGCCCAGTACCAGAAAACCGTAGACAACGGGTATAATTTTTATGATCAGAATGCCTATGGTGTAAGGGTAGAAACTGCTCAGTTTACCCAGGCTCCAACTACTGCAGGTGGCGATCCGGTGTATTATTTACCAACAAAAGGTGGTTATTATTATACCAACAACCTCAACGTAACCTCCCGGACCATTAGAAATCAATTGGATTATAATTTGGAGATTGGAGATCACCAGATTACCGCATTGGCAGGCCAGGAGGTGCGGAGTACGCTTTTTGATGTGACCAATACCATGACCAGGGGCTTCGACTTTCAAACCCAGACTTATACTGCATATAATCAAAAAGACCTGGAACTTACCGGGGTCAGTAATCCTGTACTGCCTGCTGGAATTAACAGTAAAAATACCTTGAGGTCACTTCCAATCACTAAAGGAGAATCGGAATCCCGTTTCGTTTCTTTTTACGGAAACTTAGCTTATGCTTATAAAAACAGGTATAATTTTAATGGAAGTTTACGTTACGATCAGTCCAATCTTTTTGGAACGTCTAAAAGCAGCCAGAATAAGCCCATCTGGAGTACAGGTCTAAGCTGGAATGTGGACAGGGAAGATTTCTTTGGCACTGCGCTTTTCAACAAATTGATGTTGCGGGCTACCTATGGAATTTCTGGTAACTCTCCACGTCCGGGACTGGGCGGAACGGCCGATGTATTATACGCCCACAATGATGCATTTTATAATGGTCTGGGTACCGGATATATTCTGATCAGCCCCGCTAATGAGCTGTTGGTATGGGAAAAAACGACAGCTTTAAACCTGGGTATTGATTTTGAACTGCTTTCGAACCGCATTTCGGGAACAATAGATTATTACAATAAGCAAACGTCTGATCTTTTGGGTGAACGGCCTACAGATCCAACAAGCGGCTGGTATACGGCCTATGGCAATTTAGGTGGACTGTACAACCGGGGCATAGAGATTTCTTTAAACAGCAGAAACATCAACCAGAAAGATTTTAACTGGACTACCAACTTTAATATTTCTTACAATAAGAATAAAATTACTTCCTTAAAAAGGTATACCGCTCTAAGTGTAGATGGTAAGGCGAGTGGTGGTTTTATTGAAGGGTATTCTGCATACAGCCTATTCGCTTATCAATACGCCGGTTTAAATGCCGACGGAAATCCTATGGTATATAAAAAGGACGGCAGTACAGCCATGTTTACCAATCAGCTGACTTTAGATGATGCCCATTATCAAGGTAGTACACAACCTCTTTGGTACGGTGGTATGACCAATACATTTCGTTATAAGGATTTTACTTTGTCGGGGCTGATCGTTTATAATTTAGGAAATGTAATGCGCAGTGATGCAAACCAATTCTATACGGGCAGGTTATTGACAGATATTCAAAGCAATTTTAATGAAAGATGGCAAAGTCCTGGGGATGAAACCAAAACGAATGTGCCAAAATATGTGCCAAATGAGACCAATAGTGCCAGTCAGAGGACAACCTCGTTTTATACTAAGGGGGATGTGAATATTGTCAGCGCGTCGTATATGCGCTTGAGGGACTTAACCTTATCGTACGACTTATCCCATTCGGGGCTATCAAAATTGCATATACAGCGTGCGAAGGTTTACGCCCAGGTAAACAATATTTTGCTCTGGACGCAAAATGACAAAGGTATAGACCCTGAGTATTATAACCTGTCTACAGGAACAAGACTAGCAGCTATGCCAACATTTTACACACTCGGGTTAAATCTATCTTTTTAATTATCAATACAGATAAAATTATATTCCAATGAATATTTCAAAGAAAAAAATAGTAATGCTTATTGTGATCTGCATTGCACTTACAGGATGTAAAAAATTCCTTGAGATTGACCCTAAAGGAAAGGTATTGGCTAAAAAGTTAGAACATTATAACGGACTTTTTAACAATACTCTATTAAATGGTTTTCAAAATTTAAAAATGACCTCCACAACCAATGCAACTACTGGCGAACTGGGCTATTCATTTAGTATCCTGGGCGAAGTTGAGGCTCCTTTTTATATGTCGGATGATATGATGGCCAATCCCTCAACTTTCCAGAACTATAGTCAAATTGAGCAGAAAAGTTATAAATGGGCCGATGATATTTATCTTCCCGATGATAACGCTGCAGAGTGGGGAACGATGTATATTCATAATTACGTTTACAATGTGATTGTGAATGGGGTGATGAATGCCGAAGACGGCACTGAGGCCGAGAAAAAGGCGTTACAGGCGGAAGCAAGGGTGGCAAGGGCATATATGCACTTTTGGGTGGCTCAGCTCTTTGCTAAGCCTTTTAATGAAAATACGGCCGCAAATGATCCGGGTATACCTATTGTAACTGAAGCTTCTACAGAGACTGCTGGTTATAACAGGGCTTCTGTGAAAGCGACTTATGATTTTATTGTTAATGAGATTAATGTAGCCATTCCTTATTTAAGCCCAACCACAGTCAGCAGAGGGAGGATAAGCCAGCTGGCTGCTTACAGTATTTTGGGCGAGGTTTATTTTAATATGGGGAAATATGCGGAAGCTCTTACTCCGCTTAAGAAAGCATTTGACCTGGTGAACACCAGTAAAGTACCAATATCATTGTATAACTACAATACAAAAGTAAACGACTGGTATATTTCATTTTTCCCGAATTTGGGTTTAACTAATTTCCCTAATCCATTTGACAGTTATGAAACCATTTTTGTGGAGCAAACTGCCGCACCGGTTTATAGTGCATTTAGTAGTTTGGCTGTGCTGACACCGGAAACCTATAGCTTGTTTGGACCAGATGACCAGCGTAAAAAAGCATTTAGCAACAAAGGCTTGTTTTCTTCCTTGCAGTTGCCGGGCTATCAGAGGTCTGGGCCGTTAACAGTAAATTTAGGACCAACATTGCCCAACTTGTATCTCATGAAAGCGGAATGTGAGGCACGTGGTGGCCAGCTTTCTGACGCTGAAAATGATCTGGAGACTTTGAGGAAAAACCGGATGCCTGATGCGTCTGCACAGGTTCAATATTCCGGCCAGCAAGAATTGGTTAAGCTCATCTTGCGTGAGCGTATTCTTGAATTTGCGGCAACTGGCAGGAGGTGGTTTGACATGAGGAGATTGTTTGATGATGTGAACTACAACAATATTCATGGCAGCCGGACGGTGGACAGCAAAGTTTATACACTAAACAAAAACCGCCTCACACTAAAGATTCCTCCTATGATCTTAAATTATAATCCATCAATGCCTAATAACCCATAAACTTATGTCAGTTAATCTATTTAAGTTCGTATTTATACAGTTAATTGGCATAGGCTTGTTTTTTACACAAGTTTATGCTGATACACAATCTACTTCTGCTGATACAGCGATTGTTAAAATTAAAAGCAAGGATACAACAGACTACCCGGTAAGGCTGATGTATACAGATCATAATGAATCAAAATTTGTTTTAAACGCAAAAGCAGTTAACGGTATCTATGAATTTCACATCCCTGTAAAAGGGTATAGCAAAGCTGTTTTATATATTACATCTTCCAATAGTATCATTAAAACAGGTCAAAGTTTTATTCCCCAGCCTGCCCCTCAGTTTCTGATCAAGGGTGGCAAGGAGGTATCTGTCATCGTAAATTTCAACGATCCATTGGATTTGTTGCTGAAAGCAATTGATCCTGAGATTCAGCTCTATGAAAGTTTCTCTGCCAGGGAGCGCCGTAACCACCAGTTGATATGGGAGCAGATGAAAATAAAGTTTGCCCGGCCTGGCGTGCAGGAAAAAATAGCTGAGGCGGAAAAAGAAATTGCTAAACTTTCGAAAGATTTAAATGCCTATAAAAAAGAGTTTGTTATAAGAAACCGTAATACCTTTGCCGCATTATTGGTGTTTGAGACTTATTACACGGAACTGGGCAACGAGCTTGCTTTTGAGCAACTAAAAACTATCGCAGCAGGATATAAGAATTCTACAGAATGGATGGCTTTGTATGCGAAATTAAAGGCCGCAAATGCCACGGCAAAGGGGGCTGTAATTCCTGCATTTCAAGTGGCGGATATAAATGGGAAAATTTTTAATTCCCAAACGCTGGGGGGAAAATACTTGCTGATTGATTTTTGGGGGAGCTGGTGCCAGCCCTGCAGGGCCAGCCATCCTGAATTGAAGGAAATTTATGAACGCTATCAATCAAAAGGCCTGGAGATACTTGGTATTGCTTATGAAAGCGGCTCTGCCGAAAATCAGCTTAAACAGTGGAAAAAGGCCATAGCGGAAGATCAGATTAATTGGATTCAGGTACTCAATACACCGCAGAATAATTTGGTGAAACTATTTGGGGTAAGTTCTTATCCTACAAAGATTCTGGTAGATCCAAAAGGAAATATTCTATTTAGAACTAGTGGGAACAGTGATGGGTTAAAAAAACAATTATCATCCATCTTTGACCAAAACTCACCGGTACTGGCTTCATTAAATAAGAATATATCTAGAGATAGTCTTTTAAATTACCTAAACCAGAAACTGACTGAAAATACTGCACAGTCTGAAACTATATTAAAGGCAGAGGCAGAGGCCTTAAAAAAAAGCTCAGATGAAGAGAATTTATTACTTGCTGTCAAACTTTACAAAGTAATGGGCAATAATGATGCAGCACAGGCCATAGAAAAGGATCTACCCAAAAAGTTCCCTAAAGGAATTATGGCACGTGATCTGGCCTACGATAAAGTTTTTGGCTCAAAGCCAGAGTCTCCACTTTCAGTTGTTGAAAAAGATTATTTGAACTGGCTGAAAGAATATCCGCCTTCAAGATATACTTTAAAACAACGGGATAAATATGATTTCGCGCTTTTAACACTTATCCAGCGATTTTCCAAAGTCAATAATAAAGCAAAAGTGGACAATTATTTAAGCCATTTTTCGGGATCGAACTTTAAAGCGGTTACGCTATTTAATGTGGGAAAGGACTTTATGGGCCGTAATGAGGTGCCATTAGCGATAGATTACATGGCCGAGGCTTTGAAATTAAGCAAGCAGGCTAAGGAATCAACTGATCCAAAAATGAGCAGGAGTATCTCGTCTATGTATTATGGTCCTATAGTTAATGATTATTCTGCTGCATTACTGGTTAATGGACAACTGGATGAAAGTATAAAATTAGCTGCCGACCTGCTGGCAGAAAATGATTATGCTGGAATGAGTGCCCAGTCTTTAGTACAGACTTTGGCAAAGGCGTTCATCGCAAAGGGTGAGCAATTGAATGCGTTTCTGGCATTGGATAAGTACCTGCAGAAAAATCCACAATCGCCAGAGATCTTGTCATTGATCAAGGATTTGTATTTGAAATTAAACGGGAGCAAATCTGACTTTCAGCAGTACCTCAACCTTTTATCTGCTGAGAAACAGAAGGAGCAAATCAAACATTTAAAAAATGCAATGGTTAGGGA
>NZ_JAELTV010000218.1 GCF_016429005.1 Pedobacter sp. ASV19
CCCCCCCCCCCCCCCCCCCCCCCCCCCCCCCCCCCCCCCCCCCCCCCCCCCCCCCCCCCCCCCCCCCCCCCCCCCCCCCCCCCCCCCCCCCCCCCCCCCCCCCCCCCCCCCCCCCCCCCCCACTTTTAATGATCCGGCCCCCACCGAGATCTCCACCGGCTAACGTTCGTCGGCAGCGTCAGATGTGTATAAGAGACAGAAATATTTTAGGTGTAACTAGTCCCCTCATATACTTGTAGTTGTATTGAATAGTGGTTAGGTCATCATCAATGACTTTTGAAATCAACCAATGCACGATGAGAAAAATAAAGATTTTAGCGATTGTTGCGTTGCTGTTTGTTCTACCCTCAAGCGTTTATGCATACAATTATGGTGAGCATAAGGCAATAGGCGACCAGGCATTTATGAAATTTATCCATTCACTTCAGCAAACAGGTACGGCTGGAACTTTCCGTTCTTTGTTAGATTTTAAAGTAGCTGGAACCAAGATTTCCTATGGGACATTAAATGGATTGAGTGGAGATCATGTAGGTGATCCTTATGCGTTGATTGAACTACTTTCTGACAGCAGTTCTGTACTTCATAAGATCATGACCCTTCATGATGAATACATTGCCATGGGTTATAGCGCGGCACCAGACGGCAAGCTGGTTAAACTTGACTTTGGATATGCCATGTTGGCGATGAAAAACCTGTCGCATTTTTATCAGTATGGTAAATCTTTCCAGGACCAACTGAGCGCTTTTAATAAAGACATGATCCGGCAATGCCAGCGCCCCGAACTGGCTAAAGCTGCCTTTGACAAACTGAATAAAACGAATGCCATCAACATGTATGTAACGCTTCATCTGGTGGCCATGGATTTTGCTGCCCAAAGCGGGAGGTTTAAGGACAACCCTGAGCAGGCAAGAACCTTAATGATGTTAGCATTATTGTTTAATGCTTTTGCAGATCACTTTTTAGAAGACTCCTTTTCTTCAGGACACCTGGTGGTAAAAAGGACCGTGTTGGCGTCGGTTGTGAACAATAAAGCTTTACATGATTTTTATTCTGCAAACGGTACGATGGTGCTAAACAGAAAGGCAGAAATCTGGAAAGCACATGGAGACGGAACATTTAACAAGCCTGAATTTATCAATGAATCAGCCAGGGTAATTGAAGCTGTCGAACTATCGTTAGCTGATTTATGGATGGCTTATGAAAATACTTCCTCGACACCACAGAAGGGGATGGATTTCCTGATGCGTATTCCTGTTGAGAAAAAAATGCAGGAAAACTACTTGCTCAATAACATTCCGGCACTTAAGCTGGTTCCCATCCCTTATAACTCTAACTTGCCTTCTTTGTTTGAAAACACTTTGATAACAGATTCCATGAAAAAGGCAAACCAAATGTTACCCTACCGCAATTTTGTAAGGAGCAGGGTTGGAAATTCTTTTGTTATTGGGATAAACGGACCTTCATTTTCTACTAAAAATTATTATCGTGGTTTCGATTTTAGAATTAATGCAGGCTCCATTTCAAACCGCTATACTTTTAATTCTAAAGGTGGGAAGAAGGGGGTATGGGATTACTGGCATGGATACACGGTAGTATACAGCTGGGGAGAAACCGCCCCCTACAGAGATGAGTTCCACAAAGGGCCAACCCATCAGTTCAGAGCGGGGATCAGGAGTAATTTTGATTACTGGGTAAGTGATAAGAAGTTTATTGGGATTTATGGATATATGGAAGGAGGTGTGCAGTACGGCAACCGGGAAACATCATTGATCTTTGTGCCTTCGGTAGGGTTACAGTTGGGGTCCCTGTTGAACATTAACTATTACAATATGCCCGGCTGGCTGCGTTTGCCTGCCCAGTATCTGTTACCACTTAAGCTTAGACAGGGAGTTGTTTTAACAGCAAAACATCCGCCAAAGTATTTTTACGGTTTTGAAATGGATTTCGTATTGTAGAATAAGGCGATAGCTTTTCCAAGGCCCTGAAATAAATTCAGGGTTATGGAAAGGTGATTAAGAAACCTTTGCGTAGATTGGCTTATTGGATTCTTTGAGGATGTAGGTATCTCCTTTTTGATATAGAGCATATTTGCCTTTTTTCCAGACTGAGCTTCTTTTTGTTCCTCTTGTTCTGGTCAGTATTGTGCTTGATTTTGAGTGTGGGACGAATATCTCTGCTTGTTTATTATCTGCACTGAAAATAACAGTTGCATTGAAAGTTGCAGATCCTTTTGCGTTTACTTCCTTTAATTGGGGTTTTTGCTCAAAGAGTCTTACGCAATCATTTTTGATAACAGAATAGGTATACCCGGCAGATCCTATACAGCCGTGTTTATCTCTGTCGCCACCCACCATTACTGGTTTAGATGGCTTAGCGGGCGATTGGGCGAATGTGAATGTGCAGAACATTGCAAATGTTAGGCTGAGGAATAGGTTTTTTGTGTTCATCTTTTTAAAATTTAGGTAAAAAATTCTATTTAATTTAAGTTAGTTATTCTCGCAGGGTATCCTGGTTTAACCGGGAATTTTCTTTGGTGTCTCTCATAAATACATAAACAATTAAAGAGAGGAAAATGCAAAAAGTAATATACCAATAGTAATAAGGTTCATGGTTCCAGTCTTTGAGCCATAATGCAATATATTCTGCTGTTCCTCCAAAAATTGCAACGGTCAAAGCATAGGGAAGGCCTACACCCAGCGCTCTGATCTCTGCAGGAAACAACTCTGCTTTTACAACTGCATTGATACTGGTGTAACCGCTCACAATAACCAAAGCAGCCATTAACAGAAAAAAGGCTTCCCACTGGGAAGTGGTATGGCTCAGGGTTGTCAGTAAAGGAACGGTACAGATGGCCCCTAAAATGCCAAAACCAATTAATAGGGGGCGACGGCCAATTTTATCAGATAATGCACCAAATACCGGTTGCAGGCAGGCAAAAATGAATAAGGTAAAAAAGGACATCAATGTAGATTGCTCTTTGCTCATATGGACCGTATTCACGAGGAATTTTTGCATGTACGTGGTATAGGTGTAAAAAGCAAGTGTGCCGCCTAGGGTAAGGCCGATCACTGTGGCCACTGCCCTTGGGTGTTTTAGCAATTCTTTCAGTGTTCCTTTTTTCTCCTTCGGTTTTTGTTTCTGATTTTTAAAGGCCTGTGTCTCCTCCAGGTTTTTCCTGAGGTAAAGTGCTACTATGGAAAGAATGGCCCCGAAAACAAATGGAATGCGCCAGCCCCATTTAGTTAGCTGTTCTTCGGAAAGAAAAAACTGCTGTAAAACAATTTGAATGGCCAGGGCAAGCAATTGCCCGCCAATTAGGGTTACATATTGAAAACTGGAATAAAACCCGCGCCGGTTTTTACTGGCCATTTCACTCAGATAAGTGGCCGATACACCATACTCACCACCCACACTAAGTCCTTGTAACAATCTTGCCGTTAGTAATATAATAGGGGCCAAAAGACCAATTGTTTTATAGGTAGGGGTACAGGCAATCAATAAAGAACCTAAAGACATCAGCAACACCGATAGAGTCATAGATTGTTTCCTGCCGATCTGGTCTGCTATCCGGCCAAAAATATAGCCCCCAAGCGGCCGCATGAGAAAACCAAGGGCAAAAATACCCGCACTATTCAGCAACTGGGTAGTTGGATTGCCTTTTGGGAAGAACGATGATGAAAAATAGATGGCAAAGGCAGAATAGGCATACCAGTCGTACCATTCTACCAGGTTTCCAATAGATCCGCCAAATATAGCCTTGAGTTGCCGGCCAGAGATCCGGTCTGCAGTAGAAGGTGTTTCGTTAGCGTGTTTTATGTTCTTCATAGAAGGAGCAGCCAATTAACTGTTTAATATACACATATACCAACAAAACTGCCCAATCGTTTTGTTCATTCGTTTGGTGATTTGAGGTTTTTTAAAAAAATATTTTTTTTGAGTACAGGGCTGGATAGCTTTATTTGTACTATATATCTTGTAAGCGCTGGAGTTGAGCTGGTGAACACATCCAGATCCTTGACGTGATGATTGCAAAAATAACATATGTAATAATCAAATTAAGTGTTGTATTATCCTGATTGCAATGGTCTATTTGTTATACTAAAAGATCAACACATATAAAACACAAATAAATGATGCCTTTAAGAAAGATTTTTGCAATTCCAACCTGTCTTTTATGGAGTATGGTCTCTATGGCCCAGCAACCACAAGGAGAACTGCCTAAAATTTTAGCAAATATAAACGGCTCGTTAAACTATTCGGTAAAGCAGTTTAACGGAACAGATCTGGTTTCCAGACAAATATTCAATAAAGGTGGTGTTTTAAAGACCAATACAGGAACCTGGGCTTTACATGTTAAAAATACAGCTGTTTCAGGACACCCGGAAGCCGTAGATATTATTGCTTCCTTTAGGGTAGAAAACGGTACTGCTTCATCGTCTGCAGTCGATGTCTCTTTTAATTTTGGTAAATGGAGCCGCGATAATTATGTATTAGTGCCTGCTTCTATCTATAATGGAAACCGTTACAGATCCATAGGGGATGGTTATAGCCCTGCTTATCCGAAGGATATGTATTATAATCCAGCTGTTCCTCTTACAATATCTAACAATCCTCGTTTAGCTATAGAAAGAGGAAAAGCTTCAGTAATTCAATTGCAAACAGGTAATGCAGCCACGCCTGCGATGTGCTTCTTTTCTGAAAAGAAGAAAAAGGGCTTTATTGTGCTAACAGGGCAGTTGACAAAACTGGGTAATAATGGGTTGACCATTTCTGAGAATGAAGCGCAGGACAACTGCTCTTTTAGTATCTCTGCGCCTGCGGTTCGCAAATTGGCACCGGGTTTTGGAGATTTTCATCCAAGTGGTGATCTTGCGCCGGATTGGAAAGCGGGCAATGAAATCTCTCTTCATTTTAGAGTCTACGTTTTTAACGCCCAGAATATTCCGGAGCTTTTGACCAGGTTCATGCAAATTCGTAAAGAACTATCCGGACCTAATCAGCCCCGCAATATATTGCCAATGAGTAAGGCATTTGAGGTGGTTTCTACCATTACCAGAAACCGCTTTGTTACGGTTCCTGCAGGTTCCTATTATTTGCCTGAGAACAACGATGACTTTCAGTTGGGCTGGGTAAGTGGTATGATGAACACCTATCCTATGCTTGCATTGAATGATGAAAAAGAACGCAATAGAGTAGGTGCCGAACTGGATTTTATTGTGGATAAACTTCAGGGGAAGAGTGGCTATTTTTATGGAGGCATTACGGCCAAGGGAGAGCTCAGACCGGAAAAAATGAACCCTGATTTTAAACCTTTGCAGGCTATGGTGAGAAAGAATGCAGACGCCTTGCTCTGGATGATGAAACATATGATGTTGTTAAAAGCCCAGGGGAACGAGCGCAGCATAAAAAAAGAATGGGAAGAGTCTGCCCGGAAGCTGGCGGCAGCTTTTGTGCGAACCTGGAAGGCGCATGGAGAATTTGGCCAGTATATTGCACCCGAAACCGGAGAAATAGCGGTGTATAACTCTACAGCAGGGGCTATTGCACCTGCAGGTTTGGCTTTGGCTTCTAATTATTTTCATAACCCGGCTTGGATGAAAGTTGCAGGTGATGCTGCGAAATTCTACTACCACCGGGATGTGGAGATGCAAGGTCTAACCGGGGGCGACTGCGGGGACATTTCGCAGGATGCCAATTCTGAATCTGCATTTGGCTTTTTGGAATCCTTGATGGCTTTATATCATTACACTGGAGAAAAACAATGGCTAAAGATGGCTGAGGTTCAAGCGGCATTGTGTTCCTCCTGGACCATTTCCTATGATCCCGTTTTTCCTCAAAATAGTGACATTGGAAAACTCGGTAGCCATATGGCAGGAGCTGTATGGGCAAGTATACAAAATAAGCATTCTGCACCGGGAATCTGTACAGCCTCAGGAGATTATCTTTTTAAATTGTTCCGTGCTACGGGAAATCTGCAATATGCAGATCTAATCAGGGACATTCAACATGCACAGGCAGAGGCCGTGAATATGCCGCCAAACCATATTACCACCAATAACCTGGTTGGATCTTCAATGGAACGTATACAGCCCAGTGATGCGGAAGGAAAAGGCAGTATTGGTAATTTCATAAATACCCGGAATTCCTGGACAGAAACCAATGGAATACTGATGGCTATGGAACTGCCAGGTATTTATTTGAATACAGACAGTAAAAAGATCTATGTTTTTGACCATGTTGAAGCTAAAACTATAGCGAATACATCATCGGGGACAACTATACAGATTGCCAATCCGACTTCTTATGACGCCAATGTTTCCGTATTGGGAGAAACAGCAAAACAAGCAGCGGGTCCTTTAAGCTATACGGCTTTTGTAAACTGGCCCAAGGTTAAAGTAAAAGCTGGAGAAACGCTTAAAGTACGTGTTGATCATGCAGGTGTGGTTACTTTGTTATAAATTGTACATAAGAAATTAATTAAAATATGGCATTCTCAGTAGAGCACGATCTGGTGCTCGGTACGGCAGGAATTGGAGGTGTTTGGGGTAAAGTTGATGCGAAGGCATCTGTAGAAACTATTTTAAAAGCACTGGAACAAGGTATTTCGGCAATTGATACTGCACCGTCCTATGGGGACGCGGAAGAGTATGTTGGCGACGCTTTAAATCAATGGAAGGGCACCAAGCCCAGGCTGAGTACAAAAGTTGGCCGTTTAAAGAGCCACAAGAATGACGAAGCTTATTATGACTACAGTGCAGATAGAATGAAATTAAGTGTAGACAACAGTCTCCAGACACTTGGCCAAACTGCACTCGATGTTCTTTTTCTGCATGACCCGGCAGCGATCCAGCCAGAGGAAATAGAAAGTGTTTTACAACAAATGCAAGCGTTCAAGAGCGCGGGATATACCAAAAGATTAGGTTTGGGTGGGAATCCCCCGAAGTGGATGGAACCCTTTTTAAAAGATAGCCCTTTTGATGTGTTTATGGAACACAACAGACTTAATGCCTGTTGCTTAGATGCACTAGATACAACAGTTCCATTGTATATACAGAATGGGAAGGAATATTACGCAGCCAGCCCCCTCAATATGGGCTTATTGGGCTGTAATTTCTTAGCATTTACTACAGATCCTCCGCACTGGCTGGATCTGAAGCTTGTAGAGCAGGCAAAAAAGGTAAACCTCATTGCAGAGAAGTATAGAATACCTTTACAGGTACTTGCACACCGGTTTTTAATCACGGTTCCTTATCCGGTTAAAACCGTTATTGGCGCGGCCAATCAGGAACAACTTGCAGATGCACTTTTTGCATTCCGGGCGGGAAGTTTACCCTCAGAAATATACCATGAAATCCTTCGGGCAGTTAATTAATATGAATCAGATAGATAACGAAATTTTTAACGTAAAGAAAATCCGTATTCGGGTTTTAGAACAAGTACCTGCCGTAACTCCTTTTCAGGATGCAACCATGGGCCCTTTCCCCAGTTTTGGGATTTCTATTATTACCATTGAAGACGAAGATGGAAATATTGGAGAAGCACCTGTTTACAATACCTATATCAATATTCTGGAATCCTGTTTGTTTCCGATTTTATTTCACAGTCATTCTGTGGCCTATAAAGATTTTTATCCAAAACTGTACTGGTCTATAAGAAATGAAGGGTTTAAAGGGCCTGCATCGGCTTTACTGGGTCAAATTGATATGGCCTTGTATGATCTGGCTGCGAGAAGAAAGAAGACCCCATTGTATCGTTACCTTGGTGCCGAACGGAATGAAGTGAAAATGTATGGCAGTGGCGGTGGAACCAATTATAGTTTGTCTGAATTGGAACAGGAGGTACAAGTGTTCCTCGATGCGGGAACAGGCTGTTATAAAATGAAGGTTGGAAAGGATTTTGGAACTAAAATAAAAGAAGATATTTCCCGGGTCAAATTTGTGCAGCAACTAATCGGCAATAAAATGAAATTAGCGGTAGATGCCAATCAGATCTGGTCTTGTGATGATACCTTACAGTTTTTAGATGGAGTTGGTGAACAGGGGCTTTGCTGGTTGGAAGAACCGGTGCATTCTGCTGCTTATGAACAGATAGAAAAACTCTGCGCAAAAATAAGTGTAGATGTGGCTTATGGGGAATCTGAGCGCACTTCAAAAATCTTCCCGACTCTGGTCAATTGCGGGATACGGCATTTACAACCCGTTCCTACACAGATTGGAGGCATTAAAGAGTGGATGGAGGTAAGAGACCTCAGTCAAAACCAAAAAATACAATTCTCTTCCGGAGGATATTCTTTATATTCGACGGCGCTCATGACTTCTGCTGATGAAGGCGGTTTGGTGGAGTATCTGTATTCTATTATGCATGGTCTGGAAGCTTATTTTCTGATATGCCCAACCTGGAAAAATGG
>NZ_JAELTV010000219.1 GCF_016429005.1 Pedobacter sp. ASV19
CCCCCCCCCCCCCCCCCCCCCCCCCCCCCCCCCCCCCCCCCCCCCCCCCCTTTTTCAAGCAGAAGACGGCATACGCGATAGAGCTGCCTGTCTCGTGGGCTCGGAGATGTGTATAAGAGACAGGAGTCAGGATTTCAGGCTGAAGGCGAATGCCTCAGACCAGTGGGTGTATGGTTTGCCGGAACTTAACCGTGAGGCCATCAGAACGGCGAATTATGTAGCTAATCCTGGATGTTTTGCTACCTGTATACAGTTGGCCTTGCTTCCATTGGCCGCCAAAGGTTTGTTAAAAGGAGAGGTTCATATCAATGCAACAACTGGTTCTACCGGGGCTGGTCAAAGTTTGGCGGCTACTTCTCATTTTAGCTGGAGAAATAATAATCTTTCGGTTTATAAGGCTTTTGAGCACCAGCATTTAAATGAGATTGGTGAAAGCCTGGTACAGCTGGATGGTGGATTTGACAGTGTTTTGAATTTTATTCCGCAGCGCGGCGATTTTACAAGAGGAATCCTGGCGGCAGTTTATACCGAATCTGATCTTTCTGCCGAAGAATTGCAGGATTTATATGCATCCTACTATGAAGGACACGTATTTACACACGTAAGTGCAAAGAATATAGATTTGAAACAAGTGGTGAATACGAATAAAGGGCTTCTGCATGTAGAAAAGCATGGCAATAAGGTTTTTGTGGTCAGTATAATTGATAACCTGCTGAAAGGCGCGAGCGGACAAGCAGTTCAGAACATGAATTTAATGTTTGGGCTGGAGGAACGGCAAGGCCTGGCACTTAAAGCAGCAGCATTCTAAAATCAATTTGTACACCAGTTAAAAATATTAAAATGAACTTATTTGACGTTTATCCACTAAATGATATAGAAATTGTAAAAGCTTCCGGCAGTACAGTCTGGGATGCAAGCGGACAGGAATACCTGGATTTATACGGAGGACATGCCGTAATTTCAATAGGACATACGCATCCGCATTATGTAAAAAGGGTTACAGACCAGCTCAATAAAGTTGGTTTCTACTCCAATTCTGTTAAAATTCCTTTGCAAACGGCCCTTGCAGATAAACTAGGCCAGGTATCAGGAAAGACAGACTACCAGTTGTTTTTATGCAATTCAGGAGCCGAGGCTAATGAAAATGCTTTAAAACTGGCTTCCTTTTATCATGGAAGAAAAAAGGTGATCGCCTTTAAAGGCGCATTCCACGGAAGGACTTCGCTGGCTGTATCTGCTACAGATAACCCGAAGATTATTGCTCCTGTCAATGAGACAGATCATATTGTATTTCTGCCGCATAATGATGTTGAAGCTTTAGAAGAAGCATTCAATAACTATGGCAATGAAATTGCCGCCGTAATTATAGAAGGTATACAGGGTGTTGGAGGAATTAAAGAAGCTGCGGTACCTTTTCTTCAAAAAATCCGTAGTCTTTGTGATGCTTATAATGCAGTCTATATTGCCGATAGTGTCCAATGTGGTTATGGCAGAACAGGTTTGTTTTATTCTCATGATGTGGCCGGGGTAAATGCTGATGTATATACCATGGCTAAGGGAATGGGAAATGGCTTTCCCGTTGCGGGAATCTCTATTGCACCGAAATTCAAGCCTTGGCACGGTATGCTGGGTACCACTTTTGGTGGGAATCATTTGGCTTGTGCAGCTGCTTTGGCTGTTCTTGAGGTGATGGAGCAGGATGGATTGATGAAAAATGCAGAAGAAGTAGGGAGCTATCTGATTTCGGAACTTAAAAAAATCAAAGAGATCAAAGAAGTGCGTGGAAGAGGTTTGATGATCGGTATCGATTTACCGGAAGAATTGTCACATGTGAAGAAAGAGCTGTTATTCAAACACCATATTTTTACAGGAGAAGCCAAGCCAAATGTGATCAGATTGTTGCCTGCATTGAATTTGACAAAAGAACAGGCCGATCAGTTTTTAGATAAATTTAAAACTATTTTAAGAGGATAGAAATGAACCAATTCACTTCAGTAAAAGACGTTGAGGATATCGGGCAGCTGGTGAAGGCCGCCCTGGATCTAAAGAGCAATCCCTATGCAGACCAGCATTTGGGAAAGAATAAAACCCTTGGGCTGGTGTTTCTTAACCCAAGTTTGCGTACCCGTTTGAGTACGCAAAAAGCAGCGATCAATTTGGGAATGAGTGTGATGGTGATGAATATGGATAAGGAGGGCTGGGCACTGGAAACACAGGACGGTGTTGTGATGAACGGTACTACTGTAGAGCATATTCGCGAAGCGGCAGCAGTGATGGGGCAGTATTGTGACATCCTGGGCTTGCGTTCTTTTCCAAAACTGACCAACAGAGATGAAGATTATAATGAGGATTTCTTTAACAAGTTTGTGAAATACTGTGGGGTACCGGTGGTGAGCCTGGAAAGCGCGACACGACATCCATTGCAAAGTCTTGCCGATCTGGTGACCATACAAGAGACCTGGAAGGCGGCGGCTAAGCCGAAAGTTGTTCTGGCCTGGGCACCACATGTGAAGGCTCTGCCTCAGGCGGTTCCAAATTCATTTTCAGAATGGATGTGTAAAGCACAGGAAGAAGGAATGCTCGATTTTACCATCGTTCACCCTGAAGGTTATGAGCTTTGCGAGGACTTTACACCGGGAGCGACCATCAGCCATAACCTGGAAGAAGCTTTAGAGGGCGCAGATTATATCTATGTAAAAAACTGGTCGAGTTTTAAGGAATACGGTAAGGTATTGACTTATCCCGATGGCTGGATGATGAACAATGAAAAGCTGAAGTTCACCAATAATGCCAAAGTGATGCATTGTTTGCCGGTAAGAAGAGATTTGGAACTGTCGTCAGAGATCCTGGACGGGCCGAACTCTCTGGTGATCCATGAGGCTGGCAATCGTTTATGGGCCGCCCAGGCTGTGCTGAAAGATCTGTTGCAAAATCTAACCTAGAACACAGAAGAGATGGAGCAGCTAACTATTGTGAAAATTGGCGGAAATGTCATTGACAATTCGGAAAACCTGCACCGGTTCTTACAGGACTTTACGGCGCTTTCCGGGAAAAAAATATTGGTTCATGGTGGCGGTAAAATCGCCACAGAACTGGGTACTTCACTTGGTGTAGAAGCGAAGATGGTAGAGGGCCGGAGGATTACTGATATAGAAACACTCCGGGTGGTTACTATGGTTTATGCGGGGCTCATCAACAAGAATATGGTGGCTCAGCTTCAGTCTAAAGCCTGTAATGCTATAGGTTTGACAGGCGCAGACGGGAACATCATCAAAGCGGTTAAACGCCCGGTGAAAACCATCGACTACGGCTTTGTGGGGGATCTGGATGAGGCTTCAGTTTCATCGGAGACGCTGACAAGTTTATTAGAAGCGGGTCTGGTGCCTGTGCTTTGTGCCATCACCCATGACGGAGACGGTCAATTGCTGAATACCAATGCAGATACGATAGCCTCTGCCGTTGCTGTAGCGATGTCTGCTGTTTATGACACCAGGCTGGTGTATTGCTTTGAGAAAAAAGGAGTATTAAGAGACGTGGAAGATGAATCTTCCCTGGTGCCTGAAATCAAAGCGGGGGATTTTGAAGGGTTAAAGGAACAGGGTGTGGTATCAGGAGGAATGATCCCTAAATTGCACAATGCATTTGAGGCGATAAAGAGTGGGGTAAAAATGGTGTATATTGGGAAGGCGGATGAATTGCCCCAGGTGAATACAAATGATTTTGGAACCAGGTTAATATCTTAAAAAATGAAACAATATACAGGCAGGATTGCTATCCTGGGCAGCGGAAATATCGGACTGTCTCTGGCTAAGGGACTGGTGAAAGCAAATTACGTAGAAGCAGGTCAGATTTGTCTCACCAGACGAAATACGGCAAACCTTTCCACTTTCTCCGCACAGGGATTTGAAACAACGAGTGACAACGCTGCTGCGGTTGCAGCAGCTGATATTGTAGTGCTGGCAGTTCTTCCTCAACAGCTCAATCAATTGCTGGAGCAGATCGCCGGCGCAGTGGATACCAATAAGCATTTAATTATTTCTGTAGCTTCAGGTGTAAGCTGTAATGACATCAAAGCCAAATTAACAGACGGGGTACAGGTGATCAGGGCTATGCCAAATACAGCGATAGCCATTGGTCAGTCTATGACTTGCATCGCGAGCGATAATGCCACGGAAGCTAATATTGCCGAAGTCACCTGCATGCTGGAAACCGTAGGTTCTGTTGTAAAGATCAACGAAGACCTGATGACCTCTGCTACTGCTTTGTGTGCCTGTGGAATCGCTTTTTTCTTAAGGGCCATCCGCGCGGCTTCGCAGGGAGGAGTAGAAATTGGTTTTCATGCAGATGAAGCCCTTAAAATGGCCGTGCAGACGGCTAAAGGCGCTGCCGATCTGTTGTTGCAGATGGAGTCGCATCCGGAACAGGAAATCGATAAGGTAACCTCACCGAAAGGCTGTACCATTGCCGGCTTAAATGAAATGGAACATAATGGTTTCAGTTCTTCCCTGATTAAAGGGATCAAATTATCTGCTTTGAAAGCAGGAAACTTATATACAAAAGAATAGATCATATGATAGAACAACTGCAAAAAGATAGTTTAGAATTGTTGAAAAGATTGATCAGTATTTCTTCCTTCAGTAAAGAAGAAGAGGGGACTGCTGACGTGATTGAGCAGTTTTTGCAGGATAAAGGGATCAAAACCCATCGTAAATTGAATAACATCTGGGCCTACAATCAATATTTTGATGCGTCCAAACCAACTTTACTGCTCAATTCGCATCACGATACCGTAAAGCCAAATTCAGGTTATACCAGGGATCCTTTTTCTCCGGATGTGGTTGAGGGTAAATTGTATGGCCTGGGCAGTAACGATGCTGGTGGGTGCCTGGTGTCTCTGATCGCTACATTTTTATATTTCAACGAGCAGCAAGGCCTGAGTTACAACATTTGCCTGGCCACCACGGCAGAAGAGGAGATCTCCGGGAATAATGGGCTGGAATGTATCCTTCCGGACCTGGGTGAACTTGAATTTGCGATTGTTGGTGAGCCAACCCTCATGAATCTGGCAATTGCAGAACGCGGTCTGCTGGTACTGGATTGCGCCGTTCATGGAAAGGCCGGACATGCGGCCAGGGAAGAAGGTGATAATGCGATATACAAAGCACTTAAGGATATAGAATGGTTCCGGACTTACCGTTTTTCAAAAGTATCAGAAGTTTTTGGGCCGCTGAAAATGTCGGTCACTATTATCAATGCCGGGTCACAGCATAATGTTGTACCCGAACTTTGTACTTTTACGGTAGATGTCAGGGTAACAGATGCTTATACCAATGAAGAAGTGCTGAAGATCATCAGAACGAATGTTGACTGTGAGGTTAAACCACGTTCCATTCGTTTGAAACCATCCTCTATTGATAAAGCCCATCCACTGGTTCAGTCGGGTATCGCTTTAGGAAGAACAACTTATGGCTCCCCGACGACCTCAGATCAGGCACTGTTGAGCATACCCTCTGTAAAGGTTGGACCTGGTGATTCTGCCCGGTCGCACATGGCAGATGAGTATGTTTTTGTGGACGAAATCGGAGAAGGTATACGATTGTATATAGAGATGCTAAAGCCTGTTATTAAGGGCAAATAAGGAGTATTAACCACCCTGTCGGTATTTATTATTACTTTTGCCTGAGTGCAGAGGAGGAAGAACGGCAGTGGAATAACTGAATATAAATGAAGATCTGGCAAAAAAATATAGAGGTTAACAAGGATATTGAAACGTTTACCGTAGGCAGGGACAGGGAACTGGATCTGGAAATGGCGGCATTCGATGTACTGGGCTCACTGGCCCATGTAGAAATGCTGGAAAGTATAGGTCTGCTGACTGCTGAAGAGCTTGCGGCCATCCAGAAAGAACTTAAAAATATCTACAAAGATATTGAAGCAGGAAACTTTGTTATTGAGCAAAGCGTGGAAGATGTGCATTCCCAGGTGGAGTGGTTGTTAACGCAGCGCATCGGCGAAGCGGGAAAAAAAATCCATAGCGGACGTTCCCGTAACGACCAGGTCCTTGTCGATTTAAAATTGTTTTTCAGGAACAGGATCGAAGAAATGGTGCACCATACTGAAGGGCTTTTTAAGCAGCTGATCTCCCTGAGCAATACACATAAAGATAAATTGTTACCAGGCTATACGCACTTGCAGATTGCTATGCCATCTTCTTTTGGCTTGTGGTTTGGGGCTTATGCAGAAAGCCTGGTTGATGACCTGGAGCTCATGCTGGCGGCGTGGAAGGTTTGCAATAAAAATCCTCTTGGATCTGCTGCAGGCTATGGCTCTTCTTTTCCGTTGAACAGAACGATGACTACTAATCTTCTTGGCTTTGAACACCTGAACTATAATGTTGTCTATGCACAGATGGGCAGGGGGAAGACGGAGCGCATACTGGCTCAGGCGATGTCTTCCATTGCAGCGACACTGGCAAAAATGTCTATGGATGTGTGCCTGTTTATCAACCAGAATTTTGGATTTATCAGCTTTCCGGATGAGCTGACTACAGGATCGAGCATCATGCCCCATAAAAAGAATCCTGATGTATTTGAACTGATCCGTTCACGTTGCAATAAGATTCAGGCCCTGCCAAACGAGATTGCAATGATGACAACTAATCTGCCTTCCGGCTATCATAGGGATCTGCAATTGCTGAAAGAAAATCTCTTTCCAGCCATCACTTCCCTGAACGAATGCCTGGAAATTGCCACCTATATGTTGCAGAACATCAGCATCAAAAGTGATATTCTGGCTGATAAAAAATATGCCTATTTATTTAGTGTAGAAGTGGTGAATGACCTCGCATTGAAAGGCGTTCCTTTCAGGGAAGCCTATAAGATAGTAGGAGAAAGCATAGAAAACGGCACTTTTGTGCCAAATACGACGGTTAACCATACGCATGAAGGCAGTATCGGAAACCTTGGCAATGAAGAAATAGAAAAAATGATGGGGACTGTACTGGCCCAGTTTAAATTTGAACAGACTAAAGAGGCCATAGAGAAATTACTGGCCTGAATTTTTAATCCTAATACATAAAATAGAATGAAAGTATCTGCACTAGCAAGTTCGCTTATTGGCTCTGAGATCATTAAAATTGGTAACGAGGTGAACGAGATGAAGCGTAAGGGCGCGTCCATCGCCAATTTAACCATTGGTGATTTTGATTCTTCCATTTATCCGATTCCGACAGAACTAAAAGCCGGTATCGTGGAAGCCTATCATCAGAACCAAACGAATTATCCGCCTGCAGATGGCGTATTGTCACTCAGAGAAACTGTTTCTGATTTGCTTAAGGACCGGTTTGATCTGAAGTATGCGGCTAACAGCATTTTGGTGTCTGGTGGTTCACGTCCTTTGATCTATGCAACCTACCTGGCACTTGTTGATCCGGGAGATACAGTTGTTTTCCCTGCTCCGTCCTGGAACAACAACCATTACGGCCACCTGACTTCTGCGAACGTTATTGCGGTAGAAACTCAGGCTGAAAATAATTTTATGCCAACTGCAGCACAGCTGAAACCACATTTGAAAGGAGCAACTTTACTCGCTTTATGTTCTCCTTTAAATCCTACAGGTACCATGTTTACTGCAGAGCAGCTGGAAGAGATCTGCGATGTTGTTCTGGAAGAAAATAAATCAAGAAAACCAGGTGAGAAGGCACTATATATCATGTATGACCAAATGTATTCTTTACTAACCTTTGGAAAAGCGCATGTAAATCCTGTTGGCCTGCGTCCTGAAATGAGGGATTATACTATTTTTGTGGATGGCAGTTCCAAATGCCTGGCTGCAACCGGTGTGCGTGTAGGCTGGGGATTCGGACCCGCAGAGATCATAGATAAAATGAAAGCTATTGTTGGTCATATGGGTGCATGGGCTCCTAAGGCGGAGCAAGTAGCAATGGCTGGTTATTTTAAGGATAAGGCACAGGTAGATACTTTCCTGACCAGCTTTAAGCAGAAAATACAAGACAGCTTAAATGCGCTTTATGAAGGATTTAATGCCTTAAAGAACGAAGGATTTCAAGTGGATGCAGTGGAGCCGATGGGCGCCATTTATCTGACGATTAAGATTGATTATATTGGTAAAACAACACCAGAGGGGCACTTGCTGAAAGATAGTGCTGATGTGAACTTTTATCTGATCAGAGAAGCCCAGGCTGCCCTGGTACCTTTTTCTGCTTTTGGTAACGATGATGATATGCCTTGGTTCAGAGCTTCTGTTGGTGCGTGCTCTTTACAAGACATCAAAGATATGATGCCAAGGATTAAAGCCGCTTTAAGCAGGCTTAAATAAGACCTGTCTCTTATACACATCT
>NZ_JAELTV010000021.1 GCF_016429005.1 Pedobacter sp. ASV19
AAACAGACTGACTAGTACCTGCACGCATCACCAGCAATTGCACCGGGGTACCACTTCTACCCTTAATTCTGCCAATCATCTGATCTCTGGGCAACTGCTTCCCACTTACAAACGCACTATCTACTTTAAGAATTTTATAGTTTACATCAAAAATACCTTTAAAGCTTTTATTATTTAACTTATACCTGGTATTTTCCCGTTCTTCAATGATGTTATAAGGAATAAACACATCATCTGAAGATTGAATGTCCGGATCATACACATAAGCTCCCTGTGCGTTTTTAATAGTTAAGTACGGATTCACATTCCTCACATATCTGGATGGGTTGGTAAAACTTCCGCTCTGTGTAAGATAATTCTTTTGATTGGTTACTGACCCAAATAAGGCTGCCCCAAATTTTAATTTTGGAGAAATAATCAGATTGGTCTTTAAAGTGGTATTGTATCTTTTTAAACCTGTTCCGATCGTAGAGCCTTTTTCATCATAATATCCTCCGCTGAAATAGTAATCGGCCTGATCAGTTCCTCCAGACAGGCCCAGTGTGTATTGCTGATTGGCCTGACTTTGGTATAATTCCTTGCCCCAGTCTGTATTGATATTTCTTAAAGCATTAATCTGGTCTTGGGTAGAAGCTTTTAAACCTGAAAAACCATTCTTTCTGTAAGTATTCAATTCGCCTGTTGATTTTAATATTCTGGATACCGATCCCAGTTTATCTCTGTACGTCAGATCAGATCTCGAAGCCAGTCCCAATTCAAAATCCACTTTCTCGCTGGCATTCATCAGATTCAGCTTACTAAAATCCGGTCTTTCTGCAATAAAGGTATTGGCACTAAAGTTAATTGCCATCGGACCTTTTTTACCTTTTTTAGTGGTGATCACGATAACACCATTGGCTGCTCTTGCACCATAGATAGCAGTAGCTGCTGCATCTTTAAGGATGGTGATATCTGCAATATCGTCTGGATTTAAACCGGAAATCGGCAGATTGCGCAACTGGTCTATATTGTCTTTATCCAGTAAGTTCTTTGGCAGGTCTGTACCTTCCAGTGGCAAACCATCCAATACCCATAAAGGATCTTGGGTACCGTTTAACGAAACCGTTCCGCGGATGCGGATTTTAGGTGCTGAAGACGGTCCTCCACCAAGACTGGTTACTGATACACCGGCTACCTGTCCCTGCAACATCTGGTCAATACCAGCAACACCGCTTTGGCGGATGTTGTCGTAGTCCAGCTTGGCTACCGAAGTGGTGTTCTTACGTTTTGCAATATCAGTATAACCGTTTACGATGACCTCGTTCAATACATTATTGTCGTTGGTCAAAGAAACTGTAATATTGGTTTTATTCTTGATATTGACCAAAGCTGAATTGTAGCCCAGGTAGCTCACCTTCAAATAAGTGGTTCCTGCAGGAACCTTTAAAGTAAAATGTCCATCGGTATTGGTTACTGCGCCAATCACCGAATTCTGGATCACTCCAGGACTTGACTGTTCACCGATTCCGGATTTGTCAACGAACACCGATGCACCTGGAATAGGCCGTCCGTCTTCCTCTGACAGCACAGTTCCTGTGATGGTGGTTTGTTCCTGTGCAAAGCTTTTAAGGCCAATCGCAAACAGGAAAAACATTAGTAAAAGTTTATTCATTTGTGCAAATTTATTGGTTTATAGTTTATTGATTCAGTTTAATTCATTCTCAGGCTTTGGCGAATCCTTAAAATCAGGTCCAAATAATGGCTTCTGGTCTCCTCATTACCACTTTTTTTACTTTTCTCAAGCAGATGTAAAATTTTGATCAGCTCTCCTCTTTTAGCCGGAGCAACATCAGAAGTACGCACCATAGAACTTACGTATACTGTTCTCAGGTCTGCCCCGCTGCTGGCTTTCTCCTCTTTAAAAGCACGAGGTGTCAGGTCACATAATTCAGGGAGGTTATTTTTCAGGTTCGCTGCCGCTTGCAGGGCTTTTTTGTTGACCTTCTCCATTAATTTATCCGTACCAACCAGCAATACATCCACATAGTTCTGTTCTGCCATACGCTCATCCAGGGATAAGCTTCTTCCTTTAATGGTGGGTTGAAATACCGTTTCGCGGACCTCTTTCAATAATTCAGAAACGGTATACACATCTTTATCTCCATGTATCGTTTCCATTTCCAGCATCCTCAGCAAACGCTCATCGCTCACCAGTCCGTACATTAAACTGTACTGCTGCTCGCGTTTCAGATTGTATGGCCCGTATTCAAAAGGACCGTAAGGTGTGTCTTTAACCGCAAAGGTACTGGACAACAATTCGGGATTAAACAGCCACTTTGGAAGGCTGAACAATTGCTTCTTTAAAAAGCTCATGGCTTCCTGCTGCGTTGCCCTTGGTACTGGTGTGTAAGCTTTTTTACCATCTCCCTCTACGGGATTTTCGAGGTAATACCCGCCGATATTGGAAATTACATGGTCTGTATAGGTATTCCACTGCCAGATGGCGGCCATATATAATTTACCGGCCTGATAATAGTTGTCTCCAGGTTCTGCGGCCCAGTTTCTGATCTGGGGAACCAGACGCTGCAGATTCTTTAAACCGTATTCACCAGCTTTCATCGCATTATCACCAATATCTTCTGACTGGGCTCTCGGGTCTACAATATTCAGACCTTCCTGTTGTTCACCGTAGTGGTACAAAGGATCATGCTGATGTTTGGCTATCCACTGTTTTTGTATTTTCAGGTCCTCGCGCGGGTCGGCATTGTCTAACCAGCGGTAGCCCCAGGCAATGGCATATTTATCATAGACGCCTATTTGCGGGGTAATATTAGTTACATGATCTTCTGGCTGTGCAACGTAGTTAAACCTGGCATAGTCCATAATTGAAGGTGCCGTTCCTCCCATTCTGGAAGTATAGGCCGGGGAACGCAGGGAATCTACCGGGTAGGCAAATGATGCACCCATATTGTGCTTCAAACCTAAAGTATGTCCAATTTCGTGTGAAGACACAAAACGGATGGCATGTCCCATCTGCTCTACGCTAAAATTATTCTTCCTTGCTCCGCTATCAATAATTCCGGTCTGGATCCTCATCCAGTACTGCAGAGAAGTCATTACATTATGCCACCAGATCACATCTGATTCCAGGATCTCTCCTGATCTGGGATCAACTACTGCCGGCCCCATCGCGTTGGATTTAGGAGATGCAGCATAGGTGACTACAGAGTAGCGAACATCGTCACCATCAAAATCGGCCGTATCTGTAACCAGTTTGGCCTGGATGGCATTTTTGAAACCTGCGGCTTCAAATGCTTTTTGC
Source organism: Pedobacter sp. ASV19 (assembly GCF_016429005.1). Classification (GTDB taxonomy): domain Bacteria; phylum Bacteroidota; class Bacteroidia; order Sphingobacteriales; family Sphingobacteriaceae; genus Pedobacter. Next base: position 3,302 of record NZ_JAELTV010000021.1, read on the forward strand.
CAGTCGTGGATACCGTCTATAATATAAGGTCTCCACTGTTTAGGTGTAGAAGGGTCTATATAAAACACGATTGGTTTTTCCGGTTCTACCAGTTCGCCTTTCAGATAACGTGCACGGTCTTCCGGCTTGGGTTCCAGTTTCCATTTGGTGATCAGTTCCCTGGTCTCCATTTTCTGCTGGCTGTCTGAAAAATACCATCTCGGTGTACTGAAAAATCCAACCCGGTTGTCTGCGAAACGAGGTTTCATGGGTTTTTCAGGCAACAGCAATAAATTCGTAGTTACGGCCATACTGACCGCAATGGTGCTCTGGCCTTCTGTTACAGAAGTACTTAATAATGACCTTACGACAATATTCTGAGGAAAACTCTTGATATGCTCTATAGCAGACAAGGCTGTTTTAGGGCTGGTGCCAAAATTCAGATTATTGAATACGTCGTTAAAGCTCTTCTCTGTTCCATCAAATACTTTATTCACTTTGATGACTACAGCAGAAGAATCCGGAGTATACGCTTCGATCTTAAAGTTTTCTATAACTGAGCCTGTAAAATTATCTTTTACAGATTGTGTGATCGCATCGCCTTCCGGAGATTCTACCTGCGGCACTATGGTTTTTACCCATACCGTCTTTGCCAGTTTATTTTGATAAAAACGAATGACCTTATTTTCGTAATTCATTCCTTTATTTACCCCTGCTTCATTAACGGCCAAAGGCACTGAAGAGATTTTGTTAACCAGTAAAAAGTCTTTTCCCATCATTTTCAACGGGATCTCAAAATAATAGTCTGTTTCTACCTGGTGTACTTTAAAAATACCGTCAGTAGACTTTGCTTTTTTGAGTAAAGTCTTATAGTCTTTTAGATTTCCTTTTTTAACAGTGTCCTGATCAAGCTTCTTTTTTAAGGAATCTGCAGGTTGTTTTTTCTTTAGATCTATCTTCTGGGTTTTCTTTTTTTGCTGTGCTTGTCCGGGAACCGAAAACAACAGGGCTACCGTAAGTGTTGTACTTAGTAGTAAAGGTCTTATCATTCTTTAGTCTCTGCTTAATTACCCTTTAAAAATGACCTATATTTTATAGATTATAAAAGCAGCAGGAGTGAATCAGTGAGATTTAGCAGTGAAACCGCAAATAGCCGGAGTGAATAAATTGTGTCCGGGAGGTTAAATTTCTATGAAGATTAGAGCAAAGGAAAATAACAACGGTACTCGGTACCATAAATGCCATGTCTTAAAACCGGCCCTCCAAAATGCTGATAGGTACTGATTAGATAGGAAATGCCTTGTTTACCCGAATCGTCTACATGACTTCTTGGTTGATAATTGTTGACCACAACAATCTCCTCTCCTTCACTTTTGATTTTGATCTCCAGTGGGTTTTGTTTAGACACAATGTTGTGTTTCACAGCATTTTCCAGGGCAATCTGCAAGCTCATAAAGGGCAGGTTTCTCTTCAGGTGTTCCTCTTTAACATTAATTTCTAAAGGAAGCATGGCTTCACCAAACCGAATGTTCAGTAAAAACCAGTACTGGCTGGCAAAGTTCAGCTCTTCCTTCACACTCGCCTGCCCATTTGGATAACTATCGAGCAGGTAACGGTAAACCTTGGATAAACGTACAATAAACTCCCTGGCCAGTTTAGGGTCCCGGTCAATCAGGGCATTCAGTGAGCCCATGGAATTGAAGAGGAAATGTGGGTTGACCTTATCTTTTAAAACCTTCAGCTGCAGGAGCGCATTTTCTTTTTCCTGCTTTTCGGTTACCATCTGGAGTTCCTGACGTTCGAGCAACAGTGTTTTCCTGTTGGCTTCGGCTTGTTCGCGCCCTATAAATTCATTCTGCCATTTTTTTTGAAGGTAAGCCACCACCCCAACAATGATCAGGACGGAAAGGATGCCCATTCCGATCACATTTCGTTCAATATCATTGACCTCATCATCTACAACAAAAACGGGGGTATCGATAGCCATGATCCAGTTCATTGGTCCAATTCTGAGCGGAGAATAAGATCTGATCACCGGAACGGCAAGATAATTAGAAAAAATAGTTTCTTTAATAGTCGTGCTATCACCCAGTACCTTTTCAGCAAGACTTGTTTTTTTTGGATCCAGGAGACGCTGACCGATAAACTTAATTTCGGGATGTGAAATACAGTAACCTTCTTCATTAAAAATAATGGCATAAGCTTTACTCTTATCCTTCACATTCCACAAATAATTCTGAAATTTTTTGAGGTTAATGTCCAGCCCGATCACCACCAGACTGGAGTCTTTGAGCCGGCAGGCAGAGGCCACCAGCCAATGCAGTGAATCGCTTACGCTGAATAGGGTACCGGCAGATTGCGCTGTTTGTTTTTGAAGAGAAAATGCTTTTTTTACCCAATGTGCTGCAAAAGCTTTTGTTTTTGCATTTCCATCCTGGCCGCCCCTTCCAAAAGTATGAAAGGAGGTATCTTTTTTAGTCAATACGGCAGACCAGGCATGGCTTACTGCCGTATCATTCATGATCACCGAATAGATGGTACCAGAGTTTTTAAGGAATTCAGACCCGTCTTTTAAACCGTTTGCTATTCTTGTTCCGGCAGGAAGTCCACTGATCAGCTTGTTAAATTCATAATTCACATTCGTTGCCTTTTGCTCATAGGCATATCCTGCAATACTCTTGCTGATCTGATCAATACGGGGCTTGATCCTGCTGTTCATAAACAAGGCTATCGCAGAAAGGCACAGAAACACAACGATCCCTAAAATGATCAGGTGTTTCCGGTTTTTTGGAATAGAATTCATCCCCAAAGGTAATTATATTCCAGAAGGCTGCATACATTTCTCAGCGCTGACCCGCAGCAGCCCCCACCTCTTTTGCCGTCAGAACCGGAACAGGAGCCATTGAACTTACAGTTGGGAAACGTGCTGCAAACTGATCTGCGAGGCTTTTTCCTTTTTTAAAATCATATGTACCATTCGCTGTCTTCACCAGTTCAGGGTCTTTGTCTACATAGCCGCTTGCAGGCATATCTCCGGCGCTCCGGGTTTTAAAGATCACATTCCCTTCCCATGTTGCACCAGTAAGTGGCCCCGCAATCATAGCGGCCTGGCCGCCTCCCTGGATCACATTATAGGCTACTGTAACCAGAGTTGCGCCCATTCCATCTTTTCGGTTGGGCAAAATGATGTTCTCCGGATTACCGATCAGTGTATTAAAAGCAATCAGGATCCGGTCTGGCCGGTCGTGAACAGTCAGTTTACTACCATCGGCTACTTCTCCATCTCCGTTTCCAATTGTAATTGCAGGTTTACAGTCTTCAAAATAATTACCATAAACAGTTTGATCGTCGCCAAATATCCGAAGCCCCGGAGTACGGGTAAAATAATTGCCATATACAGCGTTCTTATTGCCATGACGCAAGGTAAACTGGGCCGGACAATCTCTAATGGTATTGTAACGCAGCACCAAACCCGAGGCTTTAACTGAAATCAGTTCATTTTCTCCTGCACATCTTTCAAATACATTATATTCTACAATACTGTTGCTGGCCGACATACTGAAACCACTCAAACCAAATTGAAGTGCCTCTGCCCCATTACCGGTTTGCTGCGAAAAATTATTAAAATAATTGTGATGAATGTGCAGGCGCTGGGCAATTTGACTATCACGACCTCTTACAGCAATAAAACGCCCCATGCTGGCCTTATTCTGAAAGGTATTATAGTCTACTTCCTGGTCGTTTCCTGCCAGTGTAAGGTCTTCTCCATTCCCTGTATTTTCAAAAACATTATGTGTCCAGCGGCAAAAACTTGTTCCTGCTCCCGATTTGGCTTTTGAAGCCTGGTGTGTAAATTTAAAACCGCTAATGGTGACATACGTTGCCGGATCCAGTAAGCTAAAACCTCCCTTGCCCGATATTTCAACTGCTCCGGCATGTTCTGCAGTGATGAGTACAGGTTGTTTTGCGGTACCTCGTGCTCTGATCAGAATATCAGTTTCAGTTATATACTGTCCATCCTTTACCCGGATCTCCGTTCCGGGTTTTACCTTGTCTATAGCGTTTTGCAATTCAGCAACGGAAGAAACGACGATGGTTTCTGCAAAAACAACTGATGTGCAGGTTAAAGCCAGCAAAGTCAATACTGCCCGTTTGCAGCACCGAAGAAGGATCAATCTTTTCATTTATTTTATATTTGGTTCTGCAAATTACAGTTTGTGCTCCACATGCATTCTCGTCGATCAGCAATTCATTAAGATTTATTAGCATCAAAAAGGATTATTTTTATCTTTACTTGCATGGAAGAAACGAAACCTCTGCTGATCCTGACCGCCATTGAACAAAGGATTCTCGGTGTACTGATTGAAAAAAGTAAAACCACTCCGGATTATTATCCGATGACCATCAATTCCATCACTATTGCCTGCAACCAGAAAACATCCAGAAATCCGGTTGTGAATTACGATGAAGAAACCGTCACCCTCACCCTCAATGCTTTAAAAATAAAAGGTCTGGTTGGCACGGCTACCGGAGCAGGAAGCCGCAGCACTAAGTATAAACATAACCTGGCCATCGTTTACCCACTTTTGCCTGCAGAATTGACTATACTCTGCCTGCTCTTGCTCAGAGGACCTTTAACCCCTGGAGAGATCAATACCAATTCTGGAAGAATGTATGAGTTTGAAACCATAGAAGAAATACAGGAAATCCTTCAAAAACTTTCGGCTGATGAACCACCCTACGTTAAACAGCTATCCAAAAGGCCCGGACAAAAGGAAGCCCGCTATATGCAGTTGTTTGGGGGTGAAACCGAAGCTGAACCTGTGGAAACCGAAAGCCTGCCAGCCGGATCAGAACACAGAAGTTACGAAGAACTGGAAGAACGGGTCGTTAAACTGGAACAGGAACTGGAGGAACTGAAAGAACTGGTCAATCTGTTAATGGATAAATAGACTAATCCTCTTTATCTTCTTTAGGCTGCTGAACGGCCGGTTGATCAGGGTAATGAATATAGACATCAGACTGCGGGAAGGGAAGAGAGATCCCCTCCCTGTAAAACACTTCATATACATCGCTCAATACCTGGCTCTTGAGCGTGACCCAGTTACTGATGTCTTCTACCCAGAACAAAATTCTAAAATCTACAGAACTGGAATTCAGGTAATGGATCAATACCATAGGTTTTGGATCCTGCATGATATCTTCCCGATTGTCAATGATCTGGTGAAAAAGGTCTTTAACCACCTTTAGGTCACTCCCATAGGCTACACCAATGATGAGTTCCACCCTTCTGTGGTTATTGCTCAGGGTCCAGTTCGTCAGGTGCTGGGAAAGCAAGTCTCCATTGGGCACAATAATTTCTGAACCATCTGCAGTGGCAATTTTACTGGCTCTGATGCCCATTTCTTTCACCGTACCAGACTTCGTTCCTATTTCAATCACATCTCCAACCTCTACCGGCTTTTCTACCGCCAGGATAATTCCGGAAACAAGATTGTTCACGATGGTTTGCAGACCAAATCCGATACCCACACTCAGCGCACCCAAAATGATGGTGATTTTCTCCATAGGTATACCTGAAGCTGTAATAGCCAGTAAAAAACCTGCAGAAAATATAGCGAGTTTGATGAGTAAAATAGAAGAACTCAACTTGTTCTTCTTGCTTTTAGAGGTGGAATGATAATCTGCAAATTCGAAAAAATAGCTTACGGCCTTACTCACTACTGTAGCTGCCCAGATCACCAGTACAAAGACCACAATACTGCCATAAGTAAATTCGTTGCCGCCAATCTTTCGTGTTTGTGTAAGCAGATTGGCCGCAAAATCATACAGGGCATCCAGGATATTTAAATTCCCGGCCAGCAGGATCAGCCACAACAGAATAGCGATGATATTCAGCACACTTTTAAAGCGCTGCTGCAGGAGTGCAAAGTCAAAATAGGTTGGCATTCCACTGTTTTCCTTACTGGCTTCCAATTGGAGGAATACGGCCTCCATCAATACACGGACAAAAATAACCAGGCTCATGGCCTGCCAGATTCCAAGCACAGATGCAACAAGAAACATCTTTGCCAGGCTAAAACGTCCTATGATATTGCAGAAGACGGAAAATAACTGCACAACTACAAAAACCTTTACAAATAACACAGATTTATCCGGATAAGAATTCTTTGAATTCTTCAGGATCTGTAAAAACTGCCAGCCTGCTCCGGCTCCCGCTATACCTAATAAAAAAACAATGATCCGGTCTGTATAGGAAACCAGTAAAAACAAGTTACTCAGACCTGCAACCAATGTTAAACAAAGAACAATGATCCAGAACCTGAACAACTGTTTTGGCCAGGTCTTTCTCACCAGCAAGCCTGTTGCTATAATCAATACCAGCATAATGATTTCCATAAAGACCACCGGCGGATGGTCATACAGAAAAAAAGTGATGAACAAAGAAATGAGAAGAGCTGATAAAAGGGGCTTTTCAGGAATATAATGAGCCTGATTCAGAATACTTTCAGGCTCAGATTTCAGCAGCCGGATCTTTCGGACCGAGAGTAAAGTCCAGCTGTAAAAGGAAACAAAGATCAGCAGTCCAAATATATGAATCCCCCAGTTGGTCAAAAAATAGTAATTCAACAGTTGTATACTTGTTTTTACCGTGGTGTCCCAGGCATCACTAAAACTTTTGGTGTAGTCCTTTCCGCTGGATTGCCATAAATAGGGATACTCTTTCGAAAAGGCACGCATTCCAAAATTTCGCAACTCAAGGTTGATCCTTTCCTTGTAATTGGTCACCTGGATATAATTGGCCACCACCAGGCTCTGCAAAATGCCAATCCTCCGCATATCCTGCTTATTGAGTGCATCAATCCTGGCCCATTTCTGGTTCATCCCTTTCATCTGTTCCTGGTACTCCGCATTCAAAATGCTGTCTGTAGGCGCTATTTTAAGAAACTGATCCTGCTTCACCTGGATCAGTCCGTTCTGAATGGTAACCAGTTTATCGTTATAACCACTGAGTGTTTTTTGATAAAGGTTCAGCTTATCCTCCAGCCTGGTCAGGATATCCCTTAGAGAGTATAAAAACCTAAGGGTATTGGAACGGTCTTCAACCTTAGTTCCCTTCTGTATGTATTTAACTGTAAGATCTATATTCGGAAGGTCCTGACTGATCGCAGTGGTATCAAAGCCCTTAGTCAACACCGCATTCATTTGGTTAAAGGCGTTGGTGTAATATTCAACCCGGTCAATAAAAGTATTTAAAGAGGTATCTCCTTTGGCAGTGATGCTGGTATCAGCCACTGTTTTTTTCTTCTTGCCCTGTTGGGCATGAAGCTGACCTGAAAACAACAGGCAAGAAAAAAGGATCAGAAGCGGTAGAAATATCTTAGGCATTGTTGTTCTTTCTAATGCTCAATATAAGAAATTATACGCGTTTCATTTGCGCGGCGGCCCGGTCAAAAAAACTTTTTTCTTTCAGCTGGCTCTCCACTTCTTCTATTGCCCGCATCAGGTTGTTTTCTGTATCGATCATTTCTGCAGTTGCCATCTTCAGTACGTCCCAAACGGGCTGCATTTGCCCAACCAGTATCTGTCCTTTCTCCGTAAGCTGCAGCAGTCTTTTACGTTCATCGATCTTATCCTTTTTAGAACGGATCAGTTTTTCCTTTTCCAGTTCTTTTAATAAACTGATGGTGGAGGGATGCGTATAACCAATTTCATTCGCAATTTCAACTACACTCAATACAGGTTTATGAAACAGGGTATATATTACCGGGAACCATTTGGGTTCGAAATCAATTCCATGTGCTTTATAGACCTGGAAGCCATCTTTACGGATCTGATCACTCAGTCTCTGTAACCTGGTGGCTATGGCCAGTATCCCGGATTCATCAATTACATTCATAAAAATTTATTTGTTGGCGCCCAAATATAAACGATAAAATACATTATCAGCCATCATTCTGGGAAAGTAATCCGGCAAATCTCTTGCTGGTATGCAGACAAAGCCATTTTTCTCATAGAACCGATGTGCAGCCTTCAATACATCTATCGTACCGAGGTAAATAGAAGTAATCTGCTGCGCTTTACATTCCTGAATCAGAATATCGAGCAAACGTTGTGCAATGCCCAGTTCTTTTCCCCGGAATTCTTTTTTCACAAACATCTTTCTGATCACGCCCGCTTGATGTCCAACAGCCATTAAGGCAATGGAACCGATCAATTGATCTGCATCGGTCAGTGCCCCCCAGAAGTTCCCTCCAGGTTTAATATAACTGGTCTCAATATCCAACAGATCAGGCTGCCCTTCAAGGGTAACAGGAACCTGGAATTCAATTTGCTGGATAGGGAGAATAAGGTCAAGAATCTGGTTACAATAGGTATTGTTCAATGATTTTATTTCAAAAAGCTGTTCCATAAATATAGGTTATACACAAATATATGTAGTAGACTACATATATTAAAATATTTATCATCCCTAAAGAACAAAAATAACCCGAACAACTAAGGGCTTGCTTTGTTTTATGCTTGTTATAACACAAAATAATTCAAAAGCTATGAATGCAGTAAAATCTTATGCAGCAAAAAGTGCTGACAAGCCTCTGGAGCCTTATCAGTTAGATCGTCGGGAACCAGGTGATCATGACATAGAAATCAAGATCTTATATTGCGGGGTATGCCATTCGGACATCCATACCGCCAGAAATGAATGGGGAGGCACCATGTATCCTGTAGTGCCCGGGCATGAGATTGTTGGCAAGGTTACCCGGACCGGCAGCAAAGTAAGCAAATTCAAAGTAGGTGATACGGTAGGTGTTGGTTGTTTTGTTGACTCCTGCGGCCATTGCAGAAACTGTGCAGAAGACAATGAACAATATTGTGAAAACGGGCATTCACAAACCTATAACTCCTTGCTACAAGATAAAAAGACCATTACCTACGGAGGTTATTCCAGCCATATCGTTGTTACAGAAAAATTTGTATTAAGTGTATCGGATAAATTACCCTTGGAAAAAGTAGCTCCGCTCCTTTGTGCAGGAATTACAACCTATTCGCCATTGAAACACTGGAATGTTAAAAAAGGCGATAAACTTGCTGTAGTAGGCTTAGGCGGGCTTGGCCATATGGCGGTTAAAATCGCAGCTTCCATGGGTGCCGAAGTCACTGTACTGAGCAGATCTAAAAGCAAAGAAAAGGATGCCCAGGAACTCGGTGCACATCATTTCGAGCTGACCACAGACAAAGAAAACATGAAAAGACTTGGTAACAGTTTCGATTTCATTATTGATACCGTTTCGGCAGAACATGATTACAATGAGTACCTGGCCTTACTCCGTACCAATGGTGTCATGGTGTTACTAGGTGTTCCACCAACGCCCTCAGACGTTGCTGCCTTTCACCTCATTGGTGGCAGACGCAGTCTGGTCGGTTCCCTGGTTGGAGGTATCAAAGAAACCCAGGAAATGCTGGACTACTGTGCCGAACACAACATCACTTCTGATGTAGAGATGATCAATATTGACCAGATCAATGAAGCCTATGAACGAACACTGGCCGGCGATGTCCACTACCGTTTCGTTATAGATATGGCTTCTTTAAATTAATTTGTATCAAACGAAATAAATAAACCACCGCAACCTGCGGCGGTTTATTTATTTCTGGATGGCTCCAGGTAAAAATAACTATTTGCGTAGAGCAACAAACTGCCCAATAAAGCTCCGCCAACAACATCTGTAAACCAATGAGCCCCCAGGTAAACCCTCGAAAAGGGCACTAACAATACCAGCATTGCTGAAAAACCGCCAACAGTTAGCCTAATGAATATAGGTAGTGTTTTTACATGAAACATCAGTACTACTAAGAATCCAAAGAACACTACATAAAAATTAACATGCCCACTTGGAAAGCTCAGCTGTCGTGTTTTCTCCAAAACGTGAACAAAAGGTTCGGCCGGCCTGGGTCTGCCAGCTACAAATTTAATCAGGGTGCTGGCCAGTCCTGCCAAAAGCGTTGTTAGTATAAACAAAGCCTCCCGCTTATATCTAAAAATAAAAAACAACAAGGCAGTAACCAATACCGTATACAAGGAATAAGGCATCTCCCCGAACCAGCTCACAAAACGCATTGGCCCATCCAGTGTATTGCTGTGAAATCCCTGGACAAATTGAGAACATTCAATATCCAAAGAAGACAATGGAGCCAGGGCAATAAATACCGTAAGTATGATAAAGCTCAGTGCTATAAAAATCATCAGGTAATTGAAATTCTGTTTATCGATCAGGCTCATGCATTTTTTTCAAGGTGGTGGCAAATTTACATCTTATATCTGAACAAAATAACACTCTAAAAAGTGACGGAGATCACTTTTTAGACAAAGCCGTGTCATTTTACTACTCAGCGCCTTCATGCACTTTTGTAACAAATACATGGCTATGTCAAAGATCAAAACTTTAACAGTAGAAACCCAATGCTACCATTGCGGTGAAGACCTTCCCTTTTCCCCTTATATTTTAGCCGATAAACAGTTTTGTTGTTTGGGTTGCCAGGGCGTCTATCAGATCCTTTCCAGCCATAACCTGGAGAACTACTATGCCTACAACGATGTGCCTGGACAAACCCAGAAAACACAGACTCCCCGTTTGGAATACCTGGATGAGCCCACTATCACTACAGACTTGGTTGATTATCAGGATGAGGAGACTACAGTCATCACTTTTTATATTCCGGCCATCCATTGCAGCTCCTGTATCTGGCTGCTGGAAAATCTTTACAAGATCAATCCTGCTATTGTACAGTCGAGGATTGACTTTTTAAAGAAACAGGTGGTGATTACGTTTAAAAATAAAGCTTTAAGCTTAAGGGAACTGGCCGAAACCTTATCCCGTATTGGATATGAACCTCTGATCAGTTTGCAGGATGTGGTCAAAAAGCAGCAAAATGATGTTTCAGACCGTCAGCTGATCAGAAAAATTGCTGTTGCCGGCTTTTGTTTTGGCAATACCATGCTGCTGAGCTTTCCGGAATATTTTGGTTTGTCTGGCCTGGAACAGCAATTTAAAGATTTCTTCGGATGGTTAAATCTGGCCTTCTGCTTACCGGTAGTATTTTATTGCGCCCGCGACTACTTTTCTTCAGCCTGGGTCAATTTAAAAAACGGTGTACTCAACCTCGATTTTCCACTGGCGCTGGGTATTGCGGTTATGTTTCTTCGTTCTGCCGCCGAAATCTTCAGCCGCAGCGGCGCAGGTTTTGCAGATACCCTCTGTGGCCTGGTCTTTTTCTTATTAGTTGGCAGGTGGATGCAAAAACATACTTACCACCATCTTTCATTTGAGAGAGATTACCGTTCCTACTTTCCCGTTGCGGTAACGCTGCTGAAAGACAATAAGGAAAGTCCTCTTCCTCTCAATAAATTAAAACAGGGAGACCGGATCCTGATCCGAAGCAATGAAATTATCCCTGCAGACGCGATTTTATTAAACGGAACAGCAAAGCTTGATTTCAGTTTTGTAACCGGAGAGTCTATACCTGTAGAAAAAGTATTGGGCGAAGTTGTCTATGCCGGAGGAAGACAACTCGATGGTGCCATTGAGCTGGAGGTGATCAAACCGGTGTCTCAAAGCTATCTGACCAGGTTGTGGAATAATGAAACCTTCACAGCAGATAAAGACCGGATCAAAACTTTTAGTGGTACAGCGAGCAAATATTTTAGCATCGCTTTACTTGCTGTTGCCATTGGCTCAGGTTTGTTTTGGCTTTTTAAAGAAGATCCCTCAAAAGCACTAGCCTCTTTTACAGCGGTACTGATTATCGCCTGTCCATGCGCACTGGCCCTCAGCTCTCCTTTTACGCTGGCTGCCGTATTGAGCATATTTGACAAGAATAAATTCTATTTAAAGAATACAGCCGTTATAGAAGAACTGGCACGTATTGATACTTTTGTTTTTGACAAAACAGGTACAATAACCAATCCTGAAGCTGCAAATTTCACTTTCAACGGAAAAATAACAGACTTGCAAAAACAATGGGTAAGTGACCTTGCCCGAAATTCAGGGCACCCCTTAAGCCGTGAACTGGTTAAATGGATAGCGCTCCCAAAACAATATACAGCGCTGGACTATCAGGAAAAAGTAGGCCGAGGCATCAGTGGACTTATAGATGGACAACTCATCCGTTTGGGCAGTACCACTTTTCTCGGCATTGACCCCATCCCCCAGCTTCAGGGAAGTACTGTACATGTGATGATAGAGGATCAGTACCTGGGCTATTTTTTATCGAGCCAGCAATGGCGCAATGGATTTAAAGATCTGGTCCTTAACCTGGGCAGGCATGCAGATCTTCATTTACTCTCAGGAGACCAGGAACATGACCGCAAGAGCCTCATCCCTTTTTTCCCCAGCATTCAGCACATGCATTTCAGGCAATCGCCCCAAAACAAACTGGATTATATCAAAACACTGCAGAACAAGGGGCATAAAGTACTGATGTTTGGAGATGGCCTGAATGATGCAGGCGCTTTAAAACAAAGTGACCTGGGCGTGGCGGTAACGGACAACATCAACAATTTTACGCCAGGCTGCGATGCCATACTGGATGGCAGTAGCTTTAGCCGGATCCCTAACTTTATCCGTCAGGCAAAAGATGCCGTCAGAGTCATCCACATGAGCTTCGGAATTTCACTGGTCTATAATGCGCTGGGTTTATTTTTTGCAGTACAAGGTACGCTCTCGCCCCTGATTGCTGCTATACTGATGCCCGCAAGTACCATCACCATTATTTCTTTCACCAGTATAGCTGCAAGGTTATACGCCCGTAAAAATCACTTGTTATGAACATGATCTATATGCTGATCGGTATCAGTATCCTGCTGGCACTGATTTTTCTCCTCGCCTTTTTCTGGGCCAGTAAGACCGGGCAAAACGATGACACCTATACACCTTCGATACGCATGCTGTTCGACGAAGAAGCTACAGGAAAAGCAGATCAAAAAAGTGATGAAGATCACCTTTAGCCGAAGTTTGTATCATTCTCCAGGCACGCGCACAGCCCTAATTTTACCCTCAATAAACAACCATCATCATTTATTATGACTGAGAAATTTTACTACGACAACAAGATCGTCAGAAACTTTGCCATCGCCACCATTGTATGGGGAATTATCGGCATGACGGTTGGTTTGCTCATCGCCATGCAGCTTTTTAAACCTGCCTTAAACATGGGTAACCAGTACACCACCTTTGGCCGCATCAGGCCGCTGCACACCAATGCAGTAATTTTTGCCTTTGTTGGAAATGCTATCTTTATGGGTGTCTACTATTCGCTCCAGCGTTTGCTGAAGGCGAGGATGTTCAGCGACATTTTAAGTAAGATCCACTTTTGGGGCTGGCAGTTGATCATTGTCTCCGCAGTCATTACGCTTCCTTTAGGACTGACCACTTCTCATGAATATGCAGAGCTGGAATGGCCTATAGACATTGCTATCACCATTATCTGGGTGGTCTTCGGGATCAATATGTTTGGAACCATCATCAAGCGCCGGGAAAAACATATGTATGTGGCCATTTGGTTCTATATTGCCACTTTCGTTACCATTGCAGTACTGCATATTGTCAATTCATTTGAACTTCCGGTTTCCGCTTTTAAAAGCTATTACTTATATGCTGGTGTACAGGATGCCCTGGTACAGTGGTGGTATGGCCATAATGCCGTTGCATTCTTCCTCACCACACCTTACCTGGGTATGATGTATTATTTTCTGCCCAAAATGGCCCAGCGTCCGGTTTATTCCTATAAGCTGAGTATCCTTCACTTCTGGTCACTGATCTTTATTTACATCTGGGCAGGCCCACACCATTTGCTGTATACGTCCCTTCCGGGATGGGCGCAGTCATTGGGTGTTGCTTTCTCTGTGATGCTGATTGCTCCAAGCTGGGGCGGTATGATCAACGGATTGCTGACTCTGAGAGGTGCCTGGGATAAAGTACGCGAAGATCCAACCTTAAAATTCATGGTGGTCGGGATCACTGCTTATGGTATGGCCACCTTTGAAGGCCCTATGCTTGCCCTTAAGCAGATCAATGCCATTGCACACTATACCGACTGGATTGTTGCACACGTACACGTAGGGGCACTTGGCTGGAACGGCTTCCTGACTTTTGGAATTCTATACTGGCTGATCCCGCGCATTTACAAAACAGAATTGTATTCTAAAAAGCTGGCTTCTTTCCACTTCTGGATCGGTACGCTGGGCATTATTTTCTATGCGGTGCCCCTTTATTTCGCCGGGTTTACCCAAGGACTGATGTGGAAAGAGTTTACAGAAGAGGGTGTACTGAAATACCCTAACTTCCTGGAAACTGTAATTCAGATCATTCCAATGTATATGTTAAGAGCCCTGGGTGGTGCCATGTACCTTTGCGGGGTTATCGTAATGACCTATAACATCATTAAAACCGCAAGAGCAGGAAAATTACTGGCCAACGAACCTGCCGAAGCACAAGCACTTGCCAAAGAATATGTACCACAAGGTTCAGATAAAAAACTGCACCGTTTCCTGGAACGCAAACCTATGATTTTCATGGTGCTGTCTTTAATCGTGATCCTGATTGGCGGTATGATCGAGATGATGCCTACTTTCACCATCAAATCCAATATTCCGACCATCGCGAGTGTAAAGCCTTACAGTCCGTTAGAATTGCAGGGAAGAGATGTTTACATCCGTGAAGGTTGTGTAAACTGCCACTCGCAGATGATCCGTCCGTTCCGTTCAGAAACGGAAAGATATGGAGAATACAGCAAAGCGGGTGAATTCGTTTATGACCATCCTTTCCTTTGGGGGTCCAAAAGGACAGGACCAGATTTGCAGCGTGTTGGTGGAAAGTACTCCGACTCCTGGCACTACAACCACTTGCTCGATCCGCAAACCATGTCGCCGGGAAGTATTATGCCACCTTATGAATGGCTGATCACCCAGAAACTGGATACCACCACCACCATTGCCAAGATCAACGCCATGCGTACCCTGGGTGTACCTTATGAGCCGGGATATGAACACCAAGCCAATAAAGACCTGGACAAACAGGCCAGAGATATTGCCGCAGATCTGAACAAGAACAATGTAAAAGTAAAAAGTGATAAAGAGATCATCGCCATTATTGCCTACCTGCAGCGTTTGGGTATGGACATTAAAGCAAAATAAACGATACAGCTATGTTTAAACAATTTTTAGAACAGGTAGACGACAAGCAGGTATACCTGATCAGTTCCCTTGGAATATTTGTGCTCTTTTTCATTATCGTAGGCATTGTACTTTATATGATGAAAAAGGATGAAGTGAAATACATGAGCGAACTCCCGTTAAACGAAGAAGATTTATAATATGAGTTATTCAGACATATTGGTGATCGCCATGGGCCTCACCGCCATCATGGTACTGGGTGTTTCCGTCCTGATGCTTAAAGTGATCAAGTTCTACATCAAAGAATCTGTTGACCCTACCCCTTTTCTCAGTCCGGAAGAAAAAGCACAAAGAGCCCTTGCCGAAGAACAGGCACTGGCCCTGAAAAAGGCACAGCCTTCACTGCTCAGCAAATTAATGGGCTTAAGACCCATATCTGAGGAAAAAGACCTGGTTATGGAGCATGAATTTGACGGTATTGCAGAGCTCAATAATCCAACACCGGCCTGGTTTATGGTCCTCTTCTATGGAACCATCATCTTCGCGGTGATCTATTTGTTCAATTATGAAGTACTGGGCTGGGGCCAAAACCAGGAACAGGAATACAACACAGAACTGGAACAGGCGGTACTGGCCAAAGAAGCTTTCCTGGCAAAACCTGGAAATGCCAAAAATGCAGTGAATGAGAACAACATTGAACAAAGTAAAGATCCCGCTGTAATCAATGAGGGTGCTTCCCTGTTCAAAAACAGGTGTACGCCCTGCCACGGGGAACATGCCCAGGGTATTGTGGGCCCTAACCTGACCGACGAGTACTGGCTGCATGGCGGAACCGTGAAGGACATCTTTAAGACCATCAAATATGGCGTACCAGAAAAAGGGATGATCGCCTGGGAGAAATCGCTCAGCGCACAACAAATTGCAGATCTGACCAATTACATCTTATCCCTTCAGGGAAGTCATCCTGCCGGGGCAAAAGCACCTCAGGGTGAAAAACAAAAATAACCATGTCACAGAGCCCAGACCAGTTCAGAAACCAGATCTCTACCGTAACAGACGATGGAAAGAAACGCAAATGGATTTATCCCCGTATTGTAAAGGGAAGCCTGTATAAATACCGTTCAGCTGTCAGTTCCTTTTTCCTGGCGCTGCTTTTTGCCGCGCCATTTATTAAAGTTAACGGAGAACAGCTGGTGTTGCTAAATGTACTGGAAAGAAAGTTTGTATTCTTCGGGATCATTTTCTGGCCTCAGGACTTCTACCTGTTTGTACTGGGCCTGCTGACTTTCATGGTCTTCATCGTACTCTTTACAGTGGTATTTGGCCGGGTATTCTGCGGCTGGGCCTGCCCGCAAACTATTTTCATGGAAATGGTTTTCCGCCGGATAGAGAACTGGATTGAAGGCGACCATATCAAACAAAAAAAGCTGGATGATGGCCCGATGACTACTGAAAAAGTGGTCAAAAAAACGGTTAAACATACCGCTTTCCTGGTGGTCTCCTTTTTTATTGCCAATATTTTCCTGGCCTATCTGATTGGCTCTGATGCATTGATCAAAATCATGACCGAACCTGTACAACAACACTTAAGTGGTTTTATTTCTATCTGTATCTTCACTTTTGTGTTTTACCTGGTCTTTTCCCGGATGCGGGAACTGGTTTGTACAGTGGCTTGTCCTTACGGACGCTTACAAGGCGTACTGCTCGACAACCAAAGTATCATTGTTGCCTACGATTATGAAAGAGGTGAACCAAGAGGAAAGCGCATTAAAGGAGAAGAAAACCTCCGGGGCGATTGCATTGACTGCAAGCTTTGTGTGCACGTTTGCCCTACCGGGATAGACATCCGGAATGGTACCCAGCTGGAGTGTATCAATTGTACCGCCTGTATCGATGCCTGCGATATGGTGATGGAAAAAATTGACCGGCCACTACGGCTGATCGGTTTTAAATCTGAAGAAGAGATCAAGCTGAAACAACCTTTTAAACTCAGCAAAAGGATTTACGGCTATAGTGCCGTCCTGTTGATTTTAATGAGTTTACTCAGTTACCTGCTCCTGAACAGAAGCGATGTAAAAGCGACCATTTTAAGGGCCAGCGGAACGCTGTACCAGATCCGTGACCAAGATCATACCGTGAGTAACTTATATAATGCCGAACTGGTCAACAAAACCAGCAAAGACCTTAAATTTGAAATTGTACCGGAAGACCCGGCAGCAAAGATACAATTTATCCAAAAAGAGGATCAGCTCAAATACGGAGGCAGTACAAAACTGACCTTCTTTATCATCCTTCCTCAAAACAGCATTAAGCAATATAAAACAGAAATTGGCTTTAAACTCCTTTCGGGAGGAAAAGTGATAGACCGCTTTCAAACCACTTTTATCGCACCACCAAATGATTAGACTATGAAATGGAACTGGGGAACAAAATTAGTGATCGGCCTGGCCGTCTTTATGACTTTCATTATTGTACTGGGTATAAAAATGATCAGGAGCAAAAGCGATGCACTGGTGGATAATGACTATTATGAGAAAGGTATTCATTACGACCAGGATTACTTAAAGAAAGAGAACGTAAAAAAGGAACATGCAGAACCTGTTGTAGAAATAACAAGTGATACCCTTGTTCTTAGCTTTAAACAAGCCGCAACAGGTGAGGTGCAACTGATCCGTACAGCCGACAAGAAACTGGACCAGAAGCTGGAACTGAAAACAGATTCCAGAAATCAGTTTCGTATCCCTGTAGGCCAAAAGGCCAGTGGCTTATGGAAACTTAAAATGGAATGGAAAAACGATGGAAAATCTTATCTGTATGAAAAGGAGGTGATGTTGTAATGAGCGATAACCACCTGGCTTTTATGATTGGATTACTGGGCAGCGTACATTGCGTGGGCATGTGCGGGCCGCTGGCCTTTGCAGTTCCGTCTTTGCAGTCCGGTCGTATGTACCTTATACTCGACAAATTACTTTACCAAACTGGCCGGATCATCTCCTATTGTATATTAGGTGTGTTCATTGGAGCGATTGGCCAACAAATCTGGCTCTCAGGCATGCAGCAAGGCATCAGTATCCTCAGTGGATTGCTCATTCTTGTTGCCGCCTGCACCAGGATTTTTAAATTCTCAGCGCCTGCAGTCGGGCCTTCTTTTCTTTTAAAACCTTTTCATAAGCTATTCGGTTATGCTTTAAAACACAAAGCCAATCATTTGATCATTGGAATGATCAATGGGCTGCTACCCTGCGGATTTGTGTACCTGGCACTGGCCGGAGCAGTGAATACTCCAGGTATTCCATCGGCAGTAAGTTATATGTTCTGGTTTGGACTGGGCACTGCCCCTTTGATGTTACTGGTTACTATTGGTGTCGGATGGACCAGTGCAATGGTCAGAAACCGCATAAACAAAACCATTCCATATCTGATGATCTGCCTGGGTATCTGGTTTATTTTAAGAGGGATGAATCTAAACATCCCTTATTTAAGTCCATCTAAACCCGGCAGTACAGTTGCAGACTGCCGCTAAGCAGCTAAACTGCCATACTGAACAATTGAGTTGCAGGTTGATTTCTCCAGAGTCTGGCATCCAGCGTCATACATATGTTTCTCAGAAATCTTTTGCCCAATGGGCTTACCCGAAGAGACCGGTCTGCAATTTCAACCAGACCATCTGCTTCCAGTTCCTGCATACGCTGCAGTCCTTCCCATAAGGATACATGCTGCAATTCTTCAGAAGACCAGGAAGTAGCGCCTTTGCACATGATATTCAGAATATGCTGGCGGAGCACCAAATCTTCTTCATTCAGGATATGGCCCTTGAACACAGGAATCTCTCCACTGTTCACCAACTCCAGATAATCTTCTACTTTTTTTACGTTTTGCGCAAAACCAGTCCAGGTATCACTAATAGACGAAACTCCAAGACCAATCATCAAACGGCTGTACTGATCTGTATAGCCCATAAAATTACGGTGAAGCCGTCCATCCTTTTCTGCAGTAAACAAACTGTCGGTTTGCAGGGTAAAATGATCCATACCAATCTCTGTGTAGCCCCCTGCCTTCAGCATTTCCCGGCCTGTTTCATAAAGTTTACCTTTAAGATCTGCAGAAGGCAGGTCCTGTTCTGTATATCTCCTTTGCCCAGGCCTTACCCAGGGCACATGCGCATAGCTGTAAAAAGCAATCCGGTCTGGCCGCAGCTTTAAAACGGAGTTCATCGTATCTACAAGACCTTCCAGGCTTTGGAATGGCAAGCCGTAGATCAGGTCATAATTGACAGATCTGTAGCCCGCATTTCTGGCCTCTTCAGTTGCCCGCTCCACGTCCTGATAGCTTTGTATACGGTTGATCATGAGTTGTACTTTTGGATCAAAATCCTGGATACCCAGACTCAGGCGTTTAAAGCCGAGGCGGTATAAAGTATCCAGATGGGCTTTGGTGGTATTTCCGGGATGTGCCTCAAAACTAAATTCCGCTCGTTCATGTACTGAAGCATGCTTTAGAAGACCATTGATCAGTATTTCCAAATGTTCAGGGCTAAAAAAAGTTGGTGTACCGCCGCCCAGGTGTAATTCCCGGATCACCGGCTTACCATCAAAGCATTTAAGGTACAAAGCCCATTCTTTCAAGACGGCCGCAATATAAGGTGCTTCTACTTTATGATTGCGCGTAATCCTGGTATTACATCCGCAATACGTGCACAGGCTTTCACAAAAAGGTAAATGAATATACAAACTGATGCCTTCGGCAGCATTACTTTCTCTAAATGAGCATCGCACCGCCTCCTTCCATCGGTCAGCACTAAAACTTTCCGATTCCCAGTAAGGAACAGTAGGATAACTCGTATAACGGGGCACAGCCACATTGTATTTATCGGATAGCTTAGTTTTCATGATCATCTTCTTTAGAAGAGTCAAACACATCAGAATGCTGGTCACAGGCCCGGGAACAAACGCAGGAAGAACCCAAACATTTTTTGCGCTGCCACTTGTCCAGGTTCAGGATCGTTTCTACGGCCAGGGCCATAGACAAAGCTTCCTGAGAGCCCTCTTTAAGAATAGAAGCAGGTACATTAGCAATCCGGATGTTCCGGCTTACCGCGGCCTGTTTATCAATATGCTCAACAGAACTGGAACGTGTCGCAATATATTTAATGCCCAGATCGGCGAGCCGGTTGATTACCTTCTCCGATACCTCGTCATCCACAAATACGATAACGGCCTCCTTACCTTCTGCGTAAACAACGGTATCTTCACTTAGCGCATTCGAAATTAAAGTAATGTCATGCTTTTTGCGATTAGCGATCGCAAGAGGTTCTTTTTCAGAAGATTTAATACTATAGGCTACTGCTCTCATGCTTGATATTTTATAACATCAAAATTAAGTGCAGCAGCCTTTGATTAGAATGAGTTTAATCAACCATTAAAATGATATTCATCAGTTTTTCATTTGACGGAGTCTTTTAAGGTCCAGAATCTGGATCTGACTACCCTTACGTTCTATGATGAGTTCATCTTTAAAATCACTCAGGATACGGCTCACAGTCTCTGTGGCCATTCCGGCAAGTGCAGCCAGATTGTCTCTGGACACCCGCAATAAAAGCGGGTCATCAGACTGTTCCTGTTTGGACAGACGGATCAATACCTCCGACAACCTTTTGCGTACAGAGTGATAAGCCAGTTGCATGAGCTGCTCTTCTTTATCCAATAAATTATTAGATAATATCTTAATAAACTGACGTCCGATATCCGGGTACTGGTTCAAAAGTTCCTCCATCATGTCTTTAGGCAACATGCAAATGGTGGTATCTTCCATCGCCTCTGCATTCTCAGCGTAAGGTTCATTCAACAATAAAGAAGGAATTCCAAAATATTGATCTTCCCCGTAAATCCCGGTCATCAGCTGTCTGCCGTCTTCAGTCAATTTAATGGTTTTCACTTTTCCTGTGATCACCAGATAAATTCCCTGAACTGAATCCCCCTCATAATAAATAACCTGTTTCTTTTTTATATGCCTTACCTTACGCTGGGCAATCAGCTTATTCAATTCTCCCAATCCAGATTTATCACTGATCAGACCACTGATCTGGTCAAGAGATTTACTGTAAAAGGCTTGTTGTTTATTTCTCTTATTCAACCTGCTTTCAATGGCATTGAGCAGTTCTATATCGTCGAAAGGTTTAGTGAGGTAGTCGTCGGCGCCCATTTCCATTCCTTTTCTCATGTCCAGCCGTTCTGCCTTGGCAGTAAGAAAAATAAAAGGTATAGCAGAAGTATTGGGATTCTTACTGAGCATATACAACACACCGTAGCCATCCAGTTCGGGCATCATAATGTCGCAGAGGATCAGGTCGGGAAGATGCTGTACAGCCAAATCGACCCCGGTCTTTCCATGGTTGGCTTCCAGTACTTCATAGCCGGCAAGATCCAAGATCTCTCCTACACTCTCCCGTATATCATTATTATCTTCTATAACCAGAATCTTTGTTTTCCCCATCTATTTATTAAAAGAAAGTATAAATGTTGTCTCTTTATTAATTATACTATTAAACTGTACTTCTCCCCTCATCAAGGTAACATAACGCAGTACAATATTCAATCCCAGTCCGGTTCCAGGAATATTACCAGTATTGTTTGCCCGGAAAAAGGGCTGAAACAGATGAATCTGATCAGATTCAGGTATCCCAATACCATTGTCTTTTATCGTTACAATACACTGATTTTCATTGATCTCTGTATTGAACTCAATAAAAGTATTTTCTCCTGAATATTTTATGGCGTTTCCAATCAGATTAATCATACAATTCTTCAGCAGGTTCTGGTCCAGCATCACCATGCTTTCCAGTCCGGTATGCTGGTAAATGATATTTTGATCCTGTTTGGCAATCATCTGCATCTCTTCGGTAATCTCTTCGGCCAGTTTAACCAGGTCAAATGAACTGAAGGTAGGTTCTACCCCACCTGCTTCCAACCTTTCCAAAGACAGAAAATCATTGAGTATGGTGGTCAGGTTACCTACAGCGTTTTTAATTTTGCTGACGTGTTTTTCAATATGTTTATTTTGAAAGGGCTGTGCATACTTTTCGATCAGCGAAGCGGAGAGTTGTACAGAACTGAGCGGTGTACGGAACTCATGAGAAGCCATAGACACAAAGCGGCTCTTCATCTGGTTCAATTCTTTCTCTTTTTCCAGCGAAAGACTCACCTCCTCCTTGGCTTCTCTCAAAGCCACCACCGTCTTCTTTAAAGATTTGGTCCGCTCTTCCACCAGCTCTTCCAGTTCTGCGGCATATTCGCGCAAACGCTCTTCAGCTTCTTTCTCCTTAGAAAGATCATGGATAAAACCCGTATAAATTTTGCGTTCTTTATACTGCACTTCACTTACCGCGAGCCGGAATGGAAAGGTTGAACCGTTTTTCCGGAGTCCCCTTACTTCACGTCCTATTCCAATGATTCTCTTTTCACCAGTATGTTCATATCGGTCCAGGTAACCATCATGCGCCCCTTTATCAGGTTCAGGCATCAACATTTTGATATTGTGGCCAACCACTTCGTCTAAACCGTAACCAAATAATTTTAAGGCCGCAGGATTTAAGCTTTCAATTATTCCATGCTGATCAATTGTAATGATTCCATCAATCGCTGTTTCTATGATCGCATTTAAGAGCCTTGCTTTTTCCATAAACCTTTTTTTACAAATATATCAATTTTTATGCCCCTGATTTTGATTACGATCAAAACTAAAACATGATCCCCATCATATTTTAACCTAAAAATTGTCTGGTACTTTGTCACATCAATCCGATAAATGAATATGACAACACATACTTTCCACATTCCCGTTCTTGGCCTGGGCTATTCTATAGACACCCCTTTAAAAGTAGCTAAGTATGGCATATCTTCCGTTGTTTCCATTGTAGATGACGAACTTACAGAACGTATGAGAAAGTACCATTCGGACTGCAATCAATTGCCTTACCACTTTATAGGGCCAAATGAACCAGACTCCAGGGCCAAAAGGATCACCGCCTATCTGAACCTGCTGGAACAATTGGTTACCCAACAATTTGATGAGATCAGACAACAGGATTTTACTGAAGGAACTACATTGTCTACTTATTTTGAGTGGTTACCAGAATATTCACCGCTCAAAATTCAGTATACCTCTTTAAAAAACATGGAAGACGGTATGTTAAAATCCCATCTGGAACAGGAACTTAAACAACAGATCAGACCCGGTTCCATTGATGTGAACATTATGTCTAAAGTAGATAAAGCCAATTACAATGCACAACAGGAATATGCAGGCGATGATTTTACCGATGCCATTGCCGCCATGCGTGGTTTTGTAAACAGCCGGCTGCATTCTTCAGTCATTATATCTGCCGGATTGAACCCCCGCCTGTATGCCTATATGGAGAAATGCCCGGATCTTTATCCTGTAAATGGCCAATTCACAAAGAAAATCATCCTTAAGGTAAGTGATTACCGGTCGGCGTACCTACAAGCCAAAATACTGGCAAAAAAAGGGCTTTGGATTGCTGAATTCAGGGTAGAATCTGGTCTCAACTGTGGCGGACATGCCTTTGCCACCGATGGTTTACTGATGGGCCCAATCCTGGAGGAATTTAAACAGAACCGTAAGGCCCTGGCCAACGAACTCTGGGAAATCTATACGGAAGCTCTGCAGAAAAAAAACATCCCGGTTAATGAGCAGCCACAACAACGGATCACGGTTCAAGGCGGAATAGGAACAGCTGAAGAGCATGAATTCCTGCTCAGCTATTATCAGCTTGATGCCGCCGGCTGGGGAAGCCCTTTCCTCCTCGTACCTGAAGCCACCAATGTAGATCAGGATACCCTGGAAGCACTGGTTACTGCAGAAGAAAAAGACTACTATCTGAGTAATTCCTCCCCTCTGGGTGTATTGTTTAATAATTTCCGCAAAAGCACCGCCGAGGAACTGAGACTTCAGCGTATTGAAAAAGGAAGGCCTGGCAGTCCATGCAAGAAAAAATACCTCTGCACCAATACAGAATTCACTGCGCAGCCCATTTGTACCGCTTCAAGAGAATACCAGCACCTGAAGATTGAACAACTGCAAAGCATGGAACTTGAGGAAAAAGACTACCGCAGGCAATTTGAAACTATTACAGAAAAAGTATGCTTGTGCGAAGGACTCTGTGCTTCTGCTTATATAAAAGACGGATTACTGAAGCCAAGGGAAAGTAAAGCAGTGAGCATTTGTCCGGGTCCTAATCTGGCCTATTTTTCGGGAAAGTACAGGCTTTCAGAAATGATCGGTCATATTTACGGACGCGAAAACCTGCTTGCAACTGCAAAAAGGCCAAACCTGTTCATCAATGAGCTTAACCTTTATATTGATTATCTGAAGAAAGACATCTCCTCTCATCTGGAGTTGTTGAGTGATAAGAAAGCCCGCTATTTCAGCAAGTTTTCTGCCCAGTTGCAGGAAGGTATAATTTATTACAGAAACCTGGTTCCCAATTTAAAACTCCAGACCAAGTCTGCAGTACAGGAAATTCAACACCAGCTTGAAGAAGCAGAAAAGGCCTTGTTAAAACTTTCTCTTTAATTTTTTAGAACACACATCCAAATTTCACAGTTAACATTTTACAAATTAACACCAATAAAAGTTTATTTTTACAATAAACATCCCTTTCTTGCTGTGAAAAAATATCCCTTATTAAAAATTGCCCTTCTATATTTCCTGCTGGGCAGTCTCTGGCTCCTGGCAGGTGCAGTTGTCATCAACTGGATTGACAATCAGTATCCCTCCGTTAATCTCCAGGGCTTGCATTTTTTCAAGAATCTGATATTTCTTGTTGCAACTTCTGTTCTGGTGTTGCTTTCACTCAACTACTATTACAGGAAAAGGTTCAGAACTGAACGCAGACACAGAACCGAGCTGCTCTTAAAAAACCGGAAACTCAAAGAAATTGCCTGGCTAAACTCCCATGAGATCAGAAGACCTCTGGCCAACCTCACTGCGCTGGTTCAACTGATCCGGCCATCAATAGACGATCACGAAAACCTGATCCCTATCCTGGACCACCTCGAAACTTCTGTTTGCGAATTGAATGAAGCTGTAATCAAGATGAACAATCAGACTAAAGAACTCGAAGAATAACTATATTCAAGCTGGGTAGTCAATAAGGAATTTTTCTTCAGATAATGAATGCGTGCAATTATTCTTAGAAAATCATTCATTGCAGTAAAGAGCAGATCAAGTTCATGATCAAAATACGCGGTTCCGGCAAAGTACTTCCAATCCTGTTCCAGGTAACGCTCAAATCTTCCCCTGGTTTTCTCATCAATCTCTTCTTTACACCATTCTTCTGCTAAAATAGTCCGAATTTGTTCTATAAAAAAACGTTCGGACCATTTAAGGTTTTTAAGGCTTTCCCGAATTTCCTCGAAGGGCATACTCACCTGCATAAATGCACTTGTTTTAACCAGATCAGTATAAATTTCCTGCTGCCGAACAAACAAATCCAATGCACGCCGATAGTCCTGGTGCATTTGCCTGAATTCTATTAATTTACCGGCACTGGATGCATTACTATAAAACCTACAGAAGATATCCTGGTCTCTCTGAACAAGCTTTTCATTCAATACTTCCAATTCTTTGTTCAGCTGTTCGATAATCTCAGGGCAATCAGCAGGTGTGTATTTATGACCATCATAATCAAACGATTTCAATACAAAATCTCCCGAACCAATTTGCTCCAAGGTTGCAAGGTCCGCCTCAATAGACTTTGAGGTATACATCATGTCCAACGTTTCCTCACTAAATAATACGTCCAAAGCCAGATCGCTTTCAACTGTCGGTTTTAAAAACGCAGATTCTGTAGCCGCACCAACTGGGTTTCTCTCATTAAAATACCCCTTATAAACCTCGGGAAATACATGTTGATTGTAGGTCTTGGAATACTCTTCCTGAAAAGCGAAAAAACCCTGTACAACAGGAGGTTTAGAATATTGAACTGCATCAAACAAGCGCGCTGTAAACTGTTTCTGAACCGCTTCAGCGTCCATAAGCAATTCAGATGCAATACCCTGTTCCTGTACCGTTCGTACTTTATTCAATAATTTCAAGGCTTTAATTCTATCCTGGGTACTTGGATGCGAAGACCATTGGTCTTTTAAAACCAGTTTGGATTTATTGAACCTGCTGTAACTATCCGGATTTACTTTGGGAAGGTCATTTTCTATCTCCAGCTGATACTTTGAGGCCATAAAAGTCATCACATAACGTTGCTGTGGATAGAAATTATCGGTTTTCTCGGCCTCTTCGAATTTAGTATTATAATAGTTAAAAACTTCATTAAGAGACTGATCGGCCAACTCCAGCCGCAACAGTGAGTCAATAAGTGCCTGAGAGCCGGCCACCCCTGCCGCCACAGCATCTGCATGAAATTCCATTTCCCTTGATAAACCCAAATAGTTCAAATTGACGACCTCATATACTTTCTTTAGCAAAAACTGAATACCAGTGATCATTTTTACAGCAATCCCTGCAAACAAATTAAAGTAATTACTTGTCCCAGACCATTTGGCCATCATTTCGCTGTAAGAACCATTATCATACAACATATCATGAAGCACCCGGTTTACATTGTAAACATAGCTTCCAACTTTCATGCTTCTCTGGGAAAAATGACCAAATTCATGAGCAAGAATGGCTTTTAGTTCCTGTTTTGATACCGCATTCATCAATCCCAATCCTATTTGTAAATTCTTTTTTACCGGAAGGAACATACTCCAGAAACTGGAGTCATAAAATACAGAGGCATTCACATCGGCAGAAAGGTATATTCTTTTAGGAAAATCTGTTTTCACATCAGCAACAATCTCTGCAATGAATTCAAATAGCTTTTGTTCATTCGCCTCTGTAATTTCCATTAAATGCGACCGATCTGTTTTATTCTTGTTGAACACAAATTTCACCAGGAAAATCAGCACCAGAATACCTAGGCTAATGAGTCCCAGGCCAAGCATTATGGTAGCAAACATGGCCTTCAAAATTACCAGCATAACCGCCGCATAACCACAAACCAAGGCAAATAGTACAGCAAGACTGACCAGAACAAGATAAGTAACCATAAACAAAAGAATAGCGCCAATGGACCGGACAGCCATTTTCCTGAACTGTTTAGAAATTTTAATTTGAGAAGCTTCCATGAGCGCAATTATTTATAGCCGCAAAATAATAATTTTATGCATGATTAGAAAGTCATTGCTTCATCCAAACCTCA
The DNA here is from genome assembly GCF_016429005.1 of Pedobacter sp. ASV19. Lineage (GTDB taxonomy): Bacteria > Bacteroidota > Bacteroidia > Sphingobacteriales > Sphingobacteriaceae > Pedobacter. The sequence goes on from NZ_JAELTV010000021.1 coordinate 30,727, forward strand.
GAAAAACGCTGCAAAATTCTATTACCTGCTAAACTGAGGCATTTCCATCAGTTTTATATTATTTTCTTTGGCATACCGGGTTCCAATCTCATATAACTTATTATACCGGACGGTAAATGCCGTGTATAACCTTTTGTCCAAATCATTCATTGCTTTGGCTATTTCATCTGCAGGTGCTTTCCGGTCAATCATTTTAGCAATGGGCAGATGATCTTTTTTATAGCTTTCAAGCGTAAACTGGAAAAGATCTTTAGAAGCATCAATCAGGGCCTGGGTGTCCTTTGTAGGCAATAGTTCATCAATATTTTTCAGGTATTTCTCCACCCTTTTTATAGCAAACCCAAGCTGTTGCTCATAATTATACTGATCAACACCAGGACCGGCTGCAAGAGGCTTACCCCGGTATCCCAGCATCTTAGTAAAATATTCACTACCAAAATAGGATACAGAATTGGCATTCAGCGTTGTCACATCAAAATATTTTTCAGGCGATGCCGGTAAGCGGCAAGCTTCCGCCAGAAATACAATATTGCAGACAAGTAAAATGATAAAAGACCTTGTTAATTTTTTCATAGGGAATTGGGTTTAAGTGATAAATGTGTTAACAAAACTCCCTTTATGCATGGTCAATTCCAAATATCACCCGGCTACAATATGTCTACAAGTTGAAAAAAACCAAGTTACCCTTTTCCTCATTGTTCAATTTAATTACAACCTTTTCGGTCAATAAACCTTTATATTATTTCTCTATTTTTATACGATGAAAAACAGAGTATATCTACCAATATTAACTTTGCTTCTTTCAGCCTGTACACACAAACAACCGGGCACAGAAAAAAAGCTAAAAGACACCGCGAACATTGTACTCGCTGACACAAACAAACCTGCACCAAAGCCAGTACAAAAACCTGCACCAAAAAAAGAATTTACGTCCCGACTTGACAGCATTGAAAAAACAAACAATGCAAGTGTTATTGCATCAGGCGATGACGTCACAAAGGCTTACGTTTACTTGCATGGCAGTGACAGCACCATCAATTTAACCGCTTATATGAGGAAAGATCACCGATTTTTTGGTTATGCAGCTCCCGACATTACATCAGAACGGCTAATATTATTCTCAATTTTTACAGACGATGTTCAAAATAACCCTTTCGGATGTAAACTTGGTGCTTACTACGATACCAGAATCGACTCCTTAACTTTAAAATACGTATCGACAAAAGGAAATTTCGTACAAGCAAAGGCCCTTAACAAGACTAACCAATCCACAACAGTATACTTTGAAAAAAAATGGATAGATTTTGAGTACACAGGCAAGCCCTGCCCCGCCCCCCCCCCTCTGCAATTTGCTCAGAAAAATATTCAGACTCCATTAAAGTAATTGTTTTACTATGGTTTTATTTGTTCCAGCAACTTCCTGGCCACAGCTTCTACACTAACATGTTGATTAATAGAAACTGCCACAAAAGCCTTAGTCGCTACATCATAGACAACCAAAGCCCGGTAAGTTTGAGTACCCCCACTATGCCCAATCCAAAGTTTCTTTTCACCGGTCAGTTCACTAAAATCTGTTACCATTACACCTTTGCCATAATAGCTTCCTTTATCAAACATGGGGTACAAATCATTAAAACGGCTATATACCTGAGCAGCCGGGCCCAGTTTACCAGTAAGTAAGGCGTAAAGTATAATCACCATTTCCCTTGCATTGCTTATTATATTTCCTGCCCCAAGCGGAACGGAGTAGGCCTCTGCCGCGATCTGGCCATTTTCATGAGCCAAAGCGAGGTTAACAGGTTTCTCCCCAGGATCCAGCACCCTTAAAGAAGTTAGATGCAAAGGCCTGGAGATTCTTTGCTCAATAATCTTTGCAAAAGATATTCCTTCTACCTTCTCTGCAATCAGTGCCAAAAGTAAATATCCGGTATTACTATAGGACCAATAAGTACCCGGACTGAACAGATTTTTCCTACTCAGAGACAATTCGATCAGTTCCGAAGGATTGTAATACCTGGTTACTGAAAAAGTATTCGGATCATTATTAAAACTATAAATGCCGCTGGTGTGCATCAACAACTCGTCAATAGTAATTTTACTGGCATTTTGAAATTGAGGAAACCACTCCGAAAGTTTGCTGTCCCCACGTAATTTTTGCGCGGTAATCAACTGATCAATCACGGTTGCAGTGAGTAATTTACTCACACTTGCCCAGTAAAACACACTGGTTGAATCTACCTTTTTCCCTTCCTGTTTGGAAAGAAAACCCGTATCTATTTGCCATATTCCTTTTCCCGGAACAAGCATAGCTGCAGATATACCAGACATTCCTGTAAGATCAAATACCTTCTTCAAGGTTTTATCCAGACTATCCTTAAGTGGCCCGGAAATCCTGGAATTTATATCATAGGCCCCTTCCGCAACAGGAAAAGAAGAAATATCCACCGGAGCATGCTTATTTCCTCCCTTATAAGAATCCTGGCTATACGAATTATTTTTGCCACACCCAGTAAAAATAACAGCTAATAGTATTAAAAAATTAAGTCTGTTTTCTTTCATGTTATTAAGGTTCATCAGCGCTATATTACTACTAATACATTTTTCAAATGTCTGAGGACTAGTTGAAATGAAAAAATAAATTAAAGTATTATGAGCGCTGCCAACCTCTATTACTATTTCGTAGTCAACTTGATTACAGGTTTACCATTAATACAATCTATTCTTTCCACCTTTGTTTGAGGCTCAACAGCAGCTGCGGGTCCATCTGCATGAATAATCCTGGCTTTCAACCCATTGTAAAGGGAAACCTTTTTCTTCAATACAGTAAAGTCCTGAGCCCCTGAATAAGGGATATATTCTACATCCATAAGTCTATCTTTAATCAAGGGTGTAGGTATCCAAGAGGACGCATTAGTACAAGTCTGGGCATTTACAATAGCCATAATTTCTAAATAAGTCTTCGCGGCAAGAGGTTTAGCTTCTTCTATGCTCATATTTGCAGAAGTAATGACCTTCACTTTGCCGGTATTACATTCTAATCGAATAGGTTGTTCAGCGATCCAAAGATATTCGAAACATGGATCAACAATGTAACCTTCTCTAATCATTGCCTTTGTTTGCTCACTTAACAGATCAAAGTATTCCTTTTTTAGCTTTTCAAATTTTGCCTGATCGGACACCTTAACCGGGTAATATGTTGATGAACAACCTGAAGCCATTTCCTGAATGGAAACGTTGGTGAGTTGGCTGCAGGGAATATTGGCAGTAAGCACGGTGATCTCATTCAACTTTGCGGTAGCAAGCTCACCCCACTCCGTAGATGAATGCTCTTTCTTTTTACAGCCCAGGCAAAATAATGCAATTGACAGTACAATAGTTAATGATTTGAAAACGGAATTTAGATTACTTTTCATGTTAAGGGTTCTATTTGGTTAGTTTCTAAAACTAATACGTATCAAAATGCATAAACGCTACAATAATTTTATTTTTTCTGATTATTCTCAAGCAACTACCAGTTCTAAACCCTCTCCGCCATGCGCCCAAAAAAAATACGTCAAAGAACAATCCAGAGCCAATATCCCATGAGCTCTACGCCGGCAAAATTTACAACCTCAACTCCCCGATGTAAACCGACGTACTCACCTGATCACCGGCTTCATTCACAAAATGCAACCACCCATGCAAAATATCCGAAGCAAAGCCAGGCGGCAAATCCAACAACACCTCCTTAGCTGCCCTCAAAGCCACCTCCCTAAACGTCACAAACTTTCCCCTTGCAGCATTGTAAAGAATGAAATTAGCCCGGTCATTCTCCTTACAAAACACCGAAAGCGGACCATTCTCCCAAACCACATGCACCGTCCCATTCATCAATAAAACCGCCTTTTTAACCCAGGAAATCAACAAATCACCCCTGCTAAAAATCGCCTTCGCAAAATCAATCCGGTAATCCGGCCCCTCACCCAATAACGTCTCCTTCATATGATAAGAAACCGCTGCGTTCATAGGCGTTTTCTCCACCCTGAACATCTGATACCCCACATTAATCCAGGACAACAAAGGCCTCAGCCAACCACTCACCAAAGCCAACTTCAACCGCTGGTTCAACTGCGCCTCCGTAGCCGGAACAGCAGAAACATCAGCCACACTCTTTAAATACTGAATACCCCGGCAAGACGAACCAATCACCATTCCAACCTTACCCGATACAGGACCATTAATCCCATTTTTATACCTAGCCATAACTTTAAAAATGTAAAAGATAAAACCAAAGAAGGTGTGCAGCTTTCACCGCACACCTTCATTTTTAAATCACTGGTATCTCACCCACATAAGCACTATTACTTACCTTTTTCCCATCCAGACTGGTAAAAGCCATATAACAATGCACATCATGCCCAATCCAGGCCGCAGGTACCGTTAAAGAAAAAGCCATCGCACTCCGTGCAACCACGTCCCTAACAGTCACATACTTCTTCAAGGTCGGGTTAAACACCAGAAAAGTCGCACGATCCGTAGCCGCCCCTTCATCCGCATTCACCAATCCTGCCCAGTCAAAATCAATCTTCGCCGTCCCGCCAGTCGTAATACCAGGCATCTGCGGCTCCTCCAGATTCCCAACACTAAAGACCACCTTCGGATAATCAATCACATAATTTGGAGCCACCCCGGTAACCGCATGCTTAAGATGATAACCCGTCGCCGCATTTACAGGCGTAGTACCCTTCGTAAAAGTCTGATAACCGATATTCAGCAACACCTTTAAAGGCTTCAAAAACCCAACAACCAAAGCGAATATCAATTGCTGATTCAACTGCGCCGCAGTCGGCTTCCTGTCCGGAGAAACATCCGGCAAACTTTTCAGATAATGAATGCCGTTCCAAACCGCGCCAACAACATTACCCACTCTACCCCTGATAAAACCAAGGATTCCTTTTTTATACGTTCCCATAATTCAAATTTTAAAGCGTAAAACATTAGTTAATTAAAGAGCCCAAAAACACACCCTGCTGGCCAGCCAAGACAGATTTAGAAGCCCACAAACCAAAGGTAAACACCTAAAAAACAAGAACCTACCACTCAGCAAGCCGTGAATGGTTTTGAATGGAATTGAATGGTATATGAATGGATTTGATTGGTTTGAAGAGAAGATTACATTGATTCAGAATTCCTAAAAACCTGTCAATCCAGAAAAATCTAACTAAAAACACTTTGGAGAATTTTCTCCGCTTTTGGAGAATTGGAAAACAGTCACGGAAAATTCCGCCAGAAAAAATATGGGAATGACTGGTAAAAGACATGTATTCAATTACCATCAAGAGTTCTTTCGCAAACTATGATCTAAAATCACCAGAGGGGTTGGAAAATCAAAAACTCAGCAGGCAATTTCTCCTTAACATATTTATATTCATAAGTTTTATCTGTTAATAAAATGGTGTCGCCTCTAACTTCCACTTTATCCTTACCTAAAAAGATTCCTGCCTGCGGAGAATGGTAAACAAATTCTGCAGACAACAAACCATTTTTCAGTTCATAGAGTCCCTGTCGGGCTTTCTCCGGATTTGAAGATGATATTTCCTTAATATCAAAACCACGAAATTGTGCTACCCGCCCATTTTTATAGAATTTTAAACCAATCTTAAGTGGAATTACAGCTACAAGCTTTCCCGCATTACTTCGAATAGAATCCTCTCCGTTTACAGAGACCCTGTCTCTTATACACATCTGACGCTGCCGACGAACGTTAGCCGGTGTAGGTGTCGGTGGTCGGGGGGTGGTGGGAAAGGGGGGGGGGGGGGGGGGGGGGGGGG
>NZ_JAELTV010000220.1 GCF_016429005.1 Pedobacter sp. ASV19
AGATGTGTATAAGAGACAGATGCTAACCTGGCCTACCGCTATGGAAACGAGAACATCACCAAAGATTTCTTTGACAACAGATGGCATGGAGAAGGCACGTCAAACACTTATCCTTCAGCAAACATCGGTTCTTCTGCCAACTCGGCCCCAAGCACCTTCTTTATCTCCAGCGGATCTTATTTCAGGGTTAGAAATGCACAATTGGGTTACACGCTACCTTCAACGATCTTAAATAAATGGAAAATCAAAAAAATCAGGTTCTATGCCAATGCACAAAATGCCATAAACATTTTTGGTTATAAAGGATTCAGTCCTGAGGTTGGACCAGTTCCTAAAGACAATGCAGACAAAATCGCCACTGTTCAGCAGAATTCAACCTTAAACGGTGGTATCGATGCTAACGTATATCCTTTGTATGCCACCTATAACTTTGGTATTAACCTTACTTTTTAACCTGCAACATCATGAAATTACATAATAAAAATTATACAAAAGCAGTATTGGGTATTGGTTTAACGATTGCCATTGCAACCTTCCCTTCCTGTAAAAAAAGCTTTCTGGATGTTCCTCAAGAAGGAAAGCAGCAATCCACAACATTCTGGAGGACTGCAGACGATGCCGCAGCAGCTGTAAATGCGATATATGGCAATATGCGTTCCTGGGAGAACACGGCTTTCCCGGCCATCGCTATAGAAAGCATGGGTTCTGACGATGCTGATAAGGGTAGTACGCCAGCAGATGCCAGTTTCTTTCTGGATTTTGATCGGTTTACAATAGATCCGGACCAAGGAAATATCTCTGGTTTCTGGAACGGTCAGTACCGCAACATCAACTACTGTAACCAGGTACTGCAAAATGTACCCGGCATTACTATGGACGCTGCATTAAAAGACAGGTACTTTGGAGAAGCTAAATTTATACGTGCACTTTCCTATTTTAGGTTGGTTCGTGCATTTGGAGGCGTACCTTTACGTACCAAATTACCCACAAATCCTACTGTGGATTACAATCTGCCAAGGGCATCTGTTGCAGAGGTCTATGCACAGATTGAATCAGATCTGAACGATGCCGCTGCCGTATTGCCACAGAGTTATGGTGCTGCTGATTTAGGCCGTGCAACCAAAGGAGCGGCTTTAGCCCTGCATGCAAAAGTTGCCATGTATCTGAAAAAATGGAATGATGTACTTTCCTATACCAATACCGTAATGGGGCTGGGTTATTCCTTATTACCTAATTATGAGCAGGTTTTCAGACTGGCTAATGAAAATGGTCCTGAGTCCATCTTTGAGATCCAATGTGCCTTAGTTCCTGGTAATCCGGACGCTTCCAATTCACAATACTCCCAGGTACAAGGTGTACGTGGCCAGACTGGTGGTGGCTGGGGATTCAATGTTCCTTCAGCTGAGTTGGCTGCTTCCTATGAACCAGGTGATCCGAGAAGGGATGCGACCATCATTTTCAGGGGTGAAACTACTCCAGAGGGTGATGTAATTGATAAAATTGGCGATAACCCGATGTACAATCAAAAATCTTATGTTCCTTTTTCTCTATATGTACCAAATTTCAACGAAGGTGCTCAGCAGAACGTTAGGATCCTGCGTTACTCAGATGTGTTGCTAATGAATGCTGAAGCTGCAAATGAACTTGGCAACACCAGTCAGGCCTTATCCTCACTGGAACAGGTAAGATTCAGAGCCCGTCAGGGAAATACTTCTATCCTGCCTAAAGTAACCACGACTGATCAGGCAGCTTTGCGTTTAGCGATCTGGAATGAGAGACGTTCGGAACTGGCTATGGAAAACGATCGTTATTTCGATGTGATCCGTCAGGGAAGAGGAACACAGATCTTTGGTGTAAAAGGCTGGAAAGCTGGCCGCAACGAAGTGTGGCCTATTCCACAATCTGAAATTGACTTGAGTGGTGGGGTTCTTACCCAAAACCCTGGTTACTAAACACACATGAATCCGAAGGCTGCTGATCTAAGTCAGCAGCCTTTTTTTATCCCTTGAACACATGATTAAACTTAGACTCTTTCCTTTACTGTTTTTAGCCCTCACCTCCTGTTCCACGATGGTTCCTCAGCCTGCTGAGGCACAGAACAATACAGGGCAGACACCTCCACCTGTAACAATCCAGAAGAACCTGACAGACGAGCAATTGCTAGATCTGGTGCAGAAACAAACATTCCAGTATTTTTGGAATGGTGCAGAGCCTGTTTCTGGAGCTGCAAGGGAACGCTTCCATTCGGATAATATTTATCCTGACAACGATAAAAATATTGTGGCCACCGGAGCAACGGGATTTGGCCTTATGGCCATTTTAAGTGGAATCGATAGGGGCTATGTGGGTAAAGAAGGGGGGTTAAAACGACTGAATAAGATCCTGAATTTCCTATCCGCAGCAGACCGTTTTCATGGAGCCTGGCCGCATTGGATTGTTGGCGAAACAGGTAAGGTAAAAGCATTTGGGCAGAAAGATAATGGAGGTGACCTTGTGGAAAGCTCTTTTGTGGCACAAGCCTTAATTTGTATCCATGAATATTATAAAAATGGAAATACCGAAGAAAAACTGCTGGCTGAAAAAGCAGACGGTTTATGGAAAGGTATAGACTACAACTGGTACAGAAACGGACAAAACGTACTGTACTGGCATTGGTCGCCCCAATACCAATGGGAAATGAATTTCCCGGTAAGGGGTTATAATGAGTGTTTAATTATGTATGTTGTGGGTGCCTCCTCGCCCGGGCATGCCATTCCTGCCGCTGCTTATCACGAAGGATGGGCTAGAAACGGCGCAATTAAAACCGATATAAAGGTTGAAGGTCATCCGATACAGTTAGATTATCAGGGTGCCAAGGGTTCTGTAGGACCACTTTTCTGGGCACATTATTCTTATTTAGGTTTAAATCCTAAAGGCCTGAAAGACCAGTATGCAGATTACTGGCAAAACAATGTAAATCAAACTCTGGCCATTCGCGACTATTGCGTGGCCAACCCAAAGAAATTTAAAGGTTATGCAGCAAACTGCTGGGGCCTTACCGCCAGCTATTCGGTAAACGGTTATGCTGCACACAGCATTAATGAAGACCTCGGTGTCATCTCTCCTACTGCTGCATTATCTTCTATTCCTTATACCCCTAAAGAATCTATGCAGGTCATCAGGCATTTATATGAAGATCTGGGTGATAAAATCTGGGGCGAATACGGCTTTTACGATGCTTTTTCTGAAACGGATAACTGGTATCCAAAAAGATATTTAGGTATAGATCAGGGACCCATTGTGGTCATGATCGAAAATTACAGAACTGGTTTGCTCTGGAAATTGTTTATGAACAGCCCCGAAGTACAAAAAGGATTAACTCATTTAGGTTTCACCAGTCCTTTTTTAAAGCCTTAACATGGATATAAGGAAACATATCTTGATTTTTGTTTGCCTGATTGGCCTTTGCACGGCTGCCATGGCTCAGCATCAGCAGCAAACTTATTGTAATCCGATTAATCTGGATTATGGCTATACCCCTATTCCCAATTTTACAGAACAAGGGAAACACCGTGCCACTGCAGATCCGGTCATTGTAAATTACAAAGGGGATTATTATTTGTTTTCTACTAACCAGTGGGGCTATTGGTGGAGCAGCGACCTGTACAACTGGAAATTTGTCTCTAAGTCATTTTTAAGGCCAGAACATAAAGTGTATGATGATCTGTGTGCGCCTTCTGTCTGGATACAGGGAGATACCATGCTGGTGTTCGGTTCCACTTATTCCCGTAATTTCCCCATTTGGATGAGTACCAATCCTAAAGCGAATGAATGGAAAGAAGCCGTTCACGAATTTGAAATTGGCGGCTGGGACCCGGCACATTTTGTAGATGAGGACGGAAAACTGTATATGTATAACGGGAGCAGTAATGTTTATCCTTTATATGGCGTGGAACTGAACCGAAAAACTTTCCAGCCAGTTGGGACCAGGAAGGAGCTTTTACTTTTAAACCCAGACCGTTTTGGCTGGCAGCGATTTGGTGAACACCTGGACAACACTTTCCTGGATCCTTTTATGGAGGGTGCCTGGATGACCAGATACCACGGCAAATATTATCTGCAATATGGTGCTCCTGCTACCGAATTTAGTGGATATGCGGATGGTGTAGCTGTTGGAACAACACCTCTTGGGCCCTTTGAACATCAGTCTCTTCCTTTTTCGTATAAACCTGGTGGATTTGCGCGAGGTGCAGGACATGGGGCTACTTTTCAGGACAAGTGGAACAATTACTGGCATGTATCTACCATGGTCATTGCTGTTAAAAATAATTTTGAACGCCGCATAGGGATCTGGCCCGCGGGCTTTGATAAAGACGACGTGCTGTACATGGATGCCGCCTTTGGAGATTACCCTCATTACCTTCCAACTAAAGCAACAGACCACCTAACCAGCGGCTTCACAGGCTGGATGCTGCTGAATTACAATAAACCTGTACAGGCATCTTCCACTTATGGAGCCTATGCAGCCAATAATGCTGTGGACGAATGTATCCAGACCTACTGGAGTGCTGCGACGGCAAACAAAGGGGAATGGATTCAGTCGGATCTGGGCAGGCTTTCTACCCTGCGTGCTATCCAGATCAATTATGCAGACCAGGATGCGGAATTCCTGGGGAAACAACAGGGCATTTATCATCAGTATAAACTCTGGTACTCCGAGGACGGCAAAAAATGGAAAGTTCTGGCCGATAAAAGCAAGAACAAAACGGATGTTCCCCATGAGTATATAGAGCTGGAACAACAGGTTAAGGCACGCTTTGTTAAGCTTGAAAACATCCATATGCCTACGGGAAAATTTGCCATTAGCGGATTGCGTGTTTTTGGCAATAGTGATGTTCCTAAACCAACAGCCATTAAAGACCTGATGGTGCTGAGAACAGAAAAAGACAAACGCAGTGCCTGGATCAAATGGACAGCCAATAAAGAGGCTTATGCCTATAACCTCTATCTGGGCACATCGCCGGATAAACTCTACAACAGTATTATGGTATACAATACCAACGAGTACTGGTACAAGGGAATGGATAAGGAAAAGGCCTATTATTTTAGCATTGAGGCTATAAATGAAAGTGGTGTTTCTGAACGCAGCCCTGTAATGAAAGTGAATTAAGCATATGATGAGACAATTTTATCTTTTAGTAATGACCTTGCTGATCTTTGCCGGACAGCAATCGACCGCACAACAAAAACCGGCATTCTGGAAAGAGATCCAGGATTTTAAACATAAGGACAGTGTGGCCATGCCGGCAAAAAACGGCATCCTGTTCGTTGGCAGCTCTTCCTTTACGAAATGGACAGATCTGGAAACTGTTTTTAAAAAATATGGTGCCATAAACCGTGGCTTTGGGGGCTCCACGCTCGCACAGGCTGATTTTTACATTGCAGACCTGGTTTATCCGTACCTGCCAAGACAGGTTGTGATTTACAGTGGAGAAAATGATATTGCAACTGATGGTGTAAGTGCAGAGGAAGCTTTAAGCCGTTTTGCCACTTTCTTTACCCACATCCGCAATAAATTTGCTGATGTTCCGGTATTGTATATTTCTATAAAAAACAGTCCGTCGAGGGTTCAGTATGCCGAAACGATGATACATACCAATGCACTCATTAAGGAATACCTTGGTCATTATAAGAATACCCGTTTTGTTGATGTAAACAGTAAAATGTTAAAAAACGGTCAGCTGAGACCAGAATTATTCCTGGAAGATATGCTGCATATGAAACCGGCGGGCTATGCCATCTGGATTAAAGAAATTACACCCTTACTGATTAAATAAAAAAGAACACACATATAAACAATTATATATTCATGAAAAAAGCGACCTCCTTATTCTTAGTGGCTGCGCTCTTTAGCTCAAGTGCTGTATTTGCGCAGAAGAAAAAAACCACAGCCACTGCCGATCAGAAGATGAATTCCTATATCAATAATCTGATGTCTAAAATGACACTGGATGAAAAGATCGGCCAGTTGAACCTGCCTTCGGTAGGCTTTGACGTTACAGGTCCTATACTCAGTCAGGGTGTAGATGAGAAAATCGAAAAGGGGCTTGTTGGTGGGGTTTTCAATACTTATACACCGGCAGCAGTTAAAAAACTACAGGACCTGGCACTCCAGAAATCGCGTTTAAAGATTCCTTTGCTGTTTGGTTATGATGTAGTCCATGGCCATAAAACCATTTTCCCTATTCCATTGGGTTTAAGCGCAACATGGGACATGAGCCTGATTGAAAAGAGTGCCCGCATTGCAGCAAGGGAAGCAAGTGCCGATGGATTGAACTGGACCTTCTCTCCTATGGTAGATATTGCAAGAGACCCTCGATGGGGACGTATGTCTGAAGGTTCGGGAGAAGATCCTTATTTGGGTTCCCTGATTGCAAAGGCTATGGTGAAAGGTTACCAAACCAGTGACCTGTCTAACAGAGATGCTATATTGGCTTGCGTAAAACACTTCGCCTTATATGGTGCTGCGGAAGCTGGAAGAGATTATAACTCTACAGACATGAGCCTGAACAAAATGTACAATGATTATTTTCCTCCTTATAAAGCAGCAGTAGATGCTGGTGCAGCCTCTGTGATGGCCTCTTTCAATGACATTAACGGAACACCGGCTACGGCCAATAAATGGTTAATGACGGATGTACTGCGTAAGCAATGGGGATTTAATGGTTTCGTGGTGACAGATTATACTGGAATTCCGGAACTGATTGCCCATGGCCTGGGTGATTTAAAAACTGTTAGCGCCCTGGCCCTGAATGCGGGTGTAGATATGGACATGGTTGGCGAAGGGTTTTTAGGTACGTTGAAAGAATCTCTGAGAGAGAAAAAGATCAGCGTGGCAACAATTGATCAGGCTTGCCGCAGAATCCTGGAAGCCAAATATAAATTAGGCTTATTTGAAAATCCTTACAGGTACATCAGTGAAGAACGCGCACAGAAAGAGATCTTAAGCGACAACAACAGACTGGATGCGAAAGCCATTACCCGTGCTTCACTGGTTCTGTTGAAAAACAACAATCATGTTTTACCTTTAAAAGGTAATGCAAAAATAGCGCTTATTGGTCCTTTGGCAGATAACAAACGGGATATGATTGGTAACTGGAGTGCGGCAGGCGATTGGAAAAAAGCAGTTGGTATTCTGGAAGGTTTGAGAAGATATGCGCCGCAAATGGACATTACTTATGCTAAAGGGGCTAACCTGGTTGATGATCCTTCTATCCTAAAACAAATCAACAATAATGGTGCTGATATTGTAGCTGATGAGAAATCTCCGGAACGGTTGATTGAAGAGGCTGTATCTGCTGCAAAAAAATCAGATGTTGCCGTAGTGGTATTGGGCGAAAGCGCAATTATGGGTGGAGAAGCCACCAGCCGCACCAACCTGGACTTGCTGCCTAACCAGAAAGCCTTGTTAAAAGCCATTACCGCAACAGGAAAACCGGTTGTACTCTTGTTAATGAACAGCCGCCCGCTGACCCTGGAATGGGAAGATGCCAATGTAACGGCCATTCTGGAAACCTGGTTTGGTGGGACAGAAGCTGGAAATGCCATTGCTGAGGTGCTGGTTGGAAATTATAATCCGGCCGGAAAACTGACAGCTACTTTTCCAAGAAGTGTTGGACAGATCCCATTGTATTACAACCACAAAAGCACTGGCCGCCCATATGTCGGGGATCCGCTGGATAAATTCAAATCGCGCTATATTGACAGCCCTAATGACCCGCTGTATCCTTTTGGTTACGGTTTAAGTTATACTACTTTCAGCTATTCGCCTGTTTCACTGAATGCTAAAGTAATGAGTCCGGCAGGTAAATTACAGGCCTCTGTTCAGGTGACCAACAGTGGTGATTATGATGGCGAAGAAGTGGTACAAATGTATATTCAGGACATCTATGGTTCGATTACCCGTCCGGTTAAGGAACTGAAAGGTTTTCAAAAGATATTTCTTAAAAAGGGAGAAAGCAAAACTGTTACTTTCTCTATTGGAGTAAATGATCTGAAGTTCTACAATGCAGAATTGAAATATGCAGCTGAACCAGGTGATTTTAAAGTTTTTATTGGCACAAACTCCAGGGATGTTGCAGAAGCTTCATTCACTTTGGTTAAATAAAAGTCAATATTTTATTAAATTGGTTAAAACCTGTCTCTTATACACATCTAAAAGGGGGGGGGGGGGGGGGGGGGGGGGGGGGGGGGGGGGGGGGGGGGGGGG